>NZ_JBFBAE010000010.1:0-313554 GCF_040689465.1 Amycolatopsis sp. NPDC051373 | reverse complement strand
GCCCGCGCCCGCCCCCCCCCCGCGACCCCCGCCGCGGCCGGGGGCCCCGCCCGCCGGGGTCGGCCGCGCGCGCCGCCGCCCCCCCCCCCCCACCGCGCGTGCCGCACGTCAAGCACGGGCGAAACGAGCGCCGCGGCGGCGACCAGCATCGCGACGCCGGCGGTGAAGCCCTCCCCGCGTGAACAACGGCTTACCCGTCAGCAGCACCACAGCACGACGTTCACGGCGCCGACGCCAACGTGCTCCGGCCGGGACCGGTCCCGCGCCGACGGCGCCCGCTGAAACGTTTCATCATCGTGTTAGGCTGGCCACCCAAGGGCGAGGGGAGGGCCGTGGTCGGCATCAAGGAAGTCGCGAAGCGCGCGGGCGTTTCGATCGGCACTGTGTCCAATGTGGTCAATCGGCCCCACGTCGTCGCGACGGCCACGCGCAACCGGGTGCTGTCGGTCATCCAGGAGCTGGGCTACGTGCGCGACGAGTCCGCGCGGCAGCTGCGCGCCGGGCGATCGCGGATCATGGCGCTGCTCGTGCTCGACCTCGGGAACCCGTTTTTCGTCGATGTCGCCCGCGGGGCTGAGGAAGCCGCACACGCGCAAGGGATCAACATCATCACGTGCAACAGCGGGCAGCGGGTCGAGACCGAGGCTTCGTACCTCGCGATGCTCGCCGAGCAACGCGTGCGCGGTGTGCTGCTGAGCCCGGTCGACACCGCCGGCGACGCCATGCAGGCGTTCCGCCGTAGTGGCATTCCGTACGTGTTCGTGGACCGCAAGGTGCCCGCGGACGAGGCGAGCTCCGTGTCGGTCGACGACGTCGCGGGCGGTGCGCTCGCCGCCCGGCACCTGCTGGAGACCGGGCACCGCCACATCGGGTTCGTGAACGGTCCCACCATCCTCACGCAGTGCCGCGACCGCGACGCCGGCGTGCGCTCCGTGCTCACCGGTTCGGGCGCGCAGCTGTCGGGGGTGGAGGCAATCGGCCTCGACGTCGCGTCGGGCCGCGACGCGGGCGCGCGCCTGCTCGGCATGAGCCCCCGGCCGACGGCCGTCTTCTGCGCCAACGACCTGCTCGCGCTCGGCGTGCTGCAGGCGATGGTCGGTGCCGGCGTGCGCGTGCCGGACGAGATGGCCATCGTCGGCTACGACGACATCGAGTTCGCGGGCGCGGCGGCCGTCCCGCTCACGTCCGTGCGCCAGCCCGCGTTCCGGCTCGGGCGCACGGCCGCCGAGCAGCTGCTCGCGGAGACGGAGGAGAACCCGGCGCCGCGCCGCGAAGAGGTCTTCACGCCGGAGCTGGTGGTGCGGGAGTCGACGCGCGTTCGCCGGTAACTGTTTACACTTGGGTGTACAGAGCGCTATAAACACTTTCGTGGACACCGGCCGCAAACTCATGCCCCGCGCCGAACGCCGCGCGCAGATCCTCGCCGCGGCGCGGACGGCCTTCGCCCGCGACGGCTACGCGGCCACCACGATCGAACTGGTCGCCCGCGAGTCCGGCGTGACGGCGACGATCATCTACCGCCACTTCGCCGGCAAGCCCGACCTGTACCGCGCCGTGCTCGACGACGTCGGCGACCGCCTGCGGATGGCCACGTCGGGCCGCGTCGACCTGGTGCGTGCGGCGGTCGCCGCCGCGGCCTCCGATCCGGACGGCTTCCGGCTGCTGTTCCGCCACGTCGCGCGTGAACCGGAGTTCGACTCGTGGGCAGCCGACTTCCGCTCGCGAAGCTCCCTGGTGGCCGAATCGGCGCTGCCGGCGGAAATCCCCGATCCCTCGCGCCGGGCTTGGGCCGCGACCCTGCTGACCACCCTCTCGGTCGAAACGATCCTCACCTGGCTCGACGCCGACCGCCCCGCTCCCGAGGAGACCGTCGCCACCGCCATCGACGCCGCCTCCGCCGCCTTCATCGCCACGATCGGAGCACCATGACTTACCACGACGTCGGCCGCTTCGACGCCCGTGCCGACACCTACGACAAACCGACCATGCAGGGCTTCTTCGGCGCCGTCCACCGCGCGACGCTCTCCTTCGCCGCCGCTGCCCCGCCCCACTCGGTCCTCGACGTGGGCGCCGGCACCGGCGAGCTCCTCGCCCTGGTCCACACCCGCTTCCCGGATGCCGCTTTGTCCGGCGTGGACCCCGCGTCCCGCATGCTCGCGCGGGCGCGCGAAAAGCCTTTCCCTGCCGCGTTTTCCGTCGGCACCGTGGAATCCCTCCCGTACCCTTCGGAGACCTTCGACCTGGTGCTCTCGACGATGTCGTTCCACCACTGGGCCGACCCCGCCCGGGGCCTCGCGGAAAACCACCGCGTCCTCGCTCCGGGCGGCACCGCCGTCGTGGCCGAACACTTCACTCATGGGTGGCTGCGTTTTGCTTCCCGCGTCCTGCCCCGCCGCAACCGCACGGAGACCGTCTCGGAAGTTGTCGCACTGGCTCGCGACGCCGGCCTCGACTTCGCCGGCCAAGCCACCGTCTTCCGCCTCGCCGGGCTGCCTTTCGTCACCGCTCTGCGGTTGCGCAAGCCACAAGCTCCTGAGTGACAACACAAGAACCGTGTGCGGGCGGGCCACCAGCCGCCGGGAAACAGCCCCCGCCCTCCCTGAGGGGGGTGTCCCCACGTCCATTCTATCGGCCACCCCCGACAAAAACGGGGCCCAAGCCGAAAAGGAGCCGAGCTGTCCACAACTCCGGCCTGCTGTGGACAAACGGCTGAGGGGCAGCACCGAAAACTGCACCGCCCCTCAGAACGCGGGTACCCGAAGCTGTGCCGGGTCGGGGCACCGGCACACCTTCGGGCAGCTATCCCCCCGTACCCAGCCGCATGGCCAGAGCCACCGCGCCGAGCAACGACGCGTCCTGGTCGAACCGGGCCGCCACCAGGTCCGGCGGGAACGGCACCGCGCCCGCCAGCCGGTCGCGCAGGGCCGGCAGCAACACATCGGCCGACCGGACAAGTCCGCCACCCACGGCGATCCGCGAGGGATCGAACGCGATGGCCAGATTGGCCACGTGCATGGACAACTCGTCCAGCGCCGACGTGACCAGTTCCTTCGCCTGCGTGTTCTCCCGGGCGAGCGCGAACAGCGATGCAGCCGTCACCGGGCGGCCCAGCAATTCCGCGGCCCGGCGGCCCAGCCCTCGCCCGCCCACGGCTTCCTCCAGCGGCGCGGAGCCGCTGGCGAAGCCGTCGGTCCCCTGGGGCGCGAGCAGGTTGTAGCCGATCTCGCCCGCGGCCCCGTTGGCGCCGGCCAGCACAACACCGCCGATGAGGACCGCGGCGGCGATGCCGGTGCCGAGGGACAGGAAGACCGCCGGGTCGGCGCCGGCGAGGGTGCCGAACTCCCATTCCGCCAGGGCGGCCGCCTTGGCGTCCGTGCCGGTGGCGATGGGGACGCCGCCGAACTCGGCAGCGACCAGCGAGCGCAGGTGCAGCTGTTCCCACCCGGGCACGTTGGGCGCGAGCAGGATCCGGTCCTCGAGAACGATCCCGGGGCTGACGACACCGACCGAGTCGACGCGCGCGCCCTCGTCCGCCACCAGGGCCTTGGCCCCGGCGAGGGCGCGCGTCACCACCTGCTCGGCCCCCGCCTCGGCGTCGGTGTCCAGCCGGCGCGTGGCCAGCAGGGTTCCGGCGTCGTCGGCGAGCCCCAGCGCCACTTTCGTGCCGCCGAAGTCGATACCCAGGATCACTCGCGAGTCCCCTCGATCGCCGGCGGGCGGACGGCGTGGCCACCGTGGTGGCCGTAGCCGCGGGCGGCGGGCACGACCACGTTGCCGGTGTTGAACCCGTCGACGCTGATCACGGCGGGAGCGCCGTGCAGGTCGGCGGAGCGGTAGGTCACCGTCAGCGTCTGCGACTCGCCGGGCCACAGCGTGATGTCGTTGTCGTCCCACGTCGCCGCGGCGAGCTGGCTGTCGCCGGACGCCACGCCACCCGAAGCGGTGCCCCGGCGGACGTCGGCGCGCAGGAAGAACCCGACGGATGGCGTCTTCGACGTGTTGGTCACCGTCACCGTGGTCGCCGTGTCGGCCCCGTCGGGACCCGCCACGTGCTTCGTCGAGCTCTCGACGCCGATCTGCGCCTTCGGCAGGTCGCGCAGCGCGGACATGTCGCTGTACTGGCTGAGCGTGGCCTGCGGCTCGCCCAGGGTCTTGTTCCAGTCGACGACGTCCTTCTGCGTGGAGAGCCAGTAGACGTTGCGGTCGACGACCTTCCCGCCCTGCGTCACCTGCAGCTCCACGAAGTACACCTGCGCCTTGGCCGGCGCCTTCGTCTCGGCCGGCACCTTCGGCTTGAGCAGACCGGTGACGACACCCTGCGAATTCAGCGACACGTTCTTCGCCGTCTGGTCGTCGAGCACCTTGCCCGCGGTGTCGTAGACCTTGGCCCGCACCGAAACGCCGGCCTGCGTGCCGCCGCCGAGGTTGGCCACGGTCACGGAACCGTTGTCGTAACCGTAGATCGCGTGCAGCGGCGCGTTGGCCTTCTTGGCACCGAAGAACGCGCCCGGCTGGTCACCGTCGTCGTTGTAGAGCGACCACAGCAGCGTCGGCCAGCCCTTGTTCAGCTGCCAGTACACGACACCGGTCGACGGGTTGTCCTTGTCGGTCGAGTGCGCGATGAAGGACTCGAACTGCGAACGGGTGTTCTCGTAGTTCGCGACCTGTGCTGACTCCACATAGGACTCCAGCGAGTCCCACTTGCCGTAGCGCTGGGTGATGGAGTTGTTCAACGTGTACAGCGTGCCGAAGGCGTAACCGCCGTGGTCGGGCTCGAAGTTCGCGTGGTACTGGTTGTACGCCGGGTCCTGCCACAGCTTCGCCTGCTCCTCGGGCGAGAGGAACCGCTTGATGGAGTCCAAAGTGGGCACCGTGTGCCCAGCACTCTGCTCGCTCGCGAAGCCCCACGAGCCACCGGCGTTGGTCCGGCTGGAGTCACCGGAGTCGAAGTGCGACGTGTCGTACCAGTAGGCCGGCGGGACCCAGTCGTACGGGCCTTCCTTCTCGCCCGAGACGCCGAGCGTCGGGGTGCTCTTGTACTCCGCCGAGGCGATCACCGGAACCTGGAAATCGGCTTCGGAGAACGCCTTCAGCGTCTCGGACTCCTGGCGCGCGACCGGCTCGTTGTCGCTCCAGCCGTAGTTGAACACGCTGGGGTGGTTGCGCTCGCGCTGCGCGATCGAGTACGCGGAGTCGTGCATGATCCGGTAGTCGCGATCGGTGAGCTTCGAGGCGTCCTCGGGCTGCCAGGCGTCGCAGCACAGGAAGCCGCCGATCACCAGCAGGCCCGCGCGGTCGGCCTGGTTGTAGAAGTCCTGCGGCATGTCGTGGCCCTCGAGCCGCACGCCGGACAGGCCCATGTTCTTGATCAGCGCGATCTGGTGCGCGGTGTCGGCCTTGTCGTAGCGCAGGAACAGGTCCGGGGCGAAACCGCCGCCGCGGAACACGAAGTCCTTGCCGTTCACCGCAAACAGCCGCGAGCCCTGCGGCAGCGGCGCGGACTTGCCGACGAGCTTCGAGGTCACCGTGCGGATGCCGAAGGTGTCCGAAGAGGACGTGGACACGACGCCGCCCTGGGCCACCGAGGTGTCCAAGGTGTACAGCGGCTGCGCACCCATCGAGTACGGCCACCACACCTGCGGCTTGCGGATCTTCAGCGCGGCGAACTTCGCCGGCGTGAACGTCACCGTCTGCTTGGCGTGTGCCGGGACCTTCACGCTCTGCTTGACCACGATCGGCGCGCCCGACGGCGGGTTCACCGTGGCCGTGACGTCACCGGTCTGCGCCGAGCCGGCGTTGTTGGTGACGTCGACCTTCACCGTCAGCGAGGAGGTGGACAGGTCGGCGGCGTTGTCCTGCACCACGTGGGCGTTGTCGCCGGTGAGCGCGTCGGACAGCTGCAGGGTGGGCGGGTACTGGATGCCGGTGTTGTTGTCCGGCGGGATCTGGCCCCAGTCGACCTGGTCGAGCGTGTACATCGTGAGGGGGTTGTTCGGGTAGACCTTGATCGCCAGCGTGTTCTTGCCCGGCTTCAGCAGCTTGGTCACGTCGAAGGTGTGGCCGGCGAACGCGCCGCTCACCACGTCCTTGCCCGCCACCAGCGTGCCGTTGACCCACACGTCGCCCTCGCCGACGATGCCCGGGATCGTGAGCTTGCCGTTCTTGCCCTTGGCGAAGCCGGGGTCGAAGTCCGTGCGGTACCACCACGGGTCGGAGAACGGCTTCGTGGTCACAGGGCCGAGCTTGTCGACGTACCCGAAGCACTTGCGCATGTTGTCGGAGTAGAAGACGTCGGGGCACTTGCCGTTCTGCACCAACGCGTTGATCTCGGTGCCCGGCGCGCCCGCGTCGTCGGACTTGACCGGCAGCCAGCCCTTCGTGGCGTACCCGGGCTGCGAGACGCGGTCACCGCCGTCCTTCACACTCGCGGTGGTGAGCACCTGCCAGCCGGAGGTGCCGATCGTGGACAGTCCCTGCTCTCGCGGAGCGTGGTGCTGGGGCGACGCGGCGGGCGCCTGGGCCGACGCCGTCGCGCTCACCACCCCGGGGACCAGGATCAGCGCGGCGGCCGCCGCGATCCCGGCGACGAGCGGTTTCCTCATGCCTCAAGCCCCTCTTCGGTCGGCTGCTGCTGCGCGAGGACGAACTCCTCGCGGATCTCCTTGGGCCCGAACGGCCACGTCTTCTCCGCCGCCGCGTAGATCAAGAACGCGACGACGCCGAGCACGATCCACGCCACCGAGAGGATGATCGAGAGCGTCGTGGCGGAGATGTAGATGTACACCCAGCCGGCGAGCGCGATGATCGTCGGGATCGGGTAGAGGAACTGGCGGTACGGCCGCTTCAGCGCGGGCTGGCGCCGGCGCATCACCCAGATCGCGGCGACCTGCGCCAGCGACTGGATGATCACGAGCACGGTCACGGCCGCGTTGATCACGTCGGTCAGGGTGAACAGCGAACCGATCGCGGTGATCACGCCCATCGTCAGCACGCCGGCGGTGGGCAGGTTCAGCTTCGGGTGCAGCTTGGCGAACACCGGCAGGAACACCTTGTCGCGCGCGGCTTCGAACGGCACGCGCGAGCCGCCGAGCAAGCCGGCGAAAACCGAGCCGATGGCCGCGATGACGATGAAGACGGTGATCACCTTCGCGGTGACCGTGCCCCACGCCTGCTCCAGCACGGTGGAGGCGACCGACGTCGCGTTCTTCAGCTCGTCGAGCGGGATCGAGCCGAGCACGCCGACCTGCAGCAGGAAGTAGAGCGTCATGATGCCGAGGATCGAAAAGATGATCGACCGCGGGATCGTGCGGCCGGGGTTGCGAACCTCACCACCGAGGTAGGCGGTGGTGTTGTAACCGAGGTAGTCGTAGATGGCGATCACGAGGCCGGCGCCGAGGCCACCCCAGAACGCGCCGCCCGAGCCGAACGCGCCGGGCGTGAAGGCGAACGCCTGGCCGCCGCTGAAGTGTGAGAAGGCCGCGACGATCACGGTCAGCACGGCGAACAGCATGATCACGAACAGCACGGTGGTGAGCTTGCTGATCTGGCCGATGCGGCGGAACAAGGCCAGCACGATCACGGCGATGATCACGATGCCGATGATCTTGCCGAGCGGCGTCACGCCACCGTCGTCGACCACACCCGGGATCAGGTACCCGAGGTACTGGACGAGGCCGATGATGCCCGTGGACATGATCAGCGGGATGAACAGCACGGCGCTCCAGGCGAACAGGAACGGCATCAGCCGCCCGGTGCGGTACTGGAAGGCCTCGCGGAGGTAGATGTAGGTGCCGCCGGCGCCGGGCAGCGCCGCGCCGAGCTCGGCCCACACCAGCCCGTCGGCCAGCGCGATGATGGCGCCGATGATCCAGCCGAACATCGCCTGCGGGCCGCCCATCGTGGCGACCATCGCCGGGATGGTCACGAACGGGCCGATCCCGCACATCTGCGTCATGTTGATCGCGGTCGCCTGCAGCGGCCCGATCTTGCGTTCGAGACCGGTCCGTGGAAGATCCGCCGTTCCGGAACCCCCCGAACGGGTGGGTGAGCTCACGTCGTGCCTCCATCCAATAGTTAGTAAAGCTTCTTAACATAAGATTTGCGGGGTCGGAAGAGCCGCGTTCGTAAAGTTGTGGAAACGGCGAGGGGTGGCGGTGAGCATGGCAGGGCCGCAGGTGGGCACACCGGCGAACATGCGCGAGCTGAACCAGCGGCTGGTGCTGGACCGGTTGCGCACCGGCGGTGAGGCCACTCGGCCCAGGATCGCCGCGGACACAGGGCTTTCGAAGCCGACCGTGGGCCAGGCGCTGCTCGATCTGGAGCAATGCGGATTGGTCCGGGCCACCGGCCACGGCCCGTCGGGGCCGGGGCGCGCCGCCGTCGTCTACCGCGTGGCGCCCGAGGCCGGACACGTGGTGGGCGTGGACATCGGCCGGCGTTCGATCCGCGTAGCTGTCGCTGATCTGGACGGAAGCATCGTCGCGCGGCTCGACGAGCCGAACCGGTGCCGTTCGGGCAGCGCGCTCGTCGGGACGGTCGGCGACGCGGTGGGCCGCGCGGTCGCGGCGGCCGGGCTGGAGCCGGCCGACGTCGTGGCCACCGTGGTCGGCACGCCGGGCATTCCGGACGCGCGCACCGGAACCGTGCACCGGGCGCCGAACCTGCCGGGGTGGGAGCGCAAGGGGCTGCTGCACTCGCTGGCCGACCGGCTGTGCGCGCACGGTTCGGACCTTGTGGTGGAGAACGACGCGAACCTGTGCGCGGTCGGCGAGCACGCATTGGGGGCGGCGCTGGGCGTGGACGTGCTGGTGTGCCTCACGGTGGGCACCGGCATCGGGATGGGCGTGCTGGTCGGAGGGAAGCTGTTCCGGGGCGCCCACGGCGCGGCGGGTGAGATCGCGGACCTGCCCGCGGGCGCCGGTGCTTCCGGGGCGCGTGCTCATCGGCCCGGGCCGATGGAGGACGTCGCTTCGGCGCACGCGATCGTCGCGCGCGCCCGAGCGCTGGGCTTGACCGCTCGAAGCGCCCGGGAGGTCTTCCGGTCGGCCGCGGACGGGGATCCGGCGGCGCTGCGCGTGGTCGAGGAGGAGGCCGCGCACCTGGCACACGTGGTGGCCGCGGTGACCACGGTGCTCGACCCCGGGCTCATCGTGCTGGGCGGCGGCATCGGGAGCAACGCGGCGCTGCTCGCCGGGCCGATGCGACGCGCGCTGGCCGCGACGACGCCGTTCGCCCCGGAGATCGTCGCCGGGCAGCTGGGGTCCGACGCCGTGCTGGCGGGCGCGGTGACCACGGCCCTGGGCACGGCGCGGGAGCTGGTGTTCAAGCGACGCGAACCCCGGCGGACGGCCGCGCAAGCCTGAGCGTCACTTCGCGGCGGCCTCGACGATCGTCAGCAGGTCTTCGAGGTCTTTCGCGAACTCGGCGTCGCAGTCGACGTGGTGCGGCAGCGGGCCGAGGCGGTGGTGGGCGGGCAGGTCGGCAGGGCCGAGCTCGACGCGGCGCGAGCGGGCGAGGCGGGTGCTCGCGGCGAAGCGGCCTTCGACCTCCGAGAGGACGTAGCCGAGGACGAACGTGGACAGTAGGCGTTCCAGGCGCGGGACTTCGGCCTCGGGCACGCCCGCGTCCAGCAGGGCTTGGTAAACGCGTTCGGCCGGGAGGAGGGACTCCTCGCTCGCTGCCGGACGGGTGAACAGCAGACCGGCCACGGCCGGGTGCTCGCGCGCGACCGCCCGCGCTCCCCCGGCCAGTTCACGCAACCGGGTGAAGGGATCGAGGTCCGCGGAGGGCGCAGGCAGCAGGGTGAGCAGGTGGGCGGCGATGCCGTCGAGAAGGTCGTTCTTGCTGCGGAAGTAGCCGTACAGCGCCATGGGCGTGAGGCCGAGCCGGGCGGCGACGCCGCGCATGGACAGAGCGGGCAGACCGCGTTCGGCCGCCAGCTCCCAGGCCGCGCCCACGATCTCGGACCGCCGGGCGGTCTTGAGTCTGCGCACCCCGCGGAGTCTGCACCGTAGACCCGCGGGTCTACGGCGTAGATCACACCGGGGCCACCCGATCGATCACACAACGGAACCCGATCGAGCGATACTGCGCAGCCAGGCCGTGGTCCGCACTGTCCACTGTGGTCACTGGCGCGCGACGATGAACGGGGTTCACCCCGGCGCGCCGCGGAGGCGGTTGCCGAGGGCGATCACCGACCCCATATCGTTGCGCGGCAGCCATTCGGAGGTGGAACGCGAACGTGCCCGAAGTCGACTACTACGCGGTGCTCGGCGTGGGGAAGACGGCGTCGCCCACGGAGATCAAGGCTGCCTACCGCAGGCTGGCGAAGACGCTGCACCCCGACGCGGGCGGCACCGTCGGCACGTTCCAGCTGCTGCGCGAGGCCTACGACACGCTGAGTGATCCCCGCGCTCGCGCTGCGTACGACGCCGGGATCCCGACCGTGCACGCGCGCCCGCCGGCGAAGCCGAAGCGCCGCCGGTTCAGCGAGGAGCCCGGGTTCGTGCCCGAGCCGCTGGACCTGGAGCCGGACGAGCTCGAGTGGTGGGAGTTCGCGGCGCAGGACCCGCGCGTACGCCACGGGCGGCGCCGCGGCCCCGGGCACACGCCGGTGGTCGCGGCCGTCGCCGGGATGGTGCTGGTGCTGGCGCCGCTGGTCCTGGGCGTGGACTTCACGCCGCCGGTGCTCATCGTGTGGCTGGTGCTCACGGCCGGCACGGCACTGCTGGTGCAGCGCCTGGCCCGCGGCTACCTCGCCGCGCGGCGCGCCCGCAGCGAGTTCGCCACGGAGTTCGGCGGCGGCGCGGTGTTCGGCAGCCCCGGCATCGAAGCCGACGAGCTCGCCGAACGCCTCACGGCCGACCTCCTCGAGCGCTACCTGACCCGGCTGCCCGCCGCCCGCATCTTCCATGGCCTCGCCTGGCCGGGCTCCGTCTTCGCCGACGTCGACCACGCTGTGCTGTGCGGCAAGCGCCTCGTGCTCATCGAGTCGAAACAATGGCTCCCCGGCCACTACGAAACCGCCGACGACGGCCGCCTGCTCCGCAACGGCCGCCCCTTCCGCGGCGGCGGCTCCCGCCTCGCCGAAAGCCTCGACTCCTACCGCGACCTGCTGCCCGGCATCGCTCTGCGCGGCGCCATGATCGTCTACCCGAGCCACACGGGCGCCATCACCACCACCGACGACGCCGACTACGCCGACGGCGCTCCGCCCATGACACCGGAACAGTTCCTGCACGAAATCGGCGGCTGGCTGTCGGCAGAACCGTCCACTGTGGACCACAACGCGCTGCGGACGCTGCGGGGGCAGGTCGTGGGGAGTGGTCGGGCCGCCTGACCACGACGTCGGCTGCGGGTGGCGCGGGATCATGTCCGCTCCTCGCCGGGGGCGCGCGGTGATGCACTGGCACGGGCACTGCCAAAATTCGCCACCGGGGCGACCCCGCAACCCGGCACGCACGCGCGAAGCAGCAAAGCCCGACCTGACGCCCCACCGACCACGGCAGCGAAACCGCGGCAGCCGGCGACGCCGGTCTGCGCCGGCGACGGCACGGCGCAAACCGAGCAGCCACACCCGGCACGACGCCTCCCGCGCAGCAACGCAACTCGCCACCGCAGCCGGTTCCGCCCGACCCGCGCCGCCCTCAGCACCCGAGAGCCAGCAGCCAAGCCCGCCACTGCGCCCCGCCGACGCAGCAGCGCAACCCGCCACCGCGCCTGCCCCCGCCGCACCACCTCTCCCGGCAGACACGAGCCAAGGAGCCAAACGCCGCGCGGCACCATACCGACCACACCACCGCAACTCGCCGCAGCAGCCGGTTCCGCCGGACCCGGGCCACCCTCAGCCCCCGCGAATGCCCCCGCCGAACTCGCCACGGCAGTCCCCCGCCCAACCCCCACCCGACCCGCGCCACCCTCGGCCCCCGCGAGTGCCCCGGCCGAACTCGCCACGGCAGTCCCCCGCCCGACCCGCGCCACCCTCAGCCCCCGCCAGCGCCCCAGCCGAAATCGCCACGGCAGTCCCCCGCCGTCCCCGCCCGACCTCCGGCGCCCCGCGCACACGCGAGAGGATGGCGGTGTGAACACCGCAGCGACTCTCGGCACGGTGCTGCTCGTCTACGCGCCCGCGGCGGTGACGCCGGGGCCCAACTTCGTGCTCATCGCGCACACCGCGGCGGCCGGGTCGCGCAGGGCGGCGGTGGCCGTGGCGGCGGGGGTGGTGGCGGCGGGCGGGCTGCTGGCCGCGGTCGCCGTGTTCGGGTTGGGGGCATTGCTCGCGGCGACGCCGTGGCTGGCGACCGCGTTGCGGATCGTCTGCGGGCTTTACCTGGCGTGGCTGGGGATCAGGCTCTGGTCGAAAGCGCGAGCACCCGACCGAGAGCCGCTGCCGGAGCGGAGGAGTGCGTTCGGGCAGGGCATGCTGAGCAACGTCACCAACCCCAAGGCCGCCGTGTTCTTCGGGAGCGTGCTGACGGCCACGTTGCCGCCGACGGAACCCACGGCGACGAAGGTGGCGGCGATCGCGCTCATCGTCCTGGCGTCTGCGACGTGGCACCTGTCCGTGGCGCTGCTGTTCTCCTCCCCCGCCACGCAACGCTGGTACGACCGGGCGCGGCCGGTGCTCAACCGGGTCGTCGGGGCGGTGCTCGTCGTGCTCGGGGTCGCGTTGGCCGTGACCGGCTGAGCAGGTCCGTGAAGGGCCCGAAAGCGAACCCTTCACGGACCGAAACCTCAGCCGTGCGAGCGGTTCTTGGCCGCGCGCGCCGAGTTGGTGCAGATCTCGCCGACGTCGATGGTCTGGCCGCGGTCGAGGTACACGTCCGCGATGCCCGCCAGCTTGCCCTTCGCGTTGGTGCAAGTCAGCTGGTAGGCCTCCTTCGGTCCGTAGGTCGGCGGCACCGGCGACGCGAACGACACGCCACCGGTCCAGTCGTCCACCTGCGCCGGGTCGGCCTGGGCGTAGTTCACCAGCACCGCGCGGTAGTCACCGGCGGGCGGGTCGAACAGCACGGCGTGCTCCGAGGTGGTGCCGCCGTTAGCCGAAGACGTCACGGCGTTGCCCGCGGCGTCGTACACGTACAGGTCCCAGTCGGTGTCCGGGTTGGCCCAGTTCACGTCCACGCTGAACTTCCCGTTGTCCACCTTCGGCAACCCGTCGACGTGGAACGTGAAGCTCTCCGACGCCGGGTTGTCCGGGTACGACTCGTTGATCGGCGGCACACCCGCCGGGTTCGACACGGCGTACCCGGCCTGCGCCGGCCCCTGCGGGTCACGCCCGTAGCGGCCCGCGACGTACGGCCGCGTCGACGGGTTCACCGACCACGCGAAGCGGCCGCCCGTCGAGGTGTAGGTGGAGTTGAGGTTGTCGGTCACGTACACGGGCGGCTTGGTGGAGCCGTCCGGCTGCAGCACGGGCGATGTCGGGGTCTGGAACGTCTTGTGCAGCTTGAGCTGGTAGCCCTTCGGCGCCGTGCCGATCAGCGTCGAGTGCGCGGCCGGATCGGCGGTGTTGCGCAGCATCTCCAGCAGCGCACCACTGTTGCCGCCCTTGCCCGCACCGGTCGACGGGGCCAGGCCCGCGTACTCGGCCACCACACCGACCTCGTACGGCGTGTGGAAGCCCGTACCGCCGATCTCGATCGTGAAGCCCCAACCGCCGGTGGCCCAGTACGACCAGTCCTCGGTGGTGCCGGTGGTGTCGTAGAGCGCCCAGCTCGGTTCGTTCGTGTACCCGTTGTGCGCGGCCAGTTTCGCGCCCAGCGCCTGGTACACCGGGTCTTCGAGCGGCGGCCGCACATCGGCGACGCCCGGCGGACGCAGCACGAGCGCCGCGTTGGTGTGGAAGGTGATCAGGTTCGTCACCTGCCGCGACGACACGACCGAACGGACGTTGCGCGACTCCGGCTCGCTGAACGGCGCCGAACCACGGAACGTCTCACTGCTCCACGACAGGCCCGCTCCCCCGCCGCCCCAGAAGCCGGCGTAGTTGCGGTTGGGGTCGGTGCCGCGCTGCGCGCCGCCCGGGTTCGCCTTGCAGACGCCGGTGGCGAACTGCGGCGGGGAATCGGCGGCGTTGCAGTTCTTTCTCTTCATTTCATAGTCGAACCTCGTGAAATCCCCACGGGGTTCGGCTTCGCGGGAAATCGAGAAGCCGTCGGGGTTGACGATCGGCACGATGATGTTGCGCGTTTTGCCGACCAGCCCGCGGATCGTGGTGTCGTGGGCGTAGCCGTTGATCAGCTGGTATGCCCACTCCATCGTGGTCTCACCGGCCGGCCATTCGCGCGCGTGGTGCACGCCCATGGTGAAGTCGACGGGCTTGCCGTCGGCGGTGTTCGCGACGTCCGTGGCGATCTCGAGCCCGACGACGTCGCGGCCCTCCCACGTCGGCTCCGGCAGCGTGAACGCCTTGACCAGCTTGGGGTTCTTGCGCGCGAGCTCCTTCATCTCGTACTCGTAGTCGTACAGGTGGCGGTAGCTGGTTCGGCCGGACGGCAGCACCGAGGCAGCCGTCTTCGCGGCGTACTCGCGGTCGGTTTTCGCGTCGCGGATCGACTTCGCCGACAGGTCCGGCTCGACGACGGTGGATTTCAGCCCGCTCGCCGCGAGCGTGCGGCGGTCGGCGTCGCCGGCGAGCACGACCTCGACGCCGGTCGCATCACCCTTTTCGGTGACGTCGAGGCCGAGTCCGAGGAGCTTGTTCTTGTCCGCACGCGAAGGCGTGTGCACGCGCACCAGCTCGGCGCGCTGGGCCGGCGCGGCGGATCCGGTCGGGGTGCCCTGCGGAGTCAGCGCGAGGAAGTCGACACCCAGCCTCGCCTCCTTCGCGTTGCCCGCGTACCGGCAGCCCTGGATCACGAGCTGCTGGCCCTTCTTCACGAAGCTCTCGGCGAGCTCGTGGCTGCGCAAGGCCGCCGAGGCCGCGACGAGCGCCCCGGTGGCCTTGTCGAACACGGCGAGGTCCCAGTCGCCCTCGGCGCCGGCACCCGGCGTCAGGCGGGCCTGGACCAGGCCGTCGACCGTCGAGGCGACCTCGCGGCGGTCGGTGCCGGGCGCGCCGGCCGGCTGGAGCGCGGCGAAACACGACCGCACGACGGAGCGGTCGGCGTGCACCACGTTCTGCGCGGCCGTGGCCGACGTCGGCAGGGCGACGAACGTCCCCGCCAGGACGCCGGCCGTGGCCAGCAGAACCCATGGTCTCCGCGTTCTCGAAAGTACTCCCGAAACTGCTGAATTCCCCACGAACGGACCTCCCAGGGCCGAGCCGGGGCCGGGACGCTCCGGCAGCGAACGACCATATCGGTGCAAATCGGCCTGGGTAACCTTCGGAAGTACTGGACCAATCGGCTCACAGCGGGCACATGGGCCGGGTGGCTAATCTCGAGAGATGACCGCCCTCGCCGAGGACCGCCGCCCCGCTCTGCTGTCGATCGCCGGCATCGCCGCGTTCGCGATCGGCGCCGCGCTGGTCCTGCTCCTGCAGCTGGTGCCGCCCACCGACGAGATCAGCGTGACCAGCCGGACCATCAGCGAGTACGGCCTCTCGGACAACAAGTGGGTGTTCGACCTCGCGGTGGTCCTCGTCGCCGTGGGCTCCGCCGTGACGCTCGCCGTGCTGCGGCTGCAACGGCGGCTGCCCGTGGTTTCCGCCGTGTTCGGTGCACTGTGGACGATCGGCTTGCTCGTGATCGTGGCGTTTCCGAAGACCAACTGGGCCACCGCCACCGGTGGCGCCGCGGGCGGCACGCTGCACCGGGTCGCGAGCGTCGTCGCGTTCGTCTGCCTGCCGCTGGCGATCCTGATGGCCGCGCGGACGACGTTTCCGCACTCGCCGCGCCGCCGGTTCGCCGCCCGGCTGCTCGCCGCGCTGTCGCTGGGCTGGCTGGCGATCATCCTCGGCGCCGTGGCGGTCGCCGCGGTGAACGACGAACGCTGGTGGCTGCTCATCCCGCTCGGCCTGGTCGAACGCGGGATGGCGCTCACGGAACTGGTCGCGTTGGCGGTGCTGGCGGCACCGGTCCGCGCGAAGAAACCGGCCCGCGTTTCGAGCTGAAGCTCAGTACGCGCTGCCGGCCGGCGATCAGAACTCGTCGCCCTGCCCGAGGTCGTGTTCGAGCTGGTCGGCACGGGCCACCAGGGCGCGCAACGGCCGGTCCAGCTCGTCCTCGATGTCCAGCGACGCGAGCGGCACGGCGTGCTTGATCAGCGCCACGCCGTCGACCACGGCCGCACCGCCAACGCCGGACTCGCCGACGAGCTCCAGCAGCCGGCGCAGATCGACGCGGTCGGCCCAGCCGACGGGCGAGGACAGCTCGGCCCAGGCCACCCCACCGTGGTCGGGCAGCAGGTGGACGGTCGCCTGCTGGCTGCGGCCGTCCTCGGTGGGCAGGCGGAAGCGCAGCCAGCCGTCGTGGTCCTCGAGCACCTCGTAACGCAGGCGCACGAAACTGATCACGTCGTTCCAGATCGTCACGGTCGACACCTCTCGCCCCTCGGCCACGGCGCCAGCTTATCGGGCAGCCGCGCCGCCCCGCCCGGCGCACGCTCTGGCGAACCGGACGCGCCACCGGTACGGGCCGACGCCTGGCGAAGGGCAGGAAGGTCAGCGGGCCGCGGACACCGCCGTCAGCACCGCGTCCAGGGCACCGGGTTCCTCCATCGCGCTGGTGTCGCCGCGCGGAGCGCCCTCGACGAGGACGTCGCGCAGCAGGCGCCGCATGGTCTTGCCCGTGCGGGTCTTGGGCAGCGCAGTGACGGGATAGACCTTGGCCAGCCGCGCGTAGCCGCCGAGTTCCTCGCCGACGCGGCGGATCAGCTCGGCCGACACCGCGTCGGCGTCGGCTCCGGCCAGGAGCGTGACGAAGGCGATCGGGACCGTGCCCTTCGTCGGGTCGGGCACGCCGACCACGGCGGCCTCCGCGACACGCTCGTGGGCGGTCACGACGCCTTCGATCTCCATCGTGGAGATGCGGTGCGCTGCGACGTTGATGACGTCGTCCGCGCGGCCGAGCACCCACAGGTGGCCGTCGGCGTCGAGGACGGCCTCGTCCTTGGTGTTGTACTTGCCTGGGTACTGGCTGAAGTACGCCGACAGGTACCGCTCGTGATCACCCCACACCGTGCGGGCCAGGGTGGGGAACGGGCGGGTGATCACCAGATTTCCCTTGGTACCGGCGGGAACCGGCACGCCGTCGTCGTCCACGACCTCGCAGTGGTGGCCGGGCAAGGGGCGCCCGGCGGACCCCGCCTTCAACGCGTCGACGCCGGTCACGGGGTAGGTCCAGGTGGAGCCGGTCTCAGTCTGGCCGTAGGCGTTCACGATCGGGACGTCGAGGTGCGCGCCACCCCACGTGAACGTCTCGGCGTCGAGCGGCTCGCCCTGCACGGTGATCAGCTTGAGGTGCGGCAGCGGGTGCGCGGCGCACAGGTCCTCGCCGAACGAGCGCAGCATCCGCAGCACGGTCGGCGCGGCCAGCACCTGCGTGACCTCGTGGCGTTCGCAGAACTCGTAGAAGCGTTCCTTCGTCGGGGTGTCGAGCGCGCCCTCGTAACACGCGATCGTGGTCCCGCACGCCAGCCCGCCGATCACGGCCTGGATCGGGAAGGTCAGCCAGCCGACGTCGGCGGCCACCCAGTAGACGTCGCCCTCCTCGAGCCCGGCCTGCCAGTAGGCGTTGGCCCACGTGCCGACCAGGAACCCGGCGACCGAGTGCACCACACCCTTGGGCGTCGACTCCGTGCCGCTGGTGAAGATCAGGAACGCCGGGTCGTTGGCCTCCAGCGGCACGGCCGGCGTGCCTTCGGGGTGGCGGGCGACGAGGCCGGCGTAGGAGACCTCGCCCGCTTCGAGCGGCAGGTCGCGGCCGGTGCGGTCGAGCACCACGACGTGGCCGAGGTCGGGCAGGGCCGGCCGGGCCGTGCGCAGTGTCTCCAGCAGCGGCACCAGCTTCCCGCGCCGGTAGGACGCGTCGGCGACCACCACGGCCTTCGCGCCGGAGACCTTGAGCCGCGCGGCCACGGCGTCCTTGCCGAAGCCGGAGAACAGCACCGTGTAGATCGCGCCGATCCGGTTGCACGCGTGGATGGCCGTGAACGCCTCGACGAGGTTCGGCAGGTAGATCGCGACCACGTCGCCCTTGCCGATGCCCAGCTCCAGCAGCCCCGCCGCCAGCGCCGAGGTCTCCCGGGCGAGCTCGGCGTAAGTCACTGTGCGGGTGTCCCCCGGCTCGCCCTCCCACACCACGGCGGCGCGGTCGGCCGTCGCGGGGTCCTCGGCCCAGCGGTCGACGCAGTTGTCGGCGACGTTGAGCAGGCCGCCCGTGAAGTAGCGGAACTCGGGCAGGTCACCGCTGCGCACCTCGTCCCACGGCCGCATCCAGCGCTGTTTGCCCGCGGCCCACGCCCAGTACTCGTCCGGGTCGCGATCGTGCAGCGCCCGCGCGCCCGCGATCTCCTCGGCCCGGCTCGCCGAGCGCCACCGTTCCGGAAGTTCCTGCAACGGGACGGAGATCAGCTGTTCCACACTGTCGGCCACGGGCACACTCCCTTGTGTGTTCGATCGATCGGCACCTGCTCAGACGGCCAGCCCCAGTGAACGCGCGATCAGCATCCGCTGCACTTCGGACGTGCCCTCACCGATGGTGAGGATGCGGGCGTCCTGGTGGTGGCGGGTCGCGGCCGTCTCTTCGATGAAGCCGTAGCCTCCCTGCAGCTGGGTCGCCAGGTAGGCGGCCTTGTTCGCGGCTTCCGACGCGACCAGCTTCGCCGTGGCGGCGGCCTCCCTGATCGACAAGCCGTGATCGTACTTCCACGCCCCGTCGTACGTCAGCGTGCGGGCGGTGGCGGCGAGGGCGGCGATGTCCGCGGTCTGGAACGCCACCGCCTGGTGGTGGCCCAGCGGCTTGCCGAAGGACGTGCGCTCGGTGACGAAGCGCAGGGTGTCGGTCAGGCAGCCGCGGGCGAGCCCGGCGCTCATCGCGGCGATCGGCAGCCGTGCCCACGTGAGGAACTCGAGCGCGTCGCGGTAGCCGCGGCCCGGTTCGGACAGCAGCGCGTCGCCGGGCACGCGGACGTCGTCGAAGAACAGCGGATGCGTGTCGGAGGAGCGCCAGCCCAGCTTCGGGTATCCCTTGCCGACGGTGACGCCCGGCGCGTCGAGCGGGACGAGGAACGCCGAGACCGGGGGCCGGCCGCGCTCGTCGTCGCCGACCGCGGCGAGCAGGATCACGTAGCGCGAGAACGGGGTGCCGGAGTTGGTGATGAACTGCTTGGCGCCGTTGATGATCCAGCCGTCGCCGTCCTGGCGCGCGACGGTGGTGATGTTGCCGGCGTCCGACCCGCCCGACGGCTCGGTGAGGCCGATGGAGATGAACGTCTCGCCGGTGGCGGCCGAGGGCAGGATCTCGTGGCACAGCTCGGGCCGGTCCTGGGCCAAGTGGGCCAGCAGTGCGGCGCAGATCGCCTGGACGTGCACCGTGACCGCCAGCGAAGAGTCCACTGTGGCCAGCTCCTCGATCGTGAGGCACAGCGTGCGCAGGTCCGCGCCGGCGCCGCCGAACTCGGCCGGCACCATCAGGCCGAAGACTCCGAGCCGGCCCGACGCGCGGACCAGGTCCGCGTCGAACTTCGACTCGATGCTCCGCCGGCCGGCCTCGGGCGCCACCACTTCGGCGGTGAACTCCCGCACGGTGTCGCGCCACTGCAGGTGCTCGGGGGTGAAGGCCCAGGGCAGCTCGTACCCGTGGTCGGCGTGCTGGCCACCCCGCACGGAGTTCGTGGTGGTCGCGGTCATGTGCATCACCTGTTCTCGGGGTTCCCCGCCTCGGGGCAGGCGGGAGCACGGGTTCGTCGGGCCCGGCCGGGGACTGGGCCATCCGGACCAACGGTAGGCGCGGCGGGTTCGCGCGGATACCCACGAGTGGGGGTGGTCAGTCGCCCTTGCGGAGGAACGGCGCGACGAGCAGATCCGCGAGCTCGTCCGCCAGCTCCGCGGGGCTCACGGCGCCGGCCGGGTCGTACCAGTCGGGCAGGTAGGCCAGCGTGCCGTACGCGATTTCCAGGCACAGCCGAGCTTTCCGCGGGTCCGTGCCGAGCTCCAGCGCCGTCTCCTCGAACACCTTCGCGTGCTCGCGCCGCAGACCCAGCACGGCCTCGGCCAACGCGGGCACGCTCACGCGCGCCTTGAAGAACAGCGGCACGTACTCGGGGTAGTCGCGGACCTCGATCAGCACCTGTTCGCGGAACAGCCGCCGCAGCCGTTCCCGCGGCTCGGGTTCGGCCTCGACGATCGCGCGCAGCCGGGCGGACACGTCGGCCGACGATTGGCGCAGGCAGCGCAGGAAAAGCTCTTCCTTCGAGGAGACGTAGTAGTAGAGGCTGGCGCCACGCAGGTCCAGCTCGGCCGCGATGAGGTCGAAGTTCGCGCCCTCGTAGCCGTGGTCGGCGAACACGCGCGCCGCGGCGCGTTCGAGCCGCGCCACCCGTTCGGCCCGTTTGCGTTCGGCCCGGGTCACCGGTGCCTCGTCGGACCCGCCGGCCGTCAGGCTCCCCACCGCGGTCACGGTAGCAAGCCGGCCATCCGCGCGCGGTAGACGGCTTCGCCGCGGGTGTGACTGTCCAGTTTGGCCATCGCGCTCTTCAGGTACGACTTCACGGTCTGCACGGTGAGGCCGAGCCGACGGGCGACGTCCACGTTGGCGTGGCCCATCGCGACGGCCGTGAGCACGTCCAGCTCACGCGGCGAGAGCCGGATCGGCAGGTCGTCTTCCGCCGGTTTCCCGGACAGGCTCGCACCCAGCTCGCGGAGCCGCCGGCGCACCACGGGGTCGGTGACGGCGGCCGCGATGTCGTCGAGCTCCGCGGCGATGTCGCCGGCCGAGCGCGGCGCCGGGCTCGGTGGTTCCGCGGCCGCAGAGCGCTTCACGAGGTCGACCGCCCGGTCGATCAGGCCCTCCCCGAACTCCACCGACGTGCGCGCCGCGCCGTAGACGACGTCGCGCACCACGCCGTCGGTCTTCACGGGCACGGCGAACATCGCGCTCAGGCCCTCACCCGCCACGGCGCCGTCGAAGCGATGCGTGATGCCCTTGGCCGCCACGTAGTCCCGGACGAACACCGGCCGTTCCAGGGCGATGCACCGGCCGCCGACACCCTCACCCCGCGGGATGACCAGGTTGCGCAGCAGGTCGGTGCGGGCGCCGTCGAACCGGTCGAGCACGAACGTGCCCGTGCCCTGGTCGACGCGGGCGGCGAACGCGATGTCCACGGGTTCGAGCGCGCGGACGGCGCGAAGCACCCCGTCGACGCGGACTCGCGGTGTCGCCGTCGACATCCGCGCCTCCTTCCGCCGTGCTGAGACCGACATCACTTTACGCAGGGTACCCTAGGTTTTCTAGTCGGCTCTTGAAAATCCGTCGATGCCGGGGTGTTCTCCACGCCCGCAGTGCCTCTTCTGGCTGCCGATCGATTGCCATGCCGGTGCGGATATCGCCGAGCGCGGTGCGGGAGAAGCCGGTGCCGACGTCGCCGGTGTAGACGAGGTCGCCGGCGTCAGGGTCGTGGGCGCGCATTTCCGGCGGCGCCGCAGCCTTGATCCGCCGTAGCGTCCTCGGCCATCTGGTCGCGGGTCACGTCACGCGTGTGCAGCACGCCAGGCAGCGTCAACGGAGCCACGTACGTGACCTGGCTCGAGGGTCTCAGCAGCGAGGAGTTGATTCACCTTCACGGCAGTGGTGCGGTACCGGAAGCCGTGATGATGGCGCGCAGCAACCGGATCTCGGTCCGGTACCGCGCTTCGAGTTCGGCGGTCGGGGTGATGGCGGTGGCCGGCGCCGCGGCGAACACAGCCGACCAGACTTCGGCCACGGTCGCGCACGGCACCGGCCGCCGCCCGGGGAGGGCGACGGTGAAACCCTCGGGGCGGCCTGTGACCCGGATCCGGTTGCCCGCCACGGCGCACAGCGCGTCGAGGACCTGGCCGGCGATCAGGTTGCCGCGGGTACTGCGGCCGTCCGGGAACACCGGATCGGCGACGACCGTCCGGCCGCAGGCTCCGCACACCTCGAACCCCTTTCCCGCAGGCGATTTCAGGGCATGACGTCGCCGGAGTTCGGCCCCAGCGTCTGCCCCACGAACAGATTTCCGCCCGGATCGGCGGCCAGCAGCAGCGCCGCCGGGGCGACCTCTTCCGGGGTGCCGAACCGGCCCAGCGGCAGCTCGGCTCGCTTCGCCACCTTCCACGCCTCGGAAATGCCGTCCACCAACGGGGTTTCGATGGGGCCGGGAGCGATGGCGTTGACCAGCACGTTGTCCGCCGCCACCTCCAGCGCCACCGCCTTGGTGAACCCGATGACCCCGGCCTTGGCCGCGCTGTAGTGGCCGAGGCCGGTGCCGCCCTTGATGCCCAGCTGCGAGGAGATGTTGATGATCCGGCCCCACCGCTGCGCCCGCATCGGCTTGAGCACCTCCCGGCAACACAGGAACACCCCGGTCAGGTCGACCGCGATGGTCTCGTTCCACACCGCCAGGTCCATGTCCTCGACCGGCGACTCGGTGAGCAGACCGGCCGAGTTCACCAGCACGTCGACCACCCCGAACTCGGTGCGCACCGCGGAGAACGCCGAACGCACACTGTCCTCATCGGACACGTCCACGGCGATCACGTCGGCGCCCGCGGTCCGGTCGAGCACGGCGACGCGGTCGCCGTTGGCCCGGAACGCCGTCGCGATGGCCTGGCCGATGCCGCTGGCACCGCCGGTGACCACGACGGTCCGGGCGGTCACGCGCGCATCCGGACGGTCAGGCCGCCGTCGACGACGATGGCCTGACCGGTCACGTAGCCGGCGGCCGGCGAGGTGAGGAAGCCGATCACGTCGGCCACCTCCTCCGGCCGGCCGACGCGGCCCCACGGAATGTCACCGCCGGCGCGCGCGAGCCCGTCCGGGCCGAGCGAGTTGACGGGGTCGAGCGACTGCGGCGTCTCGATCAGACCGGGGATCACCGCGTTGGCCCGGATCTGCCGCGGCCCGAGTTCGACCGCGACGCTGCGCACCAGGCCCAACACGCCGGCTTTGGCCGCGGCGTAGTGGGCGTGGTCCTCCCAGCCGTAGACGCCGCCGGCGATGGAGGACACCGCCACCATCGCGCCGCCCTCGCCCATCCGGGTCGAACCGGCCCGCAGGGTGCGCAGCACGCCGGTCAGGTCGACGTCGAGCATGTCGTGCCAACGCTCGTCGGACAGGTCGGCCAGTGCGGAGTTGCGCAGGACGCCGGCGTTGGCGACCGCGTAGTCCAGCCGGCCGAACTCGTCGACCGCGCGCTGCGCGAACGCCTCCACCTGCTCGGTGCTGCGCACGTCGACCTCGTGCACCACCGCCTTCCCGCCCGCCGCCTCGACCTGCCGGAGCGTCTCGGCCGGGTCGTGCGGGTCGCCGGGGAACGTACCGATCACCGTGTGCACGCCGCGGTGCGCGTAGTGCACGGCCAGCGCACGGCCGATGCCGCTGGCGGCGCCGGTGACGATCGCCGCTTTCGGCTCAGACATCCGCGTGGTCCTCTCGCAGGGCGGCGACGGGCGGTTTGGCGGCGATCATCAGCACACCGGAGACCGCGGTGCCGAGCGCGCCGACCCACAGGGCCGCCGCGCCGGTGCCCGCGCCCGCCGCGACCGCGGTGAACAGCGCGCCGCCGATGATCGTGCCGGGCTGGCTCATCGCGCCGATGAACGACGTGCCAGTGGCGCGGCAGCTGACCGGGTAGCACTCGGCCATGAAGTACTGGATGGCCGCGTACGGGCCGACCAGGAAGAACAACCCGGCGCCGTAGGTCAGGATGATCACGAACGAGCTGCTCGCGGCCGGGCTGAGCATCAGCGCGAAGCACAGGCCGGAGATGATCCAGCCGATGATGATGGTGCGCTTGCGGCCGATCCGGTCGCCGAGCCAGCCGTGGAAGACGTATCCGAAGTAGCCGATCGCGTTGATCACGATCAGCATCCAGAACGCGCTGGACAGCGAAACGTCCTTGGCGTTCTTCAACACCGAGCTGCCCAGCACGCTGAAGATCGCGATGCCGAAGAAGTTCAGGATCCACGCCAGCGACAGCACGATCGTGTTGCGCCGGAACGCCGGTTCCCACAGCCGCTTGAGCGGCGAGGCCGAGGAGTGCTCGACGCCGTAGGACGCGGCCAGCGCGTGCGCGTCGGTCGCGCGCCCGCCCTTCTCCAGCTCGGTCAGCTTCTGGTGCAGCTCGAACTGCGGCGTCTCACGCAGCTTGCGCCAGATCACCCACACCACGATCGCCGCCGGGACCGCGGCCGCCACGTACAGCGCGCGCCAGCCCAGCGAGTCCAGGAAGACGAACGCGAGCGCGCTGGAGAGCAGGAAGCCCAGCGGCCAGCCACCCTGGATGAACGAGTAGTAGAAACCGGGGCGCTTGCGGCGTTTCTCGTCCTCGGTGACCTGGTAGACCTCGTTCATGTAGGTCGCGTTCACCGCCTGCTCGGAGAATCCGAGCCCACCGAACGAGCGGATGACGGTGATGATCACGCCGCTGACCGCGCCGAGCGCGGCCGGGATCAGCGCGGTCAGGGTGGAGATGATCGCGGTGCCGCCGATGGTGGTCATCATGCCGCGGCGGCGGCCGAGCCGATCGATGATCGGGCCGATCCCGAAGCACACGATCGCGGTGCCCACGGCGATCCAGGTGTTGATCTGGTAGGCCTCGGACGCGGTCCAGCCGAACGACTCCTGCATCGCGGGCAGCAGCGTGCCGAACAGGCCGTAGTCGAACACCGCGATGGTCCAGGCGATCAGCGCCAGGACGGTGGCGGTGCGGGTGGCTTTCCGGGAGAAGACGGGGAATCTGCGCTTCTCGTCGACGGCGGGCGCCGTCAGGTCGAGGGGTTCGACGCTCACGACCCTGCTCCCTTCCGGGGGTTGCGGGCGAGGAAGGAGTCGGCGATCTGGTCGAAGGTCAGCCAGCTGACACCCTCGTGACCGTTGATGTGGTCGATCAGCCGCTCCAGCATGAGCAGGACCTGCGGCCGCCCGGACACGTCGGGGTGGATGGTCATGGTGAAGGTCGCCTCGTCCATCTCGCGGTAGACCCAGTCGAACTGGTCCTGCCAGGTCTGGCCGAGCTCGCGCGGGCTGACGAAGCCGTGCGAGTTGGCGGAGGCCTTCACGAACATCATCGGCGGCAGGTCGTCGAGGTACCAGTTCGCCGGGATCTCGACCAGGTCCGTCTCCTCGCCGCGGACGAGGGGCTTCATCCAGGTCTCGGCCGGCTGGGCGTAGTCGATCTTGGTCCAGCTGTCGCCCACCCGGACGTAGTACGGTTCGAAGTCGCGGTGCATCAGCGAGTGGTCGTACTTGATGCCCCGCTCCAGCAGGATCTCGTTGGTGACGGGGGAAAACTCCCACCACGGCGCCACGTAGCCGGTGGGCCGGCGGCCGGCGACCTTCTCGATCAGTTCGATCGAGCGGTCCAGGATCGCCGTCTCCTGCTCGCGGGTCATCGCGATCGGGTTCTCGTGCGAGTAGCCGTGCGCGCCGATCTCGTGCCCGGCGTCGACGATGGCGCGGGTCAGGTCGGGGAAGGTCTCGATGGAGTGGCCGGGCACGAACCACGTCGTGGTCAGCCCGTACCGCTCGAACAGGCGCAGCAACCGCGGCCCGCCGACCTCGCCGCTGAACATCCCGCGGGAGATGTCGCACGGCGAGTCTTCACCGCCGTAGGAGCCGAGCTGGCCGGCCACGGCATCGACGTCGATGCCGAACGCGACCTGGATGTCCTTCGTCATGAACAAGCCTTTCGTGGAGTGGGGAACAACGGAAGCGGGCCGAGCAGCGGAGTCAGGGTTCGCCTCCCCTCCGCGCGAAAGCCGCCGCGATGTCTTCGCGGGACCACCCGAGCCGCAGGAGCAAAGACAGCAGGACGAGCGTCTGGGAAGGACGCAGCAGCCCGGCCGGAATCGCTCCGGCGGCCAGCAGGTCCTTGCCGCCGCCGGCGCCGTACACCGGGACGACCGGGCCGGCCTGCACGCGGGTGCTGGTGACCACCACCAGGCCCTGCGCGGTGGCCTCGGCGACGGCCTCGCACAGCACCGGGTTGGCGTTGCCGATCCCGGTGCCCTGCAGCACGATCCCGGCCGCGCCGGCGGCCAGCGACGCGCGCAGGTGCGCCGCGTCGGCGCCCGGGTAGGACGCCACCAGGTCGACGCGGCAGCCGGCGCCGCCGTCCGGCAGCGGCAGCGGCTCGGGCCGGTCGCCGGCCCAGCCGTCGCGGCCGTCGTCGGGGTTGCTGAACGCGTGCGCTCGCAGGGTTTCCGACTTGCGCACGCCGCGGGCGGGAAACACCTCGCCGGCGAAGCAGACCAGCACCCCGCGGTCGCGGGTGTCCGGCGCGCCCGCGAGGGTCAAGGCGCGGGCCAGGTTGGCCGGCCCGTCCGGGTCGGCCGCGTCGGCGGCGCGCTGCGCGCCGGTGAAGACCACCGGCCGCGGGTCGGCGTGCACGAGGTCGGCCAGGAACGCCGTCTCCTCCATGGTGTCGGTGCCGTGGGTGACCACGACCCCGACCACGGCCGGGTCGGCCAGCTCCTCCCGGATCCGGGCGCAGACCAGCAGCATGTCGTCCACGTCGAGGGTGTACGAACCGACCCGCAGTACGTCGACCACGCGCACCGGCAGCGAGTGCGGGCCGCCGGTGCTGCGCAGCAGGTCGTCGGCGCCGTCCGAGGCGATGGCGGCGCCGTCGAGCTCGGCGCGGCTGCGGGAGGAGATCGTGCCGCCGGTCGCGAGGAGCACGACGTGCTCACCCCGCTCGCTCGACAGGCTCGTCGTCACGGCTGCTTCACCTCCATGCCTCTCGGTAGCCGTACCCAATCGTTTGGGTAGCGGTGCGCGTGGCGTACCCAAACGATTGGGTACGATGGGTGCGGACTGTACGGTGTGCGTCGAATCGGGGTCAATACCCCGCGGAGAGGTGGGGGCTTGCCCAGGGCGAAGGCTGCGAGGGAAGGCGATGGCACGGCCGCCGGAGACGGGGCGGCCGTCGAGCGCGTGCCGACCTTGAAGGACCTGGCCCAGCAGCTGGGCATCCACCCGTCGACCGTGTCCCGTGTGCTGCACTCCGATCCGGCATCGGCACGCGGCGCGGCGTCGGACGCCACCGCGCGCCGGATCCGGGAGCTCGCCGCCGAGCTCGGCTACTCCCCCGACCCGCAGGCGTCCGGCCTGCGCACGCGCCGCACGCGGTTGCTCGGTGTGGTCGTGCCGCGGCTTTCGGACCTGGTGCTGGCCGTGATGTACGAGGGGGTCGAAGCCGAGGCCGCGACCATCGGCTACTCCTCGTTCGTCACCAACTCCCGCGACGACGTGGACGAGCAGCGCCGCAAGGTCGAGCTGATGCTCGCGCGCCGCGTCGACGGGCTGATCATCGGCGACCGGCACCTGGACGTCGACGTGGTGCTGTCCGACCTGCGCCGCCGCGCCGTGCCGTTCGTGCTCATGAACCGCCGTCACCCGGAGATCCCGTCGGCCACCTGCGACGACACCCGCGGCGGCGAGCTGGTCGCAGAACACCTGTGGGACAAGGGACACCGCGACGTCTGCGTGATCGCCGGCGAGGCCTACGCGACCACTGGTGTGGACCGCACCGCCGGCTTCGTGCAGCGCTGGCGCGAACTCGGCGGCGACATCGACGCCACCGACATCGTGCTGTCCCGCTTCGACACCCAGGGCGGCCGGGAAGCGGCCGAACGGATCCTCGCCTCGGGCCGCCGCCCGTCCGCGCTGTTCGCAGTCAACGACTTCGCTGCGATCGGCGCGATGGGCGCCCTGCGCTCCCACGGCCTCACTGTGGGCCGGGACTGCGCGATCGTCGGGTTCAACGACACCTCACTGGCCGCCGAGCTGCCGATCCCGCTGTCCTCCGTGCGCTCCCCGATGTTCGAGATCGGCCAGGCCGCCGTGCGTCTCCTGCACGCCGTCATGCACGGCGAACCCGCCGAGTCCGCCCGCCTCACCCCGACCCTCCAAGTCCGCGAAAGCAGCAGCTGACCGCGGCGACAGGCCACCGACCGCGCGCGGCGAGCGCGGGTCAAGCGGCCTGCAGGCCCAGCAGCAGGGCGGCGACGTTGAGCAGCAGGAAGGCGACGGCGAGCCCGAACTGCGCGGTGTAGTCACGTGCGCAGGCGTGAGTGCAGAGGGCGCAAACGAAGAACAGCACGAGGCCGGTCGCGGCCGCTCGGCCCACTTGCGGGACGCCCAGGACCCCTGCCAGCAACCCGACCGCGCCGGCGGTTTTGAGCGTGCCGATCGGGAACGTCAGCCAGGACTCCGGCACCCCGGCGCGGGTCATGCCCGGCAGGATGGGTCCGAAGTGGAGCAACGCGGCGATGCCGGAGAAACCGTTGCACAGCACGGCGATCAGAGTCACGACGAGAAAAGTGGTGGACATCGGAGACGCTCCAGGGTCAGTACGCGACGGCGATCGAGTGCCCCACGGTCTCGGGCATCCCGAGGCACGCGAGCACGAAGTGGGCGGCATCGGCCCGCGCGATGCGGTAGCCGCGCGGGACGCTCTGCTCGCAGGAAGTCCGGTAGCGCCCGGTGGGCGGCCGATTGGTGAGCACCGACAGCTGCACCGACGTCCAGTCGAGACCGCTGGCGCGCAGGTCGTCCTCCATCCGCGCCACGTCGGCGTAGTGCCCGCCCAGGCGCAGCCGCGCGAGTGGACCCAGCACGGTCCGCACAAAGACCCCCACGCCGGGGTCGCCCGGCGGGTGCGGCCGTGCGGGTGTCGGCAGCGCGAGCACCCCTGTGACGCTGACGACGACGAGCCGGCGCACGCGCTCCGCCCGCATTGCCGTGACGATGGCGCGCGTGCCGCGCGAGACGATGCTGTACTCGGCCGCCTTGCGCGGTCCCAGCCCGGAAAGCACGGCGTCCGCGCCCGCCGCGGCCGCCTCGAGGACTGCCGGGTCGGGGTCGTTCAGGTCCGGACGACGGTGCGCACAGATGCGCGAAGCGCGCCGGGGTCGCGGACGACGGCGGTGACGTCGTGACCGGCGGCCAGGGCTCGATCGAGCACGTGGCCGCCGGTACCCCCGGTCGCGGCGAAAAGCGTGAGTCTCATGACGGTCATCCTCGAGCCCGAGTCCGTATCATACGATAATCATATCATATGAGTTACGTATTACTCGGTGATCCGGACCGGCCCGGCGGCGTTCGAGGGTTGCCGTCAAGGAGTCGCTGCGCGAGCCGCGGAACCAGCTGCCGCTGCTCCACCACCCACCAGGTCGGCAGACAGCCGAAGCTCAAGGACGTCGACCTGGACTGCCTCGAGCTGGACTGCCTCGAGCTGATCGCCGCGCACGGCCCGAGGCACGCTCGCCCGCCTCGCCGCGCTCCACCCGGCGACCATGACCGGGATCCTCGCCCCCGGCTCCCGCGCGGCGGCTGGATCGTGCCGAGCGCGACCCTGATGCGTCGGACCGGCGCGCGATCACGGTTCGCGCCGTGCGCGGGCGCAACGGGGAGCTGTCCGGCTCCACGCCGGGATGATCACGGCGCAGGGGTGGGGTCTCGTGCTGACGAGCCGTGGGCGAAGCCCCACGGATCCCGGACCCACCGCGGTGCGGTGCCCGCTACGAGCCGCCGGACAGGTTCGCAGCGTCGACGTCGAGGCCGGTGCGCCGAAGCTTCTGCCAAGGCAACTGCGCCCCGGCGAGCGCGGTCACCACGGACTGCACGACGACGAGGTACATCAGCTGCCGGTACACGAACTGCTGAAGGGGAAGCAGCAGCAGCGAACGCAGGCGCTCACCGTCGAGCCGGAACGCGATCCCCGCGGGTATCGCTTGCAGCGCCAGGAAAACCAGCCAGTACGCGCCGACGGTGAGCCCGTCGCTGGTGAGGATCGCGAAGAGCGCGGCGGCGTCCACGAGAGGCGCCAGCACCGGGAGCAGCACCTGGAACAGCAGCAGGTACGGCAGACCACGTCGGCCCAAGCGGCCGGCAGCACCGCGTTCGAGCACGGCACGGCGGTGCTTCCACACCGCCTGCAGCGTCCCGTAGCACCACCGGTACCGCTGCTTCCACAGCTGCCCGAGCGTCGCCGGCGCCTCGGTCCAGGCCCGCGCCTCCTGCTCGTAGACGACCCGCCAACCGGCGCGTTCCATGGCCATGGTCAGATCCGTGTCCTCGGCCAGCGTGTCGACGGGAATGCCGCCGAGCCGCAGCACCGCGGACCGGCGGAAGGCCCCGATCGCGCCCGGCACGGTCGGCATGCACTGCAGCACGTCGTAGAGCCGGCGGTCGAGGTTGAACCCGATGACGTACTCGATGTGCTGCCACTGCCCGAGCAGGCCGCGGCGGTTGCCGACCTTTGCGTTGCCGGACACCGCCCCGATCCCGGGGTCGGCGAAGTGCTGGACCAAGGTGCGCACGGTGTCGGGTTCCAGCACCGTGTCTCCGTCGACGAGCACCACGAGGTCCGTGCTCGCCGCGGCGATGCCGGCGTTGAGCGCCGCGGCCTTCCCCGCGTTCGCCTGGCGGATCAGCCGGACGCGCCGGCCGACGTACTTCTCGACGAGTTCGGCGGTGCCGTCGGTCGACCCGTCGTCGACGACGATCAGCGCGACGCGGTGGTCGGAGGCGAGGACCGAGCGGATCGTGGCCTCGATCCCGGCCCGCTCGTTGTAGGCGGGGACGATGACGGTCACCGGTGCGGTGACGGCGCGGAGCCTCTTCGACCGGCGCCGCCGGACGTGCATCGCGGTGGTGATCAGCGTGACCAAGGTGCGCAGCCCGGCGAGCACACCGGCGATGATCAGCAGCACGGTCAGCGCACTCGCGACCACGCCGCTGGCCTGCACCGCGCCGATCAGCAGCCAGCCGGCCGCTCGCTGGCCGAAACCGGCGGGAGCCCCGGCCGAGCCGAGACCGACCGCGGCGCTCACCGGACCCAGCCGCCACCCCTTGGCCTGCAGCTGGGGGATCAGCCGGTCGAGCGCGGCGACGGTTTGCGAACGATCACCGCCCGCATCGTGCATGAGCAGGACAGCTCCCCGATCGTTCTTCGGGGTGGAGTTCGCGACGATCGAGGTGATCCCGGGCCGTTGCCAGTCTTCGGAATCCGTGTCGGAGAGCACGGCGATCTTGCCGTCGGCGCCGATCCGCTGGATCGACGCCCAGGCCGGGCTGTCGATCGAAGCGGGCGTGGCGGAGTACGGCGGACGGACCAACGCCGGGGACTGCCCGGCCGCACCGGCCACGGCGAGATCGGTGAAGCGCAGCTCGACCTGCGTACGCAGGTCGCCGGCCGAACGGAGATCGACGTGGGTGGCCGTGTGGTTGCCGATGTCGTGACCGCGGGCCGCGATTTCGTGCACCAGCCCCGGGTACTCGGCCGCGTGCCCGCCGGTGACGAAGAACGTGGCCTTGACGTGATAGCGGTCGAGAACGGCGAGGACCGCCGGAGTCCAGGTCGGGTCGGGTCCGTCGTCGAAGGTCAGGGCCAGCGTCTTGTCCGGCGGGCGCCGCACGTCCGGCGAGCCGTTGCGGGCATCGATCAGGGAGCCGCCGGTGCGCACCTCGTCGGGTACGCCTGACGAGGTCGTCTGGGGCGCGGTCTCGTCGCTGTGGAACTCACCCAGAACCACGGCGTGCAGCGCGAGCAGGCCGACGACGGCGGCCAGCACCACGATCAGCAGGAACCAGTGCGCGCGCGGGGCCGGAGCGCCTCTCCGGGGCCGGTGGCGGCCGGTGGCCATCAGGGCCGCGGCTTCTTGCTGTGGTCAGCCTGACCCGGTGGCGTGTCCGGGGCGTGGGTACTGCGGTGGTCGGGGCCCGAAACCGTCTCGGCGGGAGGCTGCCCGGTGGCGGTCGAGGGCACCCCGCCGGTGTCGACCGGACCGGCGCCGCCGCGGGCAGAGGTGGCGTCGGCACTGGATTCCGGCGCCGGCGGGGCGTCGGTCGTGGTGCTCTGCTCCGGCGGATCCGCGGGCGTAGTCGTGACATCGGTGTGCCCGGGGCCGAGCTGCGTGATCGGGACGAGCAGCGGCGACGGAACCGGGGCACCCAGCAACGCGGCGACCAGAACCGCGACGTACCCGATCGTCAGAACCCCTCCGCCGACGGCCACTCGGCGGAAGATCTTCCGCCGCCGCCCCGTCGCGTCCACGAACACCGGCGAATCCAGTGCCGTGTCGGCGGCGTCATCGTCCAATAGATCAACCGGTTCGGGCATGCTTCACTCCATCGGCGGGGACGCCTACCTAAACACACCACGATCCGTGATCGAACCACGATCCGCGTTGCGGCAGGCAATCTCACACACCGATCAAGCCGAAACCTTGGTAGGGCGTGACTCCAGCGGCGGAACCGGGCGCCGGCCTTACGGCTTGCCGTACGGACGGGGACGCGAGGCGGCGAGCCCGCCCCCCGGGCGAGTACTTACCACCGAATGGGGGAGCGGGAGAATCGACAGGATTATCGAACCAAACGAAAATCCAGCCGCAAACGTCAAGAAGCCTCGCCGTCATCAGAGCCTTCGCCGCGAATTGTCGTATCAACAGCTCTCCGATATCAACGCGCCAACCGAGCACACAGCACAGCGAAAACCCGGCGGTAGCAGCGATCGCCTGCTGCGTACACGTGGGGCACTCCGATGCCGTCCGCACGGCACGAGGCCCGGTGGGCGCGACTGGGCCTACGCCACCCTCGGATCGGCGCGGCCGGAATCACCGCCCACTGGCTCCGCTGAACCAACTGACCTGCGTGGAGCGCAACGTCGGCTACGCAGTCGATGCGGCGCATGTAGGCCACGCCGGCGATCACCAGCCCGGAACCGCTCTCACGTACGTCTCAGCAGCGATTGTGGCGTGACCTGTGTCACGGCCACTGGCCTCGATCGCCGACCCTCGTCGCGTCCGTCACGACACCGCGCAGGCCCTTGCTCGCCCCGAAGCGGCGAGAGCTTCCGGCCTCGAGCAGGCCGGAAGCATCCGATCAATGTGCGCAGTCGGCGCCCAGTCACGCCTTGCCCACCGGCCCGCAGGCCGAACCTTCGGACGACAGGACACGGCTGACCGGCACGAAATCGAGTTGGCTTCCACGGGTCTGGACCTTGATGTCCGCCAGAGTCTCAGGTATGGCGTCCCAGAATCGGGGAATACTCACCGGGTACCCTTACAAAGCGGCCGCTTAGTCAGGCAGACTGCTGCCCGATCGCTGTTTCTCAACGATGAGGAGGTCCTCGTGACCGATTCCCCCGCCCGGGTTGCCATCGTGACCGGAGCCGGCCGCGGCATCGGTGCCGCCGTCGCTCGCCGCCTCGCCTCCGACGGGTTCGCCGTCGGCCTGCTGGACCTCGACGAGGCCGCGGTGAAGGCCGGTGCCGAGGCGATCGTGGCCGAGGGTGGCCGAGCTGTCGGCGTCTCGCTGGACGTCAGCGACGCCGACCAGGTCGAGGCCGCCGTCACGCGCGTCGCCGAGGAGCTCGGCGCGCCGACCGTGCTGGTCAACAACGCCGGCATCACGCGCGACAACCTGCTGTTCAAGATGACCGAGAACGACTGGGATTCCGTGCTCGGCGTGCACCTCAAGGGCTCGTTCCTCATGACGCGCGCGGTGCAGAAGTACCAGACCGAAGCGAAGTGGGGCCGGATCGTGAACCTGTCCAGCACCTCCGCGCTGGGCAACCGCGGCCAGGTCAACTACTCCGCCGCCAAGGCCGGCATGCAGGGCTTCACCAAGACCCTCGCCATCGAGCTGGGCAAGTTCGGCGTCACCGCCAATGCGATCGCGCCGGGCTTCATCGCCACGGACATGACCGCGGCCACCGCCGAGCGCCTCGGCATGGACTTCGAGGACTTCAAGAAGGCGGCCGCCTCGCAGATCCCGGTGCAGCGGGTGGGCACGCCCGACGACATCGCCCACCTGACCTCGTTCCTCGTGAGCGAGGGCGCGGGCTTCGTCTCGGGTCAGGTCATCTACGTCGCCGGCGGACCGAAGGACTGATGGCCATGCGCGTGTTCACGAACGTCGATGAGTTCGCCGCCGCGGCGGGCGAGCACCTCGGCGAGAGCGAGTGGCTCACCGTCACGCAGGAGCGGGTGCAGCAGTTCGCCGACGCCACCGACGACCACCAGTGGATCCACCTCGACACGGAGAAGGCCGCGGCGGGACCGTTCGGCACCACCATCGCCCACGGATTCCTCACGCTGTCACTGCTGCCGCACTTCGGCTCGCAGGTCTACCGCGTCGATGGGCTGAAGATGGGCATCAACTACGGCCTCAACAAAGTGCGGTTCCCGCAACCGGTGAAGGTCGGGGCGAAGGTGCGCGGCAGCGCGGACCTGCTCGAGGTGACAGACGTGGCCGGTGGCAAGCAAGCTGTGGTGCGGTGGACCGTCGAGATCGACGGCGAGGCCAAGCCGGCCTGCGTCGCCGAGTTCGTCGCCCGCATGATCGCCTGACCCGCCCGGCAACGCCGCCTGACAGAACTGCCCGACAACCCGCCTGACCACGCGAGAGGCACCCGGCCCGGGGACACCCGGGCCGGCGGCTGTACGACATACCGACTAGTCGGTAGCGTGGCCCGGTGACCCCCGAGGAGGCCCGATGACCCAGTCCGACCCGCCAGGACTCGACCTGGCCCGCCTGCGCGCCTACCTCGACGAGCAGCGGCCCGGCCTGGTCACCGGCGAGCTGACCGCCGAGGTGGTGCAGGGCGGCCGCTCGAACCTCACCTACATCGTGGGCGACGGCACGCACCGCTGGGTCGTCCGGCGGCCGCCGCTGGGGCACGTGCTGCCGACGGCGCACGACATGGCGCGCGAGTTCAAGGTGATCTCCGGCCTGGCCGGCACGGCGGTCCCGGTGCCGGGCACCGTCGTGCTGTGCCAGGACGCCGACGTGCTCGGCGCGCAGTTCTACGTGATGGAGTTCGTGGCCGGCACGCCGTACCGCAGCGACTCCGAGCTGGCCGTGCTGGGCACCGGGCGCACGCGTGAGATCGGGTTCCGGCTCGTGGACACGCTCGTCGATCTGCACGCCGTGGACCCGGAAGCGGTGGGGCTCGGCGACTTCGGCCGGCCCGACGGCTTCCTCGAACGCCAGCTGCGGCGCTGGAAGAAGCAGCTCGACGGCTCCCGCAGCCGCGACCTGCCCGGCGCCGACGAGCTGCACGACAGCCTCGCCGCGAAGCTGCCGGCCTCCGGGCCGGCCACGATCGTGCACGGCGACTACCGGCTCGACAACGTGCTCGTGGACGGCGACGACCGCATCACCGCCGTGCTCGACTGGGAGATGTCCACCCTCGGCGATCCGCTCACCGACCTCGCGCTGCTGGTCGCCTACGCCGAACGCGACAAGGTGTCGCTGCAGATGGTGTCCAACGCCAGCTCCGCACCGGGCTACCCGAGCACCGACGAGGTGATCGCCCGCTACGCCGAGCGCTCCGGCCGTGATGTGTCGGCGCTCAACTGGTACGTGAGCTTCGCGTTCTTCAAGCTCGCAGTGATCCTGGAAGGCATCTACTTCCGCTACAGCAAGGGCCAGACCGTCGGGTCCGGGTTCGAGGGCATCGGCGACGCCGTGGCCCCGCTCGTCTCCCACGGCTACGAGACGCTCAAAGAGGAGAAGTAGTCATGGATTTCGCGTTCGACGCGCGCACCGAGGAGCTGCGCGGGCAGCTGATCGAGTTCATGGATTCGCATGTCTACCCCGCCGAACCGGTCTTCGAAGCGCAGCTCGCCGAGCGCGAGAACCCCTGGTCGTCGGTGCCGATCGTCGAGGAGCTCAAGGCCGAGGCGCGCAAGCGCGGCCTGTGGAACTTCTTCCTGCCGGGTGAGGACGGCGCGGGCCTGACCAACCTGCAGTACGCGCCGCTGGCCGAGATCACCGGCCGCAGCCCGCGGCTGGCCCCGACCGCGGTGAACTGCGCCGCGCCGGACACCGGCAACATGGAAGTGCTGCACATGTTCGGCAGCGAGCAGCAGAAAAAGCAGTGGCTGCAGCCGCTGCTCGACGGCGAGATCCGCTCCGCCTTCGCGATGACCGAGCCCGACGTGGCCTCGTCCGACGCGCGCAACATCGCCACCAGCATCCGCCGTGACGGCGACGAGTACGTGGTCAACGGCCGCAAGTGGTTCATCTCCGGCGCGATGAACCCGAACTGCAAGATCATGATCGTGATGGGCAAGACCGATCCGGGCGCGCCCGCGCACCAGCAGCAGAGCATGATCCTCGTGCCGCGCGACGCCGCGGGCGTGACCATCAAGCGCGGCATGCACGTGTTCGGCTACACGGACGGCGACCACGGCGGCCACGCCGAGGTGCTGTTCGAGGACGTGCGCGTGCCGGCGGAGAACCTCATCGCCAGCGAGGGCGCCGGGTTCGCGATCGCCCAGGCCCGCCTCGGCCCCGGCCGCATCCACCACTGCATGCGCGCGATCGGCATGGCCGAGCGGGCGCTGGAGCTCATGTGCCGCCGCACGCTGTCGCGCGAGACGTTCGGCAAGCCCATCGCCGAGTCCGGCGTGGTGCAGGACTGGATCGCCGAGTCGCGCGTGAAGATCGAGCAGCAGCGGCTGCTGGTGCTCAAGACCGCGTGGCTGATGGACACCGTGGGCAACCAGGGCGCGCACACTGAGATCCAGGCCATCAAGATCTCCACTCCGATCACGGTGGAGTGGATCCTCGACAAGGCCGTGCAGGCCCACGGCGCCGGTGGCGTGAGCCAGGACTTCCCGCTGGCCGAGCTGTGGGCGGGCGTGCGCACGCTGCGCCTGGCCGACGGACCGGACGAGGTGCACAAGCGCTCGCTGGCGCGCCGTGAGCTCAAGAAGTACCGGGCGGAGGCCGGCCGATGACCCCCGACGACCTCCGGGCCCAGGTGGCCGGGTTCCTGGCCGCGCACGACCCGAAGACCACCGAACGGCTGGAGTTCCTGCGCGCCCGCTACGACGCGGGCCTGGCGTGGGTGCACTTCCCCGAAGGCCTGGGCGGCCAGGGCGCGCCGCGCGCGCTGCAGCCGGTGGTCGAGGGCGCGTTCGCCGCGGCCGGCGCCCCGGACAACGACCCGCGCCGCATCGGCATCGGTCTCGGCATGGCCGCGCCGACGATCCTCGCGTTCGGCACCGACGAGCAGCGCACGCGCTTCCTGCGTCCACTGTGGACGGGCGAGGAGGTGTGGTGCCAGCTGTTCAGTGAACCCGGCGCGGGCTCCGACCTCGCCGCGCTGGCCACGCGCGCGGTGCGCGACGGCGACGACTGGGTCGTGACCGGGCAGAAGGTGTGGACCTCGGGCGCGCACAACTCGCAGTGGGCCATCCTCGTCACGCGCACCGACCCGGACGTGCCGAAGCACCAGGGCATGACGTACTTCCTGTGCGACATGACCGCGCCCGGCGTCGAGGTGCGGCCGCTGCGCCAGATCACCGGCGAGGCCGAGTTCAACGAGGTGTTCCTCACCGACGTGCGGATCCCGGACGCGCAGCGGCTCGGCGCCGTCGGCGAGGGCTGGAAGGTCGCGCAGACCACGCTGATGAACGAGCGCGTGGCCATTGGCGGCAACGCGCTGCCGCGTGAAGGCGGCCTGATCGGCATGGTCTCGAAGACCTGGCGGGAGCGGCCCGAGCTGCGTACGCCGGAGCTGCGCGACCGGCTCGTGCAGCACTGGGTGGAGGCCGAGTCGCTGCGGCTGGCCGCTTCCCGTCTGCGCCAGCAGCTCACTGCCGGTGCGCCGGGGCCGGAGGGCTCCGCGATGAAGGTGGCCTTCTCCGAGCTGAACCAGAAGCTCACCGGGCTGGAGATCGAGCTGCTCGGCGAAGAGGGCCTGCGCTACGACGACTGGACGCTGCGGCGGCCGGAGAAGGTCGACTTCCTCGGGCGCGAGGCGGGCTACCGCTACCTGCGCGCGAAGGGCAACTCGATCGAGGGCGGGACCTCGGAGGTCCTGCGCAACATCATCTCCGAACGCGTGCTGGGGCTGCCGTCCGAGCCGCGGGTGGACAAGGACGTCGCCTGGAAGGACCTGCCGCGATGAGTGAGCTGCCCACCCCGGACCTGTTGTACTCCGACGTCGAGGAGGACCTGCGCGCGTCGGTGCGGGACCTGCTCACCGACCAGGCCTCGCCGGCCGCGCTGATCGCGCGCGTGGAGACGGCCGAGCCGTACGACCTGAAGCTGTGGAAGACGCTCGCCGCCGACCTCGGCGCGGCCGGGCTGATGGTGCCCGAGGAGCTCGGCGGGCACGGCGCTTCGGCGCGCGAGATGGCCGTGGTGCTCGAAGAGCTGGGCCGCAGCGTGGCGCCGGTGCCGTTCCTCGGCAGTGCGGTGCTGGCGACGTCGGCGCTGCTGGCGGCGGGCGGGTCGGTCGCGGCCGAACTGCTCCCCCGGCTCGCCGCGGGCGAGCTGACGGGCGCGCTGGCCGTGCCGCTGTCGACCGCGCCGGGTGCGGCTTTCCCGGCGACGGTGTCCGTAAACGGTGACGGGACGCTGAGCGGGCGGGCCGGCACGGTCGTCGACGCGTCCGTGGCCGAGCTGCTTGTGGTGCCCGCGACCGGGCCAGACGGGCCGGGGCTGTACGCGGTGGAGGCTTCGGCGGCCCAGGTGACCGAGCTGGTGTCGCTGGACCTCACGCGGCGCGTGGCCGACGTCGAGCTGGACCAGGCGGCTGCTCGGCTCGTCGTCAGCGGAGCGGCTGCGGAGACGGCGCTGGACACCGCACTGACCACGGCGGCGGGGCTGCTCGCGTCGGAGCAGACGGGGCTCACCGAGTGGGCTTTGACGACCACCGTGACGTATTTGAAGGGCCGTTACCAGTTCGGGCGGCCGGTCGGCGGGTTCCAGTCGCTCAAGCACCGGCTGGCGAACCTGTACACGGACCTGGTGAACGCGCGCGCGACAGCGCGGTACGCGGCCGACGCGCTCGCCGGCGGCTTCGACGTGCCGATCGCGGTGGCCGTGGCGCAGGCGCGCGTCGCGCCGATCGCGGTGCACGCCGTGGAGGAGGCGATCCAGCTGCACGGCGGGATCGGCATGACGTGGGAGCACCCCGCGCACCTGTTCCTCAAGCGCGCCAAGAGCGACGAGCTCGCGTTCGGCACGCCGGGCCGGCACCGCGCACGGCTGGCGGATCTCGTGGACCTGCCTGCCTGAGGTCGTTTTCCGGGGCCCCGCCCGCCGTTTCGGCTGGCGGGGCCCCCGCACGTGGTGGACACTGTGGACGGTGGTGCCCGGCACGTACGAACAGGCGGCAAGAGTGCACTTTTTCCTGTGGTGGCCGGAAGCTTCGGCTTCCTAGCCTGGTGATCATGGTCCCGGGCACCGAGCAGCTGACGATCACCGTCGGCACCCACCGCCACAGCGCGCTCGCCGCCGGCCCCGCCTCCGGGGAGCTCGTCCTGTTGCTGCACGGATGGGCGGAGTTCGCCGACTCGTGGACCACGGAACTCGCGGCGCTGGGCGCGGCCGGCTACCGCGCCGTCGCGGTCGACCAGCGCGGCTACGCCTCGGGCGCGCGACCGCTGGATGTCGACCAGTACTCGGTGCGCCACCTCATCACCGACGTGATCGCCTTCGCCGCGGCGCTGGGGTCGGACCGCTTCCACCTTGTCGCGCACGACTGGGGCGGCATGGTCGGCTGGGCGTTCGCCAGCGCGCACCCGGACCAGCTGCGGTCCCTGACCATCCTCACCACCCCGCACCCCGCCGCCCTGCACCGCGCCGCCACCGACGACAAGCGCCAGTTCCGCGACCTCGGCTACGTCCGCTTCTTCCGCCACCTCGACGGCCGCGCCGAGGCCTCCCTGCTCGCCGACGACGCCGCCGAACTGCGCGCCGTGTACGGCGACCGCGTGCCCGCCGAGCTGGTCGAACGCAACATCACGCGCCTGACCGAGCCGGGCGCGCTGACAGCCACGTTGAACTGGTACCGCGGCCCGGCTGCCAGCGAGTTCGACATCCCCGCCGGCCACATCTCCGTGCCGACGCTGTACCTGTGGGGCAGCGAGGACCCGTACCTTGGCCGCACGGCCGCCGAGCTGACCCGCTCTTACGTCGACGGCGAGTACGAGTTCGAGGTCGTGGAGGGCGCCAGCCACTGGCTGCCCGAGGAGGCCGGCGACTTCATCCTGCCTCGCCTGTTGGACCACCTGACCCGCCACTGAATTTTCTGTCTCGGCTCCGCCGAGACGGCGAGATCGCCTTTGAGCCGGTTTCTGGATTGAGCGGTCTGATCGGCCGGGGGCCGATCGCACCGCCCAATCCAGAAACCGGCGCGATCTCGCGCCGTGGTCGGGTTGCCGTCTCGAACCACGGTGGACGGGTGCACCGAATCGTGGCGGCGACGGGGTACTGAGGGCTTCGTTGTCGGGCAGAGGTTCGTGGAATCACCGATGTGTCTGAACACGAAATGTCTTCGTAATACTCGAAAACTCCCCCGCAACCGTGGGGTCCTAGCGTCGCGTCTGCCCTTCCCCACCGGTTCAGAAGCGAGGCAGTACGTGGCACAACCAGGAAGACTCACGCGGAGATCCGTGCTCGGCGGCGCCGGTGCGGCGGTCGCCGGTGGCACCCTTTCCCTCACGCTGGGTGCGGCGCCGGCGAGCGCGGCGCCGTCCGGCGGCCCGGCGCTGCCGTCGGTGAACCAGATCCCCCACCGCGGCCGGCTCGTGGACTACGAGATCACCGAGCTCGCCGCGCTGCTGCGCGCGGGCCGCACGTCGAGCGTCGAGATCACCCAGGCCTACCTGGGCCGGATCTCGAAGTTCAACGGTCCCTTCGAGGTCTACGGCGACAATGGCGCGTACAACGCGTTCGTGCGCGTCGACACCGCCGGCGCGCTGGCCGCCGCGCGAGCCGCCGACCAGCGGATCTCGAACTGGCGCCGGCACGGCGGCGACCTGTCGCCGCTGTGCGGGATCCCCATGGGCATCAAGGACTCCGTGGGCATCAAGGGCCTGAACGCGCAGGACGGCAGCGCGGCGTTCACCGGCAACAAGGCGCTCCAGGACGCCACGGTCGTCGCCCGGCTGCGCGCGGCCGGCGTGGTGCTGCTGGGCAACACCATCTGCTCGGCGTTCTCCGGCTCGATCACCGGCACGTTCGCGGGCAACGCCTGGAGCCCGTCGCACGTGCCGGGCGGATCGAGCCAGGGCTCGGGGGTCGCGCCCGTCGCGCGGCTGGCCGCGGCCTGCATCGGCGAGGAGACGGGCGGCAGCATCATCATGCCGTCGGCCGCGAACGGCGCCAGCGGGATCAAGCCGTCGCTGGGCACGGTGTCGATCGCCGGGCTCATGCCGCTCTCGCCGGGTTACGACGTGCTCGGCCCGATCTCCCGCAGCGCACGGGACTCGGCGCTGATCCTGAGCACGATCCTCGGTCCGGACGCGGTGAACGACCCGCAGACGCTCTCGGCACCCCTGCCGTTCCCGGTGATCCCGTCGTCGCCGCGGCCCGGGCGGACTCCGTTGCGGGGCCTGACGATCGGCGTCCCGCAGACGGACTGGATGAACGTGGGCGGGACCATCAAGACCGGGGTCAGCCCGCAGGACACCTACGGCGCCGAGCACCTGAAGGCGTTCAACCGGCTGGTGGGACAGCTGAAGAGCCTGGGCGCCCAGGTGAAGGAGTTCCCCGGTCTGGACATGACCGACCCCGCGCAGAACCCGTACTTCGCGTCGGCGGACGTGCTGGCGACGGTGGACGGATCGCCCGTGTCGCCCTCGGCCGCGGTGGTGAACGCGAACCGCTACGAGGTCCGGTTCGTCGCGGCGGTGGCGGACTTCTGCGCGAGCGGCATCCCGACGGCCGACGCCGTCGCGACCCTCACCGGCCAGTACGGCCGGCGCGCGCCCGGTGAGACGGCGGCGAGCTTCGCGAGCGCCGACCGCTTCAACGGCGGCATCCCCGCCTCCGTCCGCTACGAGGGCGAACAGCGGCGGCGCCGGCTCATCGCCAATTACACCCGGGCGCTGGAGGACGCCGGCGTCGACTTCATGCTCGTGCTGGCCCTGGGCGACGTGATCGGCGAACGTGCCGGCGGCGGCCCCGGCTTCCCGGTGTACCGGGCGTACTACCAGGTGCCGAACGCGCTGGGCTGGCCCATGGTGAGCTTCCCCGTCGGCGCCACCGCGGGCCTGCCGATCTCGGCCCAGTTCTGGGGGCCGCGCTTCGCGGAGCCGGCATTGGTCCAGTCGATGGTGGACTACCAGGCCCACTTCCCCGATTACCACACCGCGGCCCCGCCGGACCCGGTCTTCGGGACCCTCACCCCGAAGATGGCGCCGCGCGCCCTCGCCCCGGCCGTCGAGGACCCGACCAACGACCCGATCCTGGGCGAGGAAGCGATCAGGAGGGCTCTCTCGTGAGCGTCGCCGAACCCACCCGGTTCCTGACCGTGGACTTCTCGACCCCGGTGGACATCGGATTCCTCCCCCAGCACGCGGAGACCCCCGCCGTACCCCAGCTGACGATCGGCTGGGCCCCGAGGCTGGGCACGACGTACCTGCCGTTCGACCCGGCCGACGAAACGGTGCCGAGCAGCACGATCCCGCCTCGCCCGTGAACCCCCGGCGGGCACCGAAACTGTCGGTGCCCGCCGGTAGCGTGCGTGCCCATGAGTGATCCCCCGGCTTGGGCTTACGAAAAACCGCACGTCACCGCCGCCGACCCGATGTGGGCGGCACGTGGTGCGACCTTGTGCGCCCGCTTGGCCGAGGTGCTCGGGCCATGGCTGGTCGACGGGGTGGAGCACGTCGGGTCCACGTCGGTGCCGGGGTTGGCGGCCAAGCCGGTGGTGGACGTGATGGCATCGGTGCGCGACGTCGATGCGGTGGTGGCTTCCGCTCTTGGGGTCCTTTCGGCAGACGGGTGGGCCTACGTGCCGCCGTCCCTCGACGTCAGCGCGCAATGGCGGCGGTTCTTCGTGCTACCCGACACCACCAACGAGCACCGGCTGGCGCACCTGCACCTGATCCCCGCCGGCCACCCGCGTTGGCAGGCCCAGCTCACTTTCCGCGACGCCCTGCGCGCAGACCCGGCGCTGGCCGCGGAGTACGCCGCGCTGAAACACCGCCTGACCACGGAAACCACGGACCGCGAGGCCTACACCGCAGGCAAAACAGACTTCGTCACCCGCGTCCTGACGCGCCACGGGGTGGTGATCGCGCCCATGGAATGAGGTGCGCGAACCCGACCACGGCGCGAGATCGCGCCGGTTTCCGAATTCAGCGGTGCGATCGGCCCCCGGCCGATCAGACCGCTGAATTCGGAAGCCGGCTCAAAGGCGATCTCGCACGCCTCGGCGGAGCCGAGGCAGAAAATACAGCCGAGGCAGAAATTACGGCCGGAGCATCGACAAGAGCAGGTCCGCGAATTGGTCCCCCACCTCGCGCGCCGACAGCGACCCACCTCGGCGATACCACGTGCCCAGGTGGTGGACCGAGCCGAAGAAGAAGTCCACGACCAGGTCCGCGGGCTTGTCCGTACGGAACTCGCCGGAAGCCTGGCCTTCTTCGATCAGGCGGCGGAACCGTTCGTGGTACTTGCGGCGTTCGGCGCGCACGGCTTTGCGCTTGTCGGCGCTGAGCTGGTGCATGGACTGCAAGAAGATGGTGTTGTCGTCGAGGTTGTCGATGCTGCTGACGACCACGTCTGACGCGGCGGCGGCCAGGCGTTCGCGCAGGGGCGCGGCGCTGGAGGCGACGCGTTCGAGCTGGGAGGTCTGCTCGCGCAGCACGCGGGCGTAGATCTCGTAGAGCAGGTCGTCCTTGGAGCCGAAGTAGTGGTACATGGCGCCTTTGGTGACGCCGGCGGCCTCGACGATCTCCTGCACCGACGTGCGGTCGAAGCCTTTCTTCGCGAAGAGCTTCGTCGCGTGCTGAAGCAGGCGGCGAGGCACCGCGGGCGACTCGTCGGAGACGACGGCCTTGCGCGTGCCGGCCCGGGTCATCGCCACACCCCCTCCGGGAACTCAGAGAACAGCCAGCCTACCGGCCGAGGCCGGTCAGTACGCGCCCCCGTGGTCGAGCAGGCGGCGCGGGTTGTCGACGAGCATCGTGGTGAGGTCGGTTTCGCTGACGCCGCGTTCGCGCAGCGCCGGGAGCACGTCGTTGGTGATGTGGAGGTAGTGCCAGTTGGGCAGCACGGCCTCGCGTACCGGTGCCTCGAGCCAGTCGAAGTAGCACGACGCGTCGTGCGAGAGCACCATGCTGCGGGCGTACCCGCGCTCGCACATCGCCGCGACCGTCGCCACGCGCTGTTCGAACGGCAGGTACACGTCCACGCCGAAGCGGTCCATGCCGAGTATCGAACCGCGGTCGGCCAGGGCCGTGAGGTAGCCGAGGTCGGCCGAGTCGCCGCTGTGCCCGATCAGCACGCGGCTCAGGTCCACGCCCTCGGACTCGAACACGTCCTGCTGCTCCAGCCCGCGCCGCGTGCCCGCGTGCGTGTGGGTCATAATCGGCACGCCCGTGGCCCGGTGGGCCTTCGCGACCGCGCGCAGCACCCGCTCGACGCCGGGCGTCATGCCGGGCTCGTCCGTGGCGCACTTGAGGATGTCGGCCTTCACGCCCGTGCCGGCGATACCCTCGGTGATGTCGCCGACGAACATCGCGACCAGCGGGTCGTCACCGCCGAGCATCGTGCCCGGCCCGCGCAACGAGAGGTAGTGCGGCACCTCGTTGTAGGTGTACAGACCCGTCGCCACGACGATCTGCAGGCCCACCTCCGCGGCGACCTTCTGCACGCGCGGCACGTAGCGCCCCAGCCCGATCACCGTCGGGTCCACGATCGTGTCGATCCCGGCGTCCTTGAGCGCCTGCAGCTTCGCGATCGCCTCAGGCACGTGCACGGACTCGTCGAACCCGTCGTGCTCCGGGTAGTTGGTCACGAATTCCGGGCTCAGCACGAAGATGTGCTCGTGCATGAGGACCTTGCCCAGCGCCGCCGCCTCGACCGCACCGCGGACCGTCTCGACCACCGTCACGTCCTCCTAGCCTCGGGCGCGCAGCTCGCGCCTCAGGATCTTCCCGCTCGTGGTCTTCGGCAGCTCGGCCAGCACCTCGACCGATCGGGGGTACTTGTAGGCGGCCAGCCGCTCCCGGCAGTAGGCCATCAGCTCGTCCGGATCGGGCGCCACGCCCGGCGCCACGCTCACGTACGCCTTCACCGTCTCGCCGCGGTACTCGTCCGGCACCCCCACCACAGCGGCCTCGCGGACGCCGGGGTGCGTGTACAGCACGTCCTCGACCTCGCGCGGCCACACCTTGAACCCGGAGGCGTTGATCATGTCCTTCTTGCGGTCCACGACGTAGACCCAGCCACGCTCGTCCATGAACCCGACGTCGCCGGTCAGCAGCCGCCCGCCGGGCAGCGCCTCGGCCGTGGCGTCGGGCCGGTTCCAGTAGCCGGGCACGACCATGGGTCCTTCGACGGCGATCTCGCCCGCCTCGCCGAACGGCAGCTCCGTGCCGTCGTCCGCGAGGATCCGCACGATCACGCCGGGCACCGGCAGCCCGATCGACAACGTGCCCGAGGCCGGGTCGACCGGCGCCTCGACACCGCTGGGCACCACGACGCAGCCGGCCGTGGTCTCGGTGAGGCCGTAGCCGTTGTGGATGTACTGGCCGAACCGGTCGCGGAACGTGTTGACCACCGCCGGAGGCAGCGCTGCGCCGCCGGAGTACAGGGCGTCGAACGACGCGAAGTGCTCGGGGCTGACGTCCGGGTGCGCCATCAACGCCATGTACGCCGTCGACGGGCCGACCATGTACGCCGGCTTGTGCTCCAGCAACGCGCCGAGCACCACGCCGGCTTCGAAGCGGTAAGCGAGCGCCAGCGTGCCGGCGATCTCGATGGCGTAGGCGACCTCGCACACCATCCCGGTGATGTGGAACAGGGGCGCGAGCGCGAACACCGTGGCGCCCGGTTCGACGCGGCCGGCGCCCGCGAGGATCACGGCGTTGGTGCCGAGGTTGCCGTGGGTGTTGGTGGCGCCCTTGGGTTTCCCGCTCGTGCCGGACGTGTAGCTGATCAGCGCGACGTCGTCGAGGCCGAGCCCGGGGTCGCGCGGCGGATCACCGGGCGTCGAGCGCAGCACCTCGAGCAGGTCGGCCGCGCCCGGCGTCGCCTCGCGGCGCACCTTGCCGAGCACGCGCTCGTCGTCGCGGGTCTGCAGGTCGAGCTCGCTGGTGGTCACGGCGATCGTCACGGAGCTGTCCGCCACGAGCGCGCCGACGTAGTCGTGCCACGCGGCTTGTGAGCAGACGAGCGCCGTCACGCCGGCGTCGGTCAGCACGTGGCTCAGTTCGCCCGCGCGGTACATCGGGTTGACCGGCACCACGATCCCGCCGGCTTTCCATGCGCCGAGCAGGGCGATCACGAACTGGGGAATGTTCTGCAGCACCAGCGCGAGCCGGTCGCCGCGACCGAACCCGGAGGCGGTTAGGTGGCGGGCGAAGGCGTCGGAGAGTTCGTCCAGCTCGCGGTAGGTGATCCGGGAGTCGAAGTACGCCAGCGCCGTGGTCTCCGGCGCCTGCGCGACGGCGCGGCGGAAGGTGGCCAGCGGCGTGGTCGGCGTGAACTCGCTCGCCGCGGCGCGCTGCTCGTCGTAGCTCGCGAGCCAGGGCTTCGCGTCGTACCAGCTCATCCCGCGGCCTCCCTCGGACACCGACCAGTCGGTATGGGGACGCTAGAGAGCCCGCGGGCCGTGCGTCAACCCCATGTACCCGGAACGGGCAAGCCGGAACGCACGGACGGGCACGCGAGGCGCAAGCGACCCCATGCGGCGTTCGGTGCGCCCAACTCACCGAACGCCACATTGGGTGCGTTCAACGGAACCAACGCCGCATTGGGTGGCTCAGTCCTCCGGCAGCGCCTCGATCTTGCGCTGCAGCTTGTTCATGCCGCCGAGCCAGCGGTCGGTCTGCGTGGCGCGCAGCGCGTAGTACTCGGCGACCTCGGGGTGCGGCAGCACGAGAAACCGGCCCTCGTCGATGGCGGTGAACAACGCGTCGGCCACCTGCTCGGGGCCGATCGCCGACGCGCCCATCAGCAGCTGGCCGCGCGGGCCGCTGCTCTCCAGCATCGCCGTGCGCACGCCCTGCGGGCAGATGGCCTGCACGGTGATGCCACGGTGGCGGTAGGTCGCCGAAAGCCACTCGGCGAAGGCCAGCGCGCCGTGCTTCGTCACCGAGTACGGCGCGGAGCCCAGCGTCGTGAGCAGGCCCGCGGCCGACGCGGTGGCGATGAAGTGGCCCTTGCCGCGCTCGAGCCACGCGGGCAACAGCTGCTTGGCCGCGCGGACGTGGGCCATCACGTTGACGTCCCAGGTGCGGGCCCAGTCGTCCTCGGTGGCCTGCTCGTCGCCGAAGGGCGCGACGCCCGCGTTGGCGCAGAAGACGTCGATCTCGCCCAGCGTCTCGCGGGCGGCCGCAAGGAGCTTCGCGACGCCGTCTTCGCTGGCGACGTCGCCGGTGAACGAGGTGCCACCGACCTCGGCGGCCACCTCCGCCGCGGCTTCGCCGTTGACGTCGGCCACGACCACGCGCGCACCGTCGGCCGCGAAGCGCCGCGCCAGCGCCCGGCCGATCCCGCCGCCGCCACCCGTGATGACGACCCCGGCGCTCACAGGCCACCGCCCAGGGTCACGCCGCCGTCGAGGACCACGGTCTGGCCGGTCATCCAGCCCGCGTCCTCGGAGAGCAGGAACACCACCGCGCCCGCGATGTCCTCGGGCATACCGAGGCGCTTCATCGGGTAGGCCGCCGCGACTTCCTCCTCCTTGCCCTCGTACAGGGCGGTCGCGAACTTGGTCTTGACCACGGCCGGGGCCACCGCGTTCACGCGGATCTTCGGCCCGAGCTCGGCGCCGAGCTCCTGCGTGAGGCGGATCAGCGCGGCCTTGCTCACGCCGTACATGCCGATGCCGGGCGACGCGCGCAGGCCGGCGATCGAGGCGACGTTGACGACCGAGCCGCCGTGCTCGCCCATCCACGCATCGCGGGCGCGCTTGGTCCAGGCGATCGGCGCCAGCACGTTCACGGCGAAGATCTTCGCCGCGGCGGCCGGGTCGATGTCGAGCGTGGGCCCGTAGACCGGGTTGATGCCGGTGTTGTTCACGAGCATGTCGAGCCTGCCGAACCGCTCGATCGTCTTGGCGACCGCCTCGTCCTGGTGCCCGGTGTCGTCGGCCTTGCCGGGCACGGCGATCGCGAAGTCCTCGCCCCCGAGCTCGGCGACGGCCTCGGCCAGCGGCTCGGGCTTCCGCGCGGTGATGCACACCTTCGCGCCCCGCTCGACCAGGCCCTTCGCGATGGCGAGGCCGATCCCGCGGCTGGCGCCGGTCACGATCGCCACGCGGTCCTTGAACGAGTTCACAGCACTGGTCTCCTGTTCTGCAGCGGACGGCAGACTAAGCGGTCGCTCATGGAGAGTACCGAACGATCCAGGGTTGTCACCCGGCCATCAGGAGGCACGCAGGCCGCGAAGACGAAGTCGACGTAGCGCTGCCCCACGTCCGGCTCGACGGCCGCCAGCGGCGCCGCGGCGTGGTGGGCGCCGCACGTCAGCTGCACGACGTCGAGCCCGCGGACGTCCGCGCGGATCACGCCCGCGTCCCGTGCGGGCGCAACGACGCGCTCGGCCACGGCGGCGAGCCGGTCGACCTGCGCCCGCACCTGTGGACGGTGGTCGGCGCCGACGCGGTCGAGGGCGTCGAAGAGCACGCGGTTGCCCGCGAGCAGCGCAGCGGTGAGCTGCATGAATTCCCGCAGTGCGTCCTCGTGGCCCACCAAGTGCTCAGCCTTGGCCACGAGCGTCGACGGCGTCGCCGACGATGGCGGCGAGCAGGTCGTCTTTGGTCGGGAAGTGCCGGAACACCGTGCCCTTGCCGATGCCGGCACGCGCGGCGATTTCGGCGACCGTCGCGTCGGCGCCGCTGCGCGCGAACACCTCCGCCGCCGCCGCGACAAGAGCCTTGCGCGTGCGCACCGCATCCGCGCGCATCCGATCACCACCTCTCGGCTCACGCCCAGTAGCAAACCTGACCAACCGGTCAGGTCAAGGACAGCAAGTGGAGACCCGTGCACACTCTCGGTTTCATCGGCAGCGGCCTGGTCGGCGGCACTCTCGCCCGCCTGGCGACCACCGCCGGCCTCGACGTCGTCTCGGCAACTCACGCGGCCCCGAATCCCTCGCCGGCCTCGTCGCGGAGCTCGGCGACCACGTTCGCGCGGCGACCGCGGAGGACGTGGCCCGAGAGGCCGAACTGGTCGTGTTTCCGTGCCGCTCACGGCGTTCCCGCACCTGCCGGCCGCCGCGCTGGCCGGCCGGACCGTGATCGACACCACGAACTACTACCCCGAACGCGACGGGCGCCTCCCGGAACTGGACTTCGACGAGCTCACCTCAAGCGAACTGCTGCAGCGGATCCTGCCGCGCTCAACGGTGGTGAAGGCGTTCAACAACCTCTTCCACCACCACCTCGCCACTCTCGCCCGCCCGTCGGCCTCCCTGGACCGGTCCGCGCTGCCCATCGCGGGCGACGATGAACCTGCCAAGGGGTAGGTCGCCGGCCTGGCGGACACCCTCGGCTACGACGCCGCGGACACCGGCACCCTCGCCACGAGCTGGCGCAATGAACCCAACACGCCGGTTTACGTGTGGCCCTACGCCGGTCCGATCCCGGCCGATCTGGCGGCCGCGGACCTCATGGCGTGGCTGGAGAAGTCGGACGGCATGCCGGTCTCACGATCCCAGGTGGCCAGTCTCGTCGCCGAGGCCGTGCGCGGCCCGCCGTCGGCGCGTACTAAGCGGAAACGCGTCTCCGGTTGTGCTACGTTGGCCTAAGCGGAAAATGTTATCCGCATAGCTCACGAGGAGTACGCATGAACGCGGTCGACATCGCCGAGGCCATCCAAGTCGTGACCCGCGGCTTCACCACCGCCGACGAGAAGGACTGGGACGCCTACGAAGCACTGCGGGCGCCGGTCGTGATGCAGGACTTCGGCGGGGTGGACAACTCCGGCAGCAGTTCGCTCACAGCTCACGACGCGCGCGTGAAAGCCGAGCGCACGATCGGTCCCGTCGCCCTCACGCAGCACCAGCTGTCGAGTTTCGTGGTGGACGTCGAGGGCGACGAAGCCACCGTCCGGTTCTACGAGGAGGCGCTGCACGTCCACCCCGCCCTCGGCGCGGACCCGGCCGTGAACACGTGGGTGGTGTTCGGGAAGGGCACGCAGAAACTGACCCGCACCGGCGCGGGCTGGAAGATCAGCCACGCGGCACTCGTGCCGACGCACTCCACCGGCAACCCGACGTTCCTCGCCGACGTCGCGGCGGCCCTCTCGGCGTGAGCAGGCCGTTGCGCGCGGACGCCGCCGCCAACCTGGAGAAGATCCTCGACGCCGCGGAGGCCGTGTTCGACGAGCACGGCCCGGCGGTGAGCATCGAGCTCGTCGCGAAACGGGCCGGCGTCGGCCTCGGCACCGTCTACCGGCGGTTCGCGGACAAGCAGGCACTGCTGTCTGCCCTCGTCGAACGCCTGCTGGTGCAGGCGGTCGAGGTGGCCGACCGCCACGCCGGCACTCCGGACGGCCTCGTCACGTACCTCTTCGAAGTCGGCGCCCTGCTGGCCCGGCACTCGGGCAGCGTCGCTCGCATGTGGAGTGACGAGCAGGTCGCCGACCTGGTGGAACGCTCGCGCACCGCCCAGGCGGCGCTGGTCGCGCAGGCCCGGCAGCACGGCGTTGTGCGCGCGGACCTCACGCCGGAGGACGTCGCCGTCGCGCTGTGGTCGCTCGGCGGCGTCCTCGACATCACGCGAGGGACCACAGTGGACGCCTGGCGCCGCCACCTGGAGCTCGTCGTCGCGGGCTGGACCAACACCGCGGCACACCTCGGCCACCCGCCGCTCACGGACGCGCAGATGCGTGAAGTCATCCGGCACAGCCCGTCGGCGGCGCAGCGCTGACGGGTCATTCAGGCAGCGGCGTGTCCCCGTGGATGATCAGGACCGGGCACTTCGCGTGGGCCGCGCAGACCGCGCTCACGGACCCCAGCAGCAGGCCGGTGAACCCGCCGCGGCCGCGGCTGCCGACCACGAGCATGCGGGCGCCCTTGCTCTGCTCGAGGAGGGACTTCGCCGCTCCGCCCTCGACGACGCGTTCCGTGACGGGCACGGCCGGGGTGTCGCCGAGGACCTTGCGGACCGTGGTGGTCAGGATCTGCTGGGTGTCGGCCTCCGGGTTCCAGCCTTCGGCGCCCACCAGGACGACCTCGCCACCCGGGAGCACCGGCGACCACGACATCACGGCACGCAGCTCGGATCCGGTCTGGCGGGCGAAGAACTCGGCCCAGCGCAGCGCGTGCTCGGAGGCCTCGGAACCGTCGACGCCGACAACGACGAACGAGGGGGCAGGAGCAGACATGGAGCGTCCTTTCAGGAGGGTCAGCGGGTGCGGGGGTTCGTGGCGAGCACGGTGATCGTCGCCGCGAAGCACGCGATCGCCATGAACAGGAAACCCCGGTGGTACCCCACCAGACTGCCGGACGGCGCGCTCGCGAACGGTGACAAGGATCGCAACGACCGCCGCGCTGCCGACCTGGCGCGCCTTGGTGAGCACCCCGGACCCTGTGGTCGCGCGGTAAGCCGGCAGCGTGCCCGCCGCGCGAACAGCGGCGCCTGCACCAGGCCCGCGCCGGCGCCGGCCACGATGAGGCCGGGCAGGGAGCCGTCGACGTAGTTCGGCTCGGGCTCCGTGACCAAGCGGTCAGGCCACGGGGGCGACGGCAACCCGCCGGACCGAGGTCATCGGCCCTGGGCCGACCTCACCGCTCGGCCGGAGCGAGCACCCGCACCAGCCCGCGATCGGCGTCGACCTCCACGAGGTCGCCGGTGGTGATGCGGGCGACCGGGTCGTCGTCGAGGTCGGTGATCGCCGGGACCCGGGTCACGATCGCGCCCAGCGCGGCCTTCGTCGTGAGGCGGGTGAAGACCATCGCGAGCGGCGCGGTGCCCAGCAGCCGGGTGGACTGGAAGAAGCCCGACCACCCCGAGGAACCCTTGGCGCCCGGGAACACCAGGACCTTCCCGGTGAAGCAGACGCCGAACAGCTCGTGCCGGCGTTCGATGATCGTGCCCGTCGCCGGGTCGATGCCGCCCCAGCCCGAGATCGTCTCGCGGGAGACCAGTGCCTCGCCGACGACCCGGCCGGGAACGATGCCCCGGCCGCGCAGCTGCACGCCGGTCATCGGAGAGCCTTCCCGGCGGGGGCGAGCGAGCCGCGCCACCGGCCGGTGACAGCGGCGTCGACGCATTCCTCGAGCGTGCCGAACCACGCCTCGATCCCGAGGATCGCGGGCAGGTAGTGGGCCTGCTTCGCGGAGTCGGTCGCGAACACCTTCGTGCCTTCGGGAGCGACGCGCGACATCGCCGGACAGGAGTCGGTCAGGATCCGCCCGCCGGCGCGCCGGATGGTTTCGGTCCAGCCGTTGCGATCAGCGACCGTCCGCAGCGCGCGGGGGGTCATCAGCCACAGTTCGCAGCCGGCCGAGATCGTGCGGCCCTCGAGCGCGCGGGCGACCCGGCCGACCTGCTCCAGCGAAGCGTGCGGACAGCCCAGCAGCACGAAATCGACGTCCTCGCTGTCCCCGATCGAGTTGAGCGACTCGTAGACGGCACGACGCTCGGCTTCGCCGTACCGGATCGACGCGGGGATCGAGCGGCCTCCGAAGGCGGCCTCGAGCGTCGGCGCGTCGGGCGTCCGGCCCGGCAGGTGGTACATCTCCACGCCGCCGGACGACGCGGCGGCGGCGCCGAAGTGCTTGAGGTCCGCCAGATCCGGGCTGCCCAGCTCGCCGACGACGACCGGCCGCTCCTCCTGGACGACGTCGCCGGCAAAGTAGCCGAGCATCCCCCAGTCCTGAAATCCGTTGAGGGCCAGCGTCGTCTCGATGAGGTGCGTGCCGTAGCGGTTTTCCCGGTGGTGGTTGCCCCAGCACGGGATCCGCCCGGTCAGGCTCGCGGCGCCGGTCGAGGCACCACCCTCGCAGTTGGTGCGCGCGCCCAGGACGGAGTTGGCGTAGACGACCGCCGACGACTCCATCCAGGCGACGTGCTCGCCGTAGGTCGGGATGTTGCCGACCTGGTAGGGCGTGCAGGTGGCGAGGACGTTGACACCGCGGCTGCTGGCGAACGACTCGGCCTCGGCCTGCAGGTCGATCTTGTGCTCGGGGTACGGCATGATGCCGCGCGCGTCTTCGCCGAACCCGTGCTGCAGCTGACAGGTCGGGACCCGCATCGGCGGGATTTCTAGGTCGTCGTCGCAGTCGAGGCTGATCACCGAGAACGCCTTGGCCCAGCCACCCTCGGCGACCAGCTTTTCCTTGGCCGGCGAAGGTTGTGTGGTCGTGCCCGCGACGTTGCGGGTCTCGCACAACCGCTCGGCGCCCAGCGCGTCGGCGTAGCGGATCAGCAGATCCATCGCCGCCGCGACCGCGCCGCCTTCCGCGCCGTCGCGCATGCCCTTCTCTTCGTCCGTGAGCCCCACCATCGTTCAGCCCTCCACGTTGTCGCGGATGCGGTCACGCAACACGGTCAGATCGACGTCGTGGACATCGCCGCCCAGCGTCAGGTCCAGCGCGTGCGCGGCGGCGCTGCCCATCGCCGAGCACGGGCCCATCACCCGCACGCTCGACAGAGCCGCCGCGTCGCCGTCGACGCACCGCCCGGCCGCGACCAGATTCCGGGCTTGCGGTGAGGTCAGACTTCGCAGCGGGACGTAGTGCACGTGATCCGGCCCGAAGGTCTCCCACGCGTAGCCCGACGCCCGGTCGTGCAGCTCCACCGGCCACGCCGTCCGCGCCACCGCGTCCTCGAAACCGGTGCCGCGGCGGACCTCGTCGAGGGTGAGCTGGTGATCGGCGGCCAGCCACCGCGTCTGCCGGCGCCCGGGAAAACCGTAGGCCAGCACGGAAGCGTCCTTGAACGCCGCGGGGAACTCGGTGCGCAGGAACTCGACCACCCGGTCGGCCTGCGCCCGCCCCCGCAACTGCGCCTCTGTCGCCTCGACCGCGGTCAGGGGCGCCTCCACGTGGGTCATGTTCATCACGGCGGTGTTGCGTCCCGGGAAGAAGAAGGCGAGCCCGTCGCGCCGGAGGAGACCGTACTCGTCGGCCTTCTCGTCGATGCGGGCCACCAGCTCGGCCGGGTCGGGTTTGGCCGACTCGACCAGGCCGGTGAGCCGGATCTGCTGCGAGCCCCACACCGTCCGCTCCGGCACCCGGCACGGCAGCCCGGCTTCCCACGCCAGCGCGGCGTCGCCGGTCGCGTCCACGAATCCCTTGGCGCGCACCGAAACCGGACCGTAGCGGGTCGCGAAGTCGACCTGCTCGATCACCCCGCCCGCCATGGCGACCCCGTTGATCGACGCGCCCAGCACAACCCTGATCCCGAGCTCGGAAACGAGGTTCTCGAACCACCGGCCCAACGCGACCTCGTCGTAGGGGACGGTCTGGGTATGGGTGCGGTTGAACGCGATGTCCCCGGAACGTTCCAGCGCCGGGAACATCTCGTCGAAGATCCCGTGCGTGAGCTGGTGGTATTCGGGAGCGTTTCCGTAGATCCCGCAGAACAGCCCGATCATGGAGTTCACGCACTGTCCACCCAGGACAGGAAGCGCGTCGGCGAGCACGACGTCGCGGCCGCGTCGTTTCGCGTCGATCGCCGCGGTCAGTCCGGCGATCCCCGCACCCACGACGAGGATATCGGCTTCGAGCGATTCCACGGAGCGGTCGGCGGGCCGGGTGACGGTGTTCACCCGTAGATCGGTCAGCGCGTGAGGCAACAAAACTCCTTAGGACGAAGAAGAACGGCGCAGGGTCGCGCCCCGGTCGAGCGGTTCCACGGCGTCGGCGTACACACCGAGCCACGAACCCGGGCGAGCCGGCCAGGTCTGCGGCGGCCGCGTGCGGGGGTAGTCCGCGAGCCGGTGCTCGAGCTCGGCCGGTGCCACGAGCAGGTCGGCGGTGCGCGCCGGGACGTCGATCGCGATCTCGTCCCCGGTGCGCACCACACCGAGCGGGCCGGGGACGCCGCCTTCGGGGGTGACCTCCCCGACGACGATGCCCTTGTTCACGAGACCGGAGAGCTGCCCGTCGGTGACGAAGGCGACCTGCTCGCTCAGCCCGGCGCCGTTGAGCGCGAAGACCACAGCCGACGCCATGCCCATCCCCGGGGTTCCGGTGACGCCGAGCCCGCGGAGCACGAGTACCTCGCCGGGCCGCACCTCACCGAGCTCGATCGCCGCGGTGGCCTCGGGCGCCGACTCGTAAACCCGTGCCGGGCCACGGAAAGCGCGCGCTCGCGTCTCGGTGACCGACAGCTTCACGATCGCGGTACCCGGGCACAGGCTGCCTCGCATCAGCACGATCGTCGCCTCCGGCCGGATCGGTTCGGCTCTGATCACGGCGGCGTCCACCGTCACACCGGCGAGGTTCTCGGCCATCGTCCGGCCGCTCATCGTCGCGACCGAGCCGTCGACGACGTCGCCGAGCTGGGCCAGCACGGCGCGAGCACCACCGGCGTCGTCGAACTCCTCGATCGACGACGGCCCGTTGGGGCGCACCGCCGTGAGCGGGCCGACGTGGCGGCCGAGCTCCTCGAACAGGCCGTGCACGTCGAGGTCGCCGGGGAGTTCGGCGGCGATCGCCTCGAGGTGCTTGACCGCGTTGATCGACCCGCTGACGGCGATGACCGCGGCCACCGCGTTGCGGACCGCACCCGGCGTCATCACCGTGCTGGGCCGCCGGTCGGCCTCGACCGCGGCCAGAATCGCGGCGCCCGAAGCCCGGACCGCCGCCCACATGGTGTCGCTGTTGGCGCGGGTCGGCGCTGTGCCGGGCAGTGCCATGCCGAGAGCCTCGGCGACGACGTGCATCGTGTTGGCCGTGCCCATGCCCGTGCAGACACCGGGGCCGGTGATCGCCCGGTCCGACATGGCACAGAGGTCGTCGAAGCTGATCGCGCCCGACGCCAGCTTGCCGGCGTCGACGAACACGTCCTCGATGTCCACGCGGCGGCCGTCGTCGAGGGCTCCGCAGCTCTGGTAGCCGCACGCGATGACCAGCGTCGGCACGTCGGTGCGCGCTGCCGCCATCAGCTGACCCGGTGTCGTCTTGTCGCACGAGGCCAGGCAGACCATCCCGTCGAGCTGCGCCCCGTCGACGACGGCTTCGATGTCGTAGGACACCAGGTCCCGGCCCGACAGGACGTAGCCACCACCACGGCCGGCGGCCATGATGAAGTCGGTCGGAGCCACGGTCCGGATCTCGAAAGCCAGCCCGCCGGCGGCGTCTATCGACTCCTTCACCGCGGTGGCGATCGGGTCGAGGTGGGCGAAACACGGCGCGAGCCCGGACGAAGAGTTGACCACGGCGATCTTGGGGCGCCGGATCTGCTCGTCGGTGTAGCCCATCGATTTCCACTGCGTCCGGGTCGTCGCCCACCGGGGCGAGCCGACCGGGTGGTTGCTGCGTGTGCTGATCGTGGCTCCTCGTTCTTGTCGGGGCGGGATCATTCGGCCGTCTGCGTGGCCCGGCCCGATTCGACCGGCTCGCCGAGCAGCACCGTGCCCTTGGTCTCCGGGCCGATCCACGCGCCGATGAAGAACAGCACGCCGCCCAGGACGATCAGCACCACCGCGGTGTACTCGTACGGCAGTACGGCCTGCAGCACGGTGATCCAGACGCTGTAGAGCGCGGGCAGGATGAGGCTGAGGGTGTAGACCGTGCCATAACCCGAGGAGCGGACACCGGCGCCGAAGCGCTCGTTGAGGTAGACGACCAGGCAGCCGAGCGGGGCGTTGGGCAGTACGAAGGCGACGAACGCGAGGATGCCGATCGGCAGGAACCCCGCCCCGGACCGCGCGACCAGCACGAGGAATACGTAGGCGAGGCTCGCCCCGACGGTGATGGCGACAGCGCAGCCGAGCAGCAGTTTCCGGCGGCCGATCCGCTGGCCCAGGACCCCGGCGAGGATCATGCCGATGATCGTCGCGACGTTGGCGATGATCTCCAGCGTGCTCACGTTGGACGGGTTCTGGTGCAGGACGCCGACCAGGAGCCCGGGCATGAACGAGAGCACGATCTGGGCGGCGAACCACATACCGGTCATCAGGAGGAAAACCTGACCGAAACCACGGATGTTGCGTCGGCTGAACAGCTCGAAAATCGGCGCGCGATTTCCCTTTCGCGATTTCTTGAGCGCCTCGAGGTCGACCTCTTTGACGCGCGAATAGTAGGCGACGTACGCGATTCCGAGCAGAAACCCGAAGAAGAAAGGAATGCGCCAGCCCCAGGATTGCAGGTCCGGACCGGAAAACCGTTCCAGCACCACGAGCTGGATGATGCTGATGAGCGTGATCGCCGCGGGAGCACCGGCCGCCATCACGCCGCCGACCAGCCCACGCCGGCGCATCGGCGAGCGTTCGATGGCCAGCGGGACCGGCCCCGCATAGCCGCCACCCAGGAACACGCCACCGATCAGGCGAAGCAGGATCAAGCCGACGATCGAGCCGTAGCCCCAGGTCGCGTAACCCGGCATGAGGCCGATGAGCAGGGTGACGATCGTGAACCCGACGCCGGTGATCAGGGTGACGCGGCGGCGCCCGATCTTGTCCGCCAGGTTGCCGAAGATCGGGCCGCCGATCGGCCGTCCGAGCAAGGTGACGACGAAGATGACGGTCACCAGGGTGACCTTCGTCGTGGCCGGCATGGAGGGCGGTTCGAAGTAGTCCATCACCGCCGGCAGCACGAGTGCGGGCAGATAGATGTCGAAGCTGTCGACGAACAAGGAGAGGATGCCACCGACGATCGATCGTCGTGCTTCCGGAGTCAGTCGCTCGTCTGTCGTGGATACGGTCGTCGACATCCAGGGAGTTCCTTCCGATCACGAATACCGCTCCGCTGCGATATATCGCTGACACCGAGGGAGTCTAAGAATCCTCGCCGAAGCCCGGAAGTCAGAAATCCTGATCCCGATAATCAGCCTGGGTTATGGTTGGCGCCCTCAGCCCAGCCGCTCGCCGATGCCGCGCAGCGCCTCGCGCAGCCAGGCGTGCGCGGGATCGAGGTCGAGGTCGTCGTGCCACCACAGCGTCTCGACGATCCCCTCCGGCTCGCCGGGGCACTCGAGGACCGAGATGTCGGACCGCTTGGCGAACTCGACGGCCAGCCGGCGTTGCACCAGCGCGATCCGGTGGGTTCCGACCACGAGCGCGGGCACGGCCTGGTAGCTCTCCACGCTCATCGCGACCCGCGGCGCGAGCCCCAGCGCGGCGAGCCGGCGCGACACCGGCGGCAGCGGCACCCCCGGCTCACGGTGATACGGCACCACCCAGTCGAGCCGCTGCAGGTCGGCCAGGGTGAGCCCGCCGGCGCCGAGCTCGTGCCCGGCCCACACGACGCAGACCCACTCGTCGCGGAACAGCTCGGCCGAGCGCAGCCGGGGCAGTTCTTCCAGCTCGATCGGCGGTGCGACCACCCCGTCGACGAACCGGACGACCCGCGGCAGATCCGCGCTCAGCGATTCGCGCACGAGCCGGATCCGCAGCCGCGCGCGCGGCGCCTCCCGCTCGAACAACTCGGCCAGCGGCTGCCCGATCACCGACAGCGTGTAATCGGCCATCAGCAGCGTGAACTCCCGCACCGACGTGCCGGGCGCGAAGCTCGACCCGGTGGCGAACAGCTGCTCGGCCGCCGCGCACACGTCCTCGACCTGGCGGCCGAGCTGGCGAGCCAGCGGGGTCAGGACGTAGCCACGGCCCTCGCGGACCAGCAGCTCGTCGTCGAAGTGCCGCCGCAGCCGCGCCAGCGCCGCGCTCAACGCCGGCTGGCTGACGCCGACCCGCTCCGCCGCGCGGGTCACGTTTCGCTCGCGCAGCAGCTCCCGGAGAACGACGAGCAGGTTGAGATCGAGCCCGGCCAGCTGCGTCGTGCGGCGGCTCATCCGGCTCCACCCGCTCTGCTTCCGGCCATTCCGGTCACCTTACGGCGCTGCGCGCAGCCGCGACGGGCGTGTGAGCGCCGGCACCGCCCGGTGGTCAGCCGGCAAGCTCGGCGACGATCTTGGCGAGGCGGCGCTCCCGCGTTTCCGGCCGTTTGGCCGACGCCACTGCTTCGGCTCGCTCTCGTTGCGCGGTATAGGAAAGCCGGTCGAACGCGGCGCGGGCGCCGGGGTGCGCGCCGAGTGCGGCGGCAAGGTCGTCCGGCACTTCGACGGTCCGTTCCGCGGTGTCGAGCTCCACCGTGACCTCGACCTCGTCGCCCGCGGCGACGCCGGCTGCCTCCCGGTTGACCGCGCTCAGCGGCAGCATGAACGTGCCCCCGTAGACCACGATCGTGCTGCGGTAGGTGTGCGCGCCGAGGGTGACCAGGACTTTCGGCCGCTTGCCCGAGCCCAGCGCCGTGACCACCTCGGCCGGCACGGCGAACCCGGTCGCCGTCTTGCCGCCGAGCTCGATCAGGGTGACGAACGTTGCGCTCACGGCTCCCCCAGCGGCGACGACGGTGCGCCCGAGCCTACCCCGCGGCGGCTCGTCCGAGCCGACACCGGAGCCGGGCGATGAGCAACCGCTTAGACTGGGCGGACGGTTCACGCCCGCCGGGCGCGTCAGCAGATCTGGGAGGATCGCCGGATGACGACTTCACTCTCGGCCGAGCTGTGGCCCGACGTGCAGCCCGAGACCGCGCGCCGGCTGATGCTGGCCGGTGTGGAGTCCTTCGCGAAGCGCGGGTACCACGCCACGACCACGCGGGACATCGCCAGCGCCGCGGGGATGAGCCCCGCCGCGTTGTACGTGCACTTCCCGTCGAAGGCGGCGCTGCTGTTCGAGATCAGCCGCAGCGGCCACGAGCAGACGCTGGCGCTGGTGGAGAACGCGCTGGAGAAGGCCCAGGACCCCGTCGAGCGCATCCGGCTCGTGGTCGAGGACTTCGTGGCCTGGCACGCGCGGCGCCACACGGTGGCGCGGGTGGTGCAGTACGAGCTCAACGCGCTGCCGGAGAAGGAGTTCGAGGTCGTCACGGAGCTGCGGCGGCGCATCGAGCGCATCGTGCGCGACGTGATCGCCGCGGGCGCCGAGTCCGGCGCGTTCTCTGTGACCGATTCGCACACGGCGGCCCGCGCGGTGCTGTCGCTGGGTGTCGACGTGGCCCGCTGGTACAGCGAGCGCACGCGCCAGACGCCGGCCGCGCTGGGCAAGGAGTACAGCGAGCTGGTGCTGCGGATGCTCGGCACGCGCACAGCCTGACCCCTCGACCGGCTCAGCTGCGCGCCGCCGCCGAGGCGAAGCGTTCCGCGATGCGCGCCAGCCGGTCGAGCAGGCCGGGCGGCGCGTCTTCCACGACGAAGTCGTAGTCCCACTGCGCGAGGTAGAACGGCGCCGCGGCGAGGTCGGCCGCGCCGGTGCGCAGCCGGCACGTGTGCTCGTCCACGGGCTCGACGGTGCCGGCGGTCGGCGGCACACGGGCGGCGAGCACCTCCGCCGGCACCGACACGAGCAGGGACATCTGGTGTGCGTAGGGCGCCGAAGAGATCGCCTGCGACACGTACGCGGCGAGGTCTTCCGCAGGCGGTTCGCGCGGCGTGAAGCGGAAGCCGGGCGCCGGCACGCCTTCGATGCGGTCGACGCGGAACGTGCGCCAGCCGTCGCGGCCCAGATCGTAGGCGACGAGGTACCAGCGACGGCCCGTGTGGACCAGGCGCAGGGGCTCGACGTCGCGTTCGGTGACCTGGCCGGTGTGGTTGGCGTAGGTGAAGCGCACCCGCTCGTGGTCGCGGCAGGCCGACGCGATCACGGTGAGCACCTCGGCGTCGACGACCGGTCCCCCGCCACCGAGCTGCAGCATCGCCGAGCCCATGGCGCTCACGCGGTGGCGCAGCCGCGCGGGCAGCACCTGTTCGAGCTTGGCCAGTGCCCGCACCGACGTCTCCTCGATGCCCGACACCGTGCCGTTCGCCGCCGTCCGCAGCCCGACCGCGACGGCCACGGCCTCGTCGTCGTCCAGCAGCAACGGCGGCAGCGCGGCGCCGGCCCCCAGCCGGTAGCCACCCGCGACCCCCGGCGTCGCGTGCACCGGGTAACCGAGGCCACGCAGGCGCTCGACGTCGCGGCGGACCGTGCGCACGTCGACGCCGAGCCGGTCGGCCAGGTCCGGCCCCGGCCAGTCGCGGCGGGCCTGCAGCAGGGACAACAGGCGCAGCAGCCGCTCCGAGGTTCCGTACATTCGGGCCACTCTGCCAGACCTCGCGGACAGGATCGGTCCTCGATGGCCGTGGACTTGCCTTCCGGGAGCGGGGCCGGTGAAGTGTGGGCCATGCAGATCGATCCGCACGCGTTGCTCGCCGTCGCCCGCGAGGAGGCCGAGCTCGGGAAGGCCGAGGGCGGCGTGCCGATCGGCGCGGCCCTCTTCGACCACTCCGGCAAGCTCCTCGGCCGCGGCCACAACCGCCGGGTGCAGGACGGCGACCCGTCGCTGCACGCGGAGACCACGGCGTTCCGCAACGCCGGGCGCCGCCCCCATTACCGCGACACGATCATGGTCACCACGCTCTCGCCGTGCTGGTACTGCAGCGGCCTCGTGCGCCAGTTCGGCATCCCGCGGGTGATCATCGGCGAAGCCAAGACCTTCTCCGGCGGCCACGACTGGCTCGCCGAGCACGGCGTGCGCATCGACGTCCTCGACGACCCCGCGTGCACGGCGCTGATGGAGGAGTTCATCGAGACTCGCCCGCAGCTGTGGTTCGAGGACATCGGCGTCCCGTCCACTTCGGACTGACCTACTGCGTTGACGAACCACCGGCACACACAGTCCGGTTGCGACCGCCGGCTTTCGCGCGCCGCACGGCTTTCACCGCGGCCGCGAAGACCGCGTCCGCTGTGTCGCCGTCAGCGGGACGGGAAGCGACGCCGACGGACACCGTCGCCCACGCAAACTGCGGGCTGCCGTAGGGCGCCTTCAACGCGACGGCCGTCGAGGCGACGCGCAAGCGGATGCGTTCGGCGATGGCGAGCGCGTCGAATGGCTTGGTGCCGGGGAGGAACACGGCGAACTCGCCACCACCGGAGCGCCCGACGAGGTCGGCGGAGCGGACTTCGTCCCGCAACGCATCGGCGATGGCCCACAACACGGCATCGCCGACGCGGCGGCCGTGGCGGGCGTTGACGTCGCCGAACCGGTCGAGGTCAAGCACCAGCACGGAGTACGCCGGGGCCGGCTGCACACGGGCGGCGTCCCACCAGGCGGACGCCGTGAGGGCGCCGGTGCCCGCGTCCGCCGTCGGCTCGGCGCGCGGGGTGGCGCCGACGCCGCCGCGGTACAGCACCACGAGCGCCGCGGCGAGCAACGGCACGACGAGCGGCGAATCCACCACGGCCCAGGCGAGTGCGATACCCAACGCGACCATCGCGACGTCGAACAGCAGCCCCGCCACACCCTGCCGGTAGCCGCGCACAACCCCGGTGAGCGCCGCGTCGACGAGCGTGAACACGACTGCCGCGACCACGAGCAGTCCCATCAGGCGGACGTCGCCCAGCGAACTCGGCGGGACGGGCACCGTCACGGCGAGGAACCGGCCCGCGAGCAGCAAGGCCAGCGCCGTCGCGGCCACCTCGAACACCTGCCGGTACGGCGCGCGCCGCCGCACGCGCAGCCACCGGTGCGCGCCTGAGACCACCGCGAGCACCACGGCGGGCACCGGCGGCAGCGCCACCGCGCCGGCGAACACCCACGGCGTGCCGAAACCCGGGCCCAGCAACGTTTCCCCGCGTCCGCGTTCGGCCGAGCGGCTCAGCTCCGCGCTCACCAGCATCCCCACGACCAGCACGGCGAACCGCGCGGAACCCGTGAGCGGCACGGGAACCAGCACCGCCACGGCGATGGTCGCGGCCAGCGCCAGCGCGTCCACGCACACCACGAACGCCGCCAGCACGCGGGTACGCACGCGCCACAGCTCCCAGTCCGCCACGGCGACAGGAAACCGGCGCCGGCGACCCCCTCCGGCAGTCGCCGGATCCCCCACCATTTCGGCAAAATAGCGGGTTCACGAGGTTTTCGGCACCTGCTTAAGTGTGGCCGGCGTTTCTCGAGGCCGGTCTTTCGGATCCGTGGCGGTGCGCGGATGGGTCCGGACCGCGGTGAGAGTGATCACCGGAGGGGCGTGGTCAGGGATCCGGCGGCACGGAAAGCCGTCCGAACGAAGCCGATCACCGTTTCGGACCGACGAGAAGAGGAGCTTCAGATGAAGACCATTCGCCGTATCGTCGCCGCCAGTGCGATCGCTTTGCCGCTGACGCTCGGGGCCGCCGGGATCGCCTCGGCCGACACGTACACGAACACGAACGTGGCTGCCGGGCCCGCCGGCGTGAGCACCAGTTCCACGCACGCGAGCACGGGTGAACAGAGCGGAGAAGCGCTTCCTACCGCCAGCAGAACAGCAACGCCGGCCCCGATGGCGTGAGCAATGACCACACCACGGCCGACACCGACGGAAACGGCGGCGCGAGCTTCGACCAGGGCCAGAGCCGGGCCGGGCCGGACGGCGCGCAGTCGAGCCACACCGGCTCGAACACCGACGCGAACACCGACTCGGGCTCGAGTCACGGCGTCCTGACCGGGATCGTGGGCAGCCTGCGTCTGTAGACCCTCGCGAAAAGTGGTGGCCGGCTGTGCGATCAGCCGGCCGCCACTGTCCTGTCGGGAGGCGGCAGACAGGGCCGTCCGACCACTGTGTTCCCGCTCACCGGAACCCCGGGAATTCACCGGCGCGATACCCGCTGTCCCGAACCGCGTCACGACCGGCGTGTCTACTGAGCCGTCCTTTCACCAGACCAGACAGCGGGGTAGCTCGATGAGACGTGTTGTGGCCGGAATCGGCGGGGCCGCATTGGCGCTGTCGGGGCTGTTCGCCCTGCCGGCGCAGGCGCACGAGGGGAACGCGACGCAGGACGCGTTCACCACCAAGACCGCCTACGAGCCGCAGGGCAACCTGTACTCCTACGAGCGGCTCCCTTCGTCGTTCCGCCCGGTGTTCACCGAGAACGTCTCGCGCCACGGCGCGCGCACCCTTTCCGACAGCGACGACGGCGACGCCTTGCTGGCGCTGTGGAACACCGCGAAGTCCGAAGGCGCGTTGACCGGCGTCGGCAAGCAGCTCGGCCCGGACGTGCAGGCGCTGCTCGCGGTCAACGCCCGCGACGGCTACGGCCTGCTCACGCAGGAAGGCCGCGACGAGATGCGCACCACCGCGCAGCGCATGGTGCGACGGCTGCCGTCGCTCTTCGCCGACGCGGCAACGGGAACGACGCCGAAGATCGACGTCGTCGCGTCGAGCCAGCAGCGCACGGTGGACAGCGCCAACGAGTTCGTCGCCGGACTGAAGGCGGCGAAGCCGGGGCTGGCGACCACGGCCACCCGCACCGACGACGCCCTGCTGTACTTCCACAAGTCGAACGTCGAGTACAACGACTACGTCGACAACGACCCGCGCGTCGCCGCCGCCGAGAAGGCCGCCACGGACCAGCCGCGCACGCACGCCGTGGCGCGTTCGGTGCTGCAGCGCAGCTTCTCGAAGAAGTTCGTGGACGAGGTCGCGGCCGGGAAGCACGCTGAGTTCAAGGACGAGGTCGCCGCGGCCGACGCGGTGTACGCGATGGATCAGGTCACGGTGGACCTCGCGGGCGAGGGCCACTGGCACTTCGACCGCTACATCACGCTCGACGAGGCCTCGTGGTTCGGCTACCTCGACGACGTGACTTCGTTCTACGAGAACGGTCCCGCGTTCTCCGGCAGCGACATCACGTACAAGATGGCCGGCGGCCTGCTCGGCGACATGTTCGCCCAGCTCGACGCCAAGCGCGCCGGCACCACCTCGCGCGACGCCGAGCTGCGCTTCACCCACGCCGAGGAGATCTTCCCCCTCGCGTCGTTGCTCGGCCTGCCCGGCAGCACGAAGCAGCAGCCTGAGAGCCAGCTGTTCACCTACGCGAACAACCCGTTCCGCGGCGCGCAGGTGGCGCCGATGGCGGCGAACATCCAGTGGGACCTCTACACCGACGGTCACACCTACCTCGTGCGCATGCTCTACAACGAGAAGCAGACCGCGTTCAAGGCGAGCTGCGCGCCGGTGCACCGCGGCAGCTACTTCTACCGGCTCGACGAGCTCGAGCGTTGCTACGCCCAGTCCTGACCCGTCTCCTCAGACCCACCGAGCGAGCCCGTGGCGACCTCTCACCGCGGGCTCGCTCGCGTTTCCGGGCACGACGAAGGCGCCCTTGTCGCGTCCATGATCACCGGTCGATTTCGTTGCTGCCACCGACTTTCGGCGGTTTTTTTCTTCCTGTTCTCAGACCTTGACACTTCCTAATGGTCTAGTCCATTGTGACGGAGCACATCCCACCGCGTGCTCCTTCGAGTTGATACCGCCGCATCAAGCATCGGAGGTGCTCCACACAAGCGCGCTCACGCGTGCGTCCCACGTTGGAGGACCAATGAAACCCCTGCGCCGTCTGGCCACCGTCGCGCTCGCCGCGGGCGCCGCGCTGGCCACCACCCTCGGCCTCGCCCCGTCGGCGCTGGCCGCGCCGGACCCTGTGCTCGCTTCGCCGTACCTGTACCAATGGGGCGGGCAGACCGACCCCGCCGCGGCCATGTCGGCCACCGGCGTGAAGGCGTTCACCCTGGCCTTCATGTTGTCCGACGGCGGCTGCAACCCGAAGTGGGACGGCAACCGCGACCTGAACGGTTCGGACGCCGCCCTGATCCAGAAGATCCGCTCGGCCGGCGGCGACGTGATCCCGTCGTTCGGCGGCTGGTCCGGCACCAAGCTCGGCTCACAGTGCGGGTCGCCGGAAGACCTGGCCGGCGCGTACCAGAAGGTGATCGACGCCTACCAGCTCAAGGCGATCGACCTCGACATCGAGAACACCGACGAGTTCGAGAACGCGACGGTACAGGACCGCATCCTGAACGCCGTGAAGATCACCAAGCAGAAGAACCCGGGCGTGCGCGTCGTCATCACGATGGGCACGAGCCCGCAGGGCCCGACCGAGTGGGGCAGCCGCCTCATCACGCAGGCCAAGGCGATCGGCGCGAACGTCGACGTCTGGTCGGTCATGCCCTTCGACTTCTCCGACGGCGGCGACATGGCCGCGATGACGAAGTCGGCCGTCGACGGCTTGAAGGACCAGCTGAAGTCCGGGTTCGGCTGGAGCGACGACGAGGCCTACCGGCACAGCGGCCTGTCGTCGATGAACGGCAAGACCGACAACGCCGGCGAGAACGTGTCCATCGCGAACTTCACCTCGATCCGCGACTACGCCTCGAGCCACCACCTCGGCCGCTTCACGTTCTGGGCCACCAACCGCGACTGCAGCGGCGGCGGCGAGTGCAGCGGCATCGACCAGGAGAAGTACGCGTTCACGAAGATCGTGGCCGGGTACCAGGGCTGAGCTGCCTGAAGACGGGGATCCCTTGGTTTCGGGATCCCCGTCTTTTCCCGCCGATAGTAGCCATGGATATAGTATCCATGTACATTATCTTTCGTGCGCCTCGAGAACCCGACCACCGGTCACCTCGTGTGGCGGTTGTCCATGAAGTGGCGGGCGGCCGTCGACCGGACCGTGAAGCCGCTCGGCCTGACCCACGCCCAGTACTCGCTGCTGGCGACGCTCACCGGCCTCGTGGTGCGCGGGGTCCGGCCGAGCCAGCGCGAGCTGGCCGACCACACGGGACTCGAGGCGCTGCACGTGTCGAAGCTGGCGCGGGCGCTCGAACAGGCCGGCCTCGTCACCCGTCCCTCGGACCCGGACGACCCGCGCGCGGTGCGGCTCGACCTCACCGCCCGGGGCCACGAGGTGATCACCGAGGCGATCGCCCTCGTGCGCGACCTGCACGAGGAGCTCACGGCGAACCTCGGCGGCTCCCGCACCCCGCGGACCCGCCGGTTCCGCGACACCCTGCAGACGCTGCTGGGTGAGGACCCCACCGGAAGCGAGAAGACCATGACCACAGCCCGTGCCGTCGGCGGCCGCGACCTGAACCTGGCCGCCGCCGCGTCTCGTTCCCTGCTCACCACGTTGCTGGACCGCGAAGGTCTGGACTTCACCGAATATGTGGTCCTGCGGACCGTGGCCAATGGCGCCCAGCCCGCCGAGACCTTGGTGGAGACCACCGCGGCGACGGCCGTCGCGCCCGCCGAGGTGGTGCGCTCGGTGGTGGACCGGCTCGTGTCGGCGGGTCGGATGACCAGCGGGGACGTCGTCGACGTCACCCCGGCAACGCGCGACCTGGTCGAACGCCTGACGGCGGACTCGACCGCCGCCGGCGACCGGCTGTTCGCGGGCATCGCCCCCGAAGACCTGGAGGCGGCGAAACGCGTCCTCGACACCGTGACAGCGCGAGCGGGCGAGATCCGCTCACAGCTCTGACGGCGGAGTCCTACTGCGGGCGGGTTGGTCCGACCTCATCGGCCGAGGGCAGGGGCCTGGACCACCAGCGCGCGGCGTGAAACCGTTTCGCGAGGCAAACCCGCGCGTAGCCGAGGCGGCAGCGCGGCCGGGCGGCGTGGTTCGACCTCGCCAGCCGCGGGCACGACCGGACCGGCGATGTGCGCCCCCAGAACCGGGGCAAGAATCAGCTGGTCGCGAGCGAAATCCCCGAGCAACTGCGGCTGGCGGCGTGGTGGTTGAACCGCACCGTGCGGGGGGTCACGACCGGACGACTCACACTCAAAGTCCGGGCCCAGTCCAGGGACACCGACACTCGAGCCGAAGGTCCACCCGAACGGGCGAGCGAAACCTTCACCCGTTCGCGACACCGCGTGGCCGCCTCAGGCGGCGACGGTGATCTCCAGCGCGGCGTGCCCGGCCTCGGTCAGCTCGGCGGCCACGCGGCCCGCGGCGTCCTGCACGGCGGGGCGGATGTAGCCGCCGTGGGCGAGGTTGTGGGCGGTCATCTGGTCGCAGCAAGCGAAACCGTCGATGAAGAGGTCGGGCTCGCTGCTCGTGGTCATCTCCGCGCGGTGGGCGGCGACCGCCCTGAGCATCGCCATCGCGCGGTGCGTCAGCTCGACTGCCGCGCCTTCTGAACCGGACACCGGTACCGACCTTCTTCCTGGTGGAGCCACTTACTCGGAGTCATCGTCCGTTGGGCCGAATGTGTTAACAACCACATCTTATTAGGCCGAAGTTGTGACGTTCACCAGGCCTCGGCGGTTCCGGACAGTCGCGGCTCCTCCCGGGTCGGCACCGATGTGCGGCCAGTGCGAGCTCAGAGTTGGGTGACACCTCTGTCCACGGCGAACTCGGCCCCGGTGGTGTACGTCGCGTCGAAGGCGAGGAACGCGGCCGCCCCGGCGACCTCGGCGGGCGTGCCGAACCGCTGCATGGGGTTGTCCGCGATCCGCTCCGCCTTGTACCGCTCGGCCGCTTCCGCGGTCATCACCTTCTCCAGCGCCCCCGTGTCGATGGGGCCGGGGCTGACCGCGTTGACCCGGATGCCCCGCGGGAGAAGTTCGCGCGCGAGGCTGCGGGCCAGCGAACGCAGCGCCGCCTTGCCGGCCGCGTACACACTGGTGTCCGGCAGTCCCGCGACGTTCGCGACCGAGGTCGTGAGGACCACGCCGGCGCCCTCACTCAGCAGCGGAGCAAGCTTCTGCACGGTGAAGAACGCGCCTTTCACGTTGATCGCGAACAACTCGTCGTAAACCTCCTCGGTGATTGACTCGAATGGCGTGGTCGCCGCGATGCCGGCGTTGACGAACAAGGCCTCCACCGTGCCGAGCTCGCGCTTCACACGGTCGGCCAGGGCGTCCAGATCGGACAGTGCCGCCACACTTCCCTTTGCGGTCAGCGCGTTTTCGCCGAGCCGTGCGCCCGCCGCGTCGAGCGTGGCCTGCGAGCGGCCGGTGATCAGCACGCGGGCGCCCTCGTCCGCGAGCAGCTTCGCCGTGGCGAAGCCCAAACCGCTGCCGCCACCCGTGATCACCACGTTCTTGTCGCGGTACTTGCCCACTCTTTCGTTCCTCTCGTAATTCGGGCAGCGTCAGCCGCGCGGGAACTCGCCGCCGTCGACGAAGAGGGTGCTGCCGGTCAGCCAGCTCGCCTGGTCGGACACGAGGAACAGCACGGCGCCGGCGATGTCCTCCGGTTCACCGTCGCGACCGAGCGGGGTCGGGTTGTCCGGACCCGGCCCGGCGTCCAGACGGGCCCACTGCTCCCGCGTCGCTTCACCGCCGGGGGTGGCGACCCGGCCTGGGGAGACCGCGTTGACCCGGATCCCGGACGGCGCCAGCTCCGCGGCGAGCCCCCGGCTGTAGTTCTCCAGCGCCGCCTTCGCCGCCGTGTAGTGCAGGAACGGCGGTGCCGACGTGGGGACCGCGGCGGAACTGATGTGCACGATCGTCCCCGTGCGCCGCTCCCGCATCCCCGGCGCCAGCAGCGCATCCAGCCGCACCGCCGCGAGGAGGTTCAGGTCCAGGGCGTCGAGCCACTCCGCCTGGGGAATGGCCAGCGCGCTCGGGTGCGGGCGCGCACCGCCCGCGTTGTGGACCACCACGTCCACCCCGCCGAACAGCTCCTGGGCGGCCGCGGCGAGCGTCTGCGCCCCGGCCTGCGTCCGCACGTCGGCCTCCACGAAGGCGGCCCCGTGCGGAACCGTGCTCGTCGCCGACCTGGCGGTGGTGAGCACTTCGGCGCCCGCGGCCAGGAGCCGGCGCACCACAGCCGCACCGATGCCCCGCGAGCCACCCGTGACCAGAGCGCGCTTTCCCTTGAGCTCCAGCGCACTCGTGGCGTTTTCGATCATCGTCATGCCCCCGACTCTTCGGCAGTCCGGAAGCGCTGTCCAAGACCTGGTCGGCACCCCGTGATCCCGAAACGGCATGACGGCAGGCGGCGATCACTCGGTACTGTTGATCGGGTGAACGATCTCGGGACCGACCTCGAGCTCCGCCTGGTGCGGTACTTCACGGTCGTGGCGGAGCACCGGAACTTCGGCCGGGCGGCGGCCGAGCTGCACCTGGCGCAGCCGGCGCTGAGCCGCCAGATCCAGCGTCTGGAGAACCGGCTCGGAGTGCGCCTGCTCCACCGCACTCCGCAGGGCAGCCACCTCACCGAGGCCGGCGAGGCGTTCCTCCCGCAGGCGCGGGCGCTCCTGCAGTCCGCTCGGCAGGCGGTGCTCACCGCCCGCGCCCACGCGCCGGCCGGCAAGGTCCTCATCGGGTACGTCGAAGACCTGGTCATCACGCCGGCCGTCCGGGACCTGCGCCGCCGCCACCCCGGCGCCGAGATCGGCACCCGCCACCTCGAGTGCTTCGACGAGCGGGCGTTCGCCGAAGGCCAGGTGGACGTGCTCGTCGTGCGCGACCCGCGGTTCGCCCCGGCCGGCACGGTCCGGACGACCGTGCTCTACGAGGAGCCGCGGATGCTCGTGGTGCCTGCCGGCCACCACCTGGCCGGCCGCGCGTCGGTGACCCCGGACGACTTCGCCCCCGGCGAGTCCCTCGTCTGCCCGCACGGCGGCACCCGCGCGATCTACCCGGCGACCGGCTATCGCCCGAGTGACCCCGGCCCGATCTCGGCCGGGCCGGTCACCGAGAGCTTCGAGGACCGGCTCGAGCTCGTCGCGGGCGGCCAGGCGATCGCGGTCCTGCCGGTCGGCGACCGGCGCAGCTCACTGCGCACCGACCTGGCCACGGTTCCCGTGCGGGGCGTGCCCACCAGCAAGGTCGTGGTCGCCACCCGCGCCGGCGATCCGAACCCGCTGGTCGCCGAGTTCGTCCACGCCGCCCGCGCCCACCTCACCGCCGGCGCCGCGTGATCAGCTCGCCGGCCCGGTGAGCCGCGTCTCCAGAGTGTGGGCCCACTCGCGCACGATTTGGCGCCGGCGGCGGGTGTCGTCGGTCAGCAGGTTGGCGAGGCCGAGGCCGCGGGCCAGGTCCAGGGTGGCCTGGACCAGCTCGCGGACCCCGGGCTTCGCCTCGTCGACGCCCAGCAGCTCCACGGTCACGCGGTGCGCCTCGCGGCCGACGCGGGCTTCGAGCGGCACGAGGGTGCCGCGCAACTGCTCGTCGGTGGACGCCACGGACCACAGCTGCAGCGCGGCGCGGAACAGCGGCCCGGTGTAGAGGTTCAGCACCATCTCCACCACGCGCTCGATCCGCGACGGCCCCGTGGGCAGCCCGTCGGCCTTCGTCCGCAGCTCGGTGATCTGCGACTCGCCGAGCAGCTCCACGGCCGCCGCGACGAGGTCCTCGCGCGTCGGGAAGTGGTGCTGCGCGGCGCCGCGCGACACGCCGGCGCGTTCCGCGATCACGGCCACCGTGACTCCGTGCCAGCCCCGCTCGCCGATGCAGTCCATCGCGGCCTCGATCAGCCGCCGGCGAGTGGTGCGGCTGCGCTCCTGCTGCGGTTCCCGGAGCATCAGGCCGGATCGACCCAAAAGTCGAGCTGCAGGTCCGCTTCCGACGAGCCGATCCGGTACTTCGAGAGGTCGGTGACGCCCTCGGCCGCGAGCACCTCGTCATCGAGGAAGAAGTTGCCGGTCGTCGAGCGGCTCGGCCGGGTCAGGATCGCGTACGCGGCGTCGGCCATGATCTCCGGCGTGCGGCTGCGGTCGGCCAGCCCGGCGCCCACGACGTTGCGGATCGCCGCGGTGTCGATCGTGGTGCGCGGCCACAGCGAGTTCGCCGCGATGCCGTCCTTCTTCAGCTCCGCCGCGAGCCCGACAGTCACGAGGCTCATCGAGTACTTCGCGATGCTGTACGCGAGGTGCCCGGCCGTGAACCATTTCTCGTCGAGGCTGATCGGCGGCGACAGCGTGAGCACGTGCGGGTTGGCCGACTTGCGCAGGTGCGGGATGGCCAGTTTGGACAGCAGGAAAGTGCCGCGCGCGTTGATGTCCTGCATCAGGTCGTAGCGCTTCATGCTCACCTGCTCGGTGGGCGTGAGGTCGATCGCGCTCGCGTTGTTCACCACGATGTCGATGCCGCCGAACTGCTCGACGGTCTTCGCCACCGCGGCTGCCACGCCCTCGTCGTCGCGGACGTCGCCGAGGATGGGCAGCGCCTGGCCGCCGGCCTTCTCGATGGCCTCGGCCGCGGTGTAGATCGTGCCGGGCAGCTTCGGGTGCGGTTCGGCGGTCTTGGCCAGCAGCGCCACGTTCGCGCCGTCGGCGGCCGCGCGCAGGGCGATCGCCTCGCCGATGCCGCGGCTGCCGCCGGACATGATGATCGTGCGGCCGGCCAGAGACTTCTCAGTCTTCTCAGACACACTCACTCCTAATAGGACTTCGGCAGCCCGAGGGTGTGCTGCCCGACGAAGTTGAGCACCATCTCGCGGCTCACCGGCGCGATCCGCCCGAGCCGCACCGCGGTCACGAGCGTGCCGAGGCCGTACTCGGTCGCGAGCCCGTTGCCGCCGTGGGTCTGCACGGCCTGGTCCACGGCGTGGATCGCGGCCTCCGCGGCGGCGTACTTGGCCATGTTGGCCGACTCGCCCGACGCGAAGTCGTCGCCGGAGTCGTAGAGGGAAGCCGCCTTCTGCGTCATCAGCTTCGCCAGCTCCAGCTCGATCTTGATCTGTGCCAGCGGGTGCGCCAGCCCCTGGTGCGAGCCGATCGGCGCGCCCCACACCTGGCGCTCATTGGCGTACGCCACGGCCTTGCCCAGCGCGTAGCGCGCGGTGCCGAGCGAGAACGACGCGCCCATGATGCGTTCGGGGTTCAGGCCCGCGAACAGCTGCGCGATCGCCGCGTCCTCCTCGCCCACCAGCGCTTCGCCCGGCAGGTGGACGTCGTCGAGGAACAGGCCGAACTGCTTCTCCGGGGAGACCAGGTCCATCTCGATCTGCTTGAACTCGAAGCCCGGCGTGTCGGTGGGCACGATGTAGAGCGCGGGCTTGAGGCGGCCCGTCTTCGCGTCCTCCGTGCGCCCGACCACGAGCACCGCGTCGGCCTCGTCGACGCCGGAGATGAACACCTTCCGTCCACTCAGGACCCAGTCACTGCCGTCGCGGCGCGCGGTGGTGGTGATCTTGTGCGAGTTGGACCCGGCGTCGGGCTCGGTGATGGCGAAGACCATCTTCTTGCTGCCGTCGGAAAGCCCCGGCAGCCACTGCTTCTTCTGCTCGTCCGTGCCGAAGCGCGAGATCACCGTGCCGCAGATCGCCGGCGAGACGACCATGAGCAGCAACGGCGAACCGGCCGCCGCGAACTCCTCCAGCACCGCGGCGAGGTCGGCGATGCCCGCTCCCCCGCCGCCGTACTCCTCGGGCAGATTCACGCCGAGGTACCCGAGCCGGCCGGCCTCGTCCCACAGCTCGACGGTCTTCTCGCCCGAGCGGGCTTTCTTCGAGTAGTACTCGTGCCCGTACTTGCGCGCCAGTTCCGAGGCCGCCTTGCGCAGCGCCACGCGCTCCTCGGGCTCGACGAAGTTCATCGCGTTCATGCTCGTTCTCCCACCACAGCTTCTCCCGCCCCGGCTTCTCCGACGACAGCCAGAATCGTGCCGACCTCGACCTGCAACCCGACCTCCACCGGCAGCTCGGTGACCACGCCGTCCGCGGGGGCCGCGATCCGGTGTTCCATCTTCATCGCCTCCAGCCACAGCAGCGGTTCCCCCGCCGTCACGGCGTCGCCCACGCCCACCGCGAGCCGCACGATCGTGCCCGGCATCGGCGCGACGAGCGAGCCCGCCGCCAGCGCCGCCGACGGGTCCGCGAACCGCGGCTCCGCCGTGAACGCCACCGAGCCGAGCGCGGAGTCGACAAAGGACTTTTCGCCGTACCGCGCGACGGTGAACGTGCGTCGCACACCCGCCACGTCGAGCACCACCCGGCCCGGCTCCGCCGAGACCAGCCGCACGTCGTCGTATCCCTCGGCCCGCAGGCCGTTCCGGGTGAGCGAGTACCGGACCTCGTGGGTCGTGTCCCCGCGCGTGAAAACCTTGCGCTGCCCGACCGAACGCACGTTGCGCCAGCCGCTGGGCAGACGGCCCAGAGTGGTCGCGGCCGCGCGGTTGCCCGCGGCGTCGGCGAGCGCGGCGGCGAGTGCGGACAGCTTCTCCGAGTCACCGTTGACCAACGGCTTCGCGAGCGTGTCGAGGCCGTGGCGGTCGAAGAACGCCGTGTCGGTCTCGCCCGCGAGAAACGCGTCGTGGCGCAGGATGTTCACGAGCAGGTCGCGATTGGTGACCACGCCGTGGATCTTCGCCCCGGCCAGCGCGGTGGCGAGCCGGCGAGCGGCCTCGTCGCGCGTCGGCGCCCACGTGATGACCTTGGCGAGCATCGGGTCGTAGCGCACGCCGACGACGGACCCGCTCTCCACGCCGGAGTCGAGCCGCAGCCCCGCGCCGTGCGTGAACTCGCGGTCGACGCCAGGCACCTCGAAGGTGTGCAGCGTGCCGCTCTGCGGCTGCCAGCCGGCAGCCGGGTCTTCGGCGTAGAGGCGGACCTCGATCGAATGTCCCTGCGGCGCAGGCGGTTCCGGCGGCAGCTTCGCGCCTTGGGCGACGGAAAGCTGCAGCGCCACGAGGTCGAGGCCGGTGACGTTCTCGGTCACCGGGTGCTCCACCTGCAGGCGGGTGTTCATCTCCAGGAAGTAGAACCGCCCGTCCGGCCCGGCGAGGAACTCCACCGTGCCCGCGCCGACGTAGTCGATGGCCTGGGCGGCCTTGCGCGCCGCATCGAACAGCTCCGCGCGCATGGCGTCGTCGACGAACGGCGACGGCGCTTCCTCCACCACTTTCTGGTGCCGGCGCTGGATCGAGCACTCGCGCTCCCCCACCGCCCACACCGTGCCGTGGCTGTCGGCGAGCACCTGCACCTCGATGTGGCGGCCCGTCTCGAGGTAACGCTCGCAGAACACCGTCGGGTCTCCGAACGCGGAACCGGCCTCGGCCCGGGCGCTCTCGACAGCCTCGGCGAGCTCACTCAGCTCCCGGACCACCCGCATACCGCGACCGCCGCCACCGGCGGAAGCCTTGACCAGCAACGGCAGATCGGCGTCGCTGACTTGACCGGGGTCCAGTTCGGACAGCACCGGCACGCCGGCGGCGGCCATGATCCGCTTCGACTCCACTTTGGAGCCCATCGTCTCGATCGCGGCGGGCGGCGGGCCGACCCACGTGAGCCCGGCGTCGAGTACGGCCCGCGCGAACGCGGCATTCTCCGACAAGAACCCGTAGCCCGGGTGCACGGCGTCGGCGCCCGCGTCGGCCGCGGCCTTCACGATCAGCTCCGCACGCAGGTACGTCTCTCCCGGCGCGTCTCCCGGCAGCCGGACCGCGACGTCGGCCTCGCGCGTGTGCGGGGCCGCGGCGTCGGCGTCGGAGAACACAGCCGTCGTGCCGATACCGGCGTCGCGGCAGCTGCGGAACACACGGCGGGCGATCTCGCCGCGGTTGGCGACCAGCAGGTTGTGGATCACGACTGCACCCCTACATCCGGAAGACGCCGAAGCCACCCTCGGCGCCCTTCACTGGTCCATTGTGGATCGCCGACAGGCTCAAGCCGAGCACCGTGCGGGTGTCGCGGGGGTCGATGATGCCGTCGTCGTAGAGCATGCCCGAGAGGAACATCGGCATCGACTCGGCCTCGATCTGGTTCTCGACCATGGCGCGCATCGCCGCGTCGTTCTCCTCGCTGTACTCCTGTCCCCGGCTCGCCGCCGCGGCCCGCGCCACAATGGACAGCACGCCGGCCAGCTGCGCCGGGCCCATCACGGCCGACTTCGCACTCGGCCACGCGAACAGGAACCGCGGGTCGTAGGCGCGCCCGCACATGCCGTAGTGCCCGGCACCGTAGGACGATCCCATGAGGACGGACAGGTGCGGCACCTTCGAGTTCGACACGGCGTTGATCATCATCGCGCCGTGCTTGATGATGCCGCCCTGCTCGTACTCCTTGCCGACCATGTAGCCGGTAGTGTTGTGCAGGAAGACCAGCGGGGTGTCGATCTGGTTGGCCAGCTGGATGAACTGCGCGGCCTTCTGCGACTCCTCGCTGAACAGCACGCCCTGTGCGTTGGCGAGGATGCCGACGGGGTAACCGTGGATGTTCGCCCACCCGGTGGTCAGGCTCGACCCGTAGAGCGGCTTGAACTCGTCGAAGTCCGACCCGTCGACCACGCGGGCGATCACCTCGCGCGGGTCGAACGGCACCTTGAGGTCACTCGGCACGATGCCGAGCAGGTCCTCGGGATCGAACAGCGGCTCGGCGTACCCGGTCCGAGGCGCCGGCCCCTTTTTGTGCCAGTTGAGCCGCTTGATGATACTGCGGCCCAGCCGGATCGCGTCCTGCTCGTCGGCCGCGAGGTAGTCGGCCAGGCCCGACGTGCGGGCGTGCATTTCGGCGCCGCCCAGCGACTCGTCGTCGGACTCCTCGCCGGTAGCCATCTTCACCAGCGGCGGCCCGCCGAGGAACACCTTCGCGCGTTCCTTGACCATCACGACGTAGTCGGACATGCCCGGCAGGTACGCGCCGCCGGCGGTCGAGTTGCCGAAGACCAGCGCGACGGTGGGTACCTTCGCGGCCGAAGACCGCGTGAGGTCGCGGAAGATCCGCCCGCCGGGGATGAAGATCTCCTTCTGCGTCGGCAGGTCCGCGCCGCCGGACTCGACGAGGTTGATCACCGGCAGCCGGTTCTGCGCCGCGATGTCGGCCGCGCGGAAGCTCTTCTTGGTCGTCCACGGGTTGCTCGCGCCGCCCTTGACCGTCGGGTCGCTCGCGGAGATCAGGCACTCCACGCCCTCGACCACGCCGATGCCGGTGATCACACTCGCGCCCACGCGGTAGTCCGAGCCCCACGCGGCCAGCGGCGAGAGCTCCAGGAACGGCGAGTCCTCGTCGATCAGCAGCTCGATGCGTTCGCGCGCCAGGAGCTTGCCGCGCTTGCGGTGGCGCTCCACGTACTTCTCGCCACCGCCGGCCACGGCCTTGGCGTGCTCGGCGTCGATCTCGGCGAGCTTCTCGAGCATGGACTCGCGGTTCGCGGCGAACTCGCCGGCCCGTGTGTCCACGACAGACCTCAGTGCGGTCATGCGGTGTATCCCAATCGCTTCGCGGCCAGGCCGGTGAGGATCTCGGTGGAACCGCCGCCGATGCCGAGGATGCGGACGTCGCGGTAGTGCCGCTCCACTTCGGACTCGCGCATGTACCCGAGCCCGCCGTGCAGCTGCACCGCCTCGTTCACCACCCATTCGGCGGCTTCGACGGCGGTGTTCTTGGCGAAACAGGCTTCGGCGATCACTTCTTCGCCGGAGACGTGGCGCACGGCGGTCTGGCGCGTGTACGTGCGCGCGACGTCGGTCTTGCGCGCCATCTCGGTGAGCTTGTGCTGCACGACCTGGCGCGAGATGAGCGGCCGGCCGAACGTCTCCCGCAGCCGGCACCAGTCGAGCGTGAGGTCGAGCGCGCGCTGCGCGTGGGCGTAGGCCTGCACGGCGAGCGAAAGCCGCTCGGTCACGAACTGGGTGGCCACCTGCGCGAAGCCGCTGTTCGCGCCGCCCACGAGGTTCTCCACCGGCACCCGGACGTCCGCGTAGGACAGTTCGGCGGTGTCGGACGCGGCCCAGCCCATCTTCTCCAGCTTGCGCGACACCGTGAACCCGGGCGTGCCCCGTTCGACCACCAGCAGCGAGATGCCGTGCGCGCCCTCCCCACCCGTGCGGACGACCGTGGTCACGAAGTCGGCGCGGCAGCCTGAGGTGATGAACGTCTTGGCCCCGTTGACCACGTACTCGTCACCCTCGCGCACGGCGGTGGTGCGGATGCCGGCGACGTCGGACCCGCCGTCGGGCTCGGTGACGGCCAGCGAGCCGATCTTCGTGCCCGCGAGCGTCGGGCGCACCCAGCGTTCGACCTGCACCGGGTCCCCGGCCTCGGCGATGTGCGGCACGGCGATGCCGCACGTGAACAGCGACGCGAACAGGCCGCCGGAGCCGCCCGCGTAATGCATCTCCTCGGCGACCACGAGTGCGTCGAGGTAGTTGCCGTCGCCGCCGCCCACGGACTCGGGGAACGCGACGCCGAGCAGCCCGAGGTCCCCGGCCTTGCGGTGCAGCTCGCGCGGCAGCTCGCCCGCGCGTTCCCAGTCGTCTAGGTGCGGCAGCACGTCCTTCTCGACGAACCGCCGTACGGTCGCGCGCAGCTCCTTGCGCTCCGGCGTGGCGAACGGGTTCACGGTCACAGCAGCGCCTCCGGCACGTCGATCTCGCGCGCCCGCAGCCATTCGCCGAACGCTTTGGCCTGCGGGTCGAACCGCGCCTGCGAGGCCACGCCCTCGCCGAGGATGTCCTCGACCACGAAGTTCATCGCCCACAGGTTCGGCAGCAGGTGCCGGGTCACCGGCAGCTGGGCCGTCTCGGGCAGCAGGAGGCGGAACTCGGCGACGGTGAGCCGGTGCACGAGCCAGCGCCACGCTTCTTCCGAGCGCACCCAGACGCCGAGGTTGGCACTGCCGCCCTTGTCACCACTGCGCGCGCCGATCACGCGGCCGAGCGGGACGCGGCGGACCGGCCCGTCCGGCAACGGCTCGGGCAGCGCGGGTTCGTCCACTTCGGTCAGTGCGAGAGTCTTGGCGGACGGTGCTATGTCGACACGTCGACCATCAGTGAGCACCGCGATGTGCGGTACCTCGGCAGCGTCCACGAAGGCCGCCGAGTAGACGCCGTAGGGCGACGCGTCCGAAGGCGGAGCGGTCACGTGGAAGCCGGGGTAGCTCGCGAGCGCCAGCTCCACCGCCGCGCCGCTGAACGCGCGGCCGGCGATCTTCGGGTCCGCGTCCTTCACCGTGACGTGCAGCAGCGCGCTGGCTTGTTCCTCGGTGTCGGCGTCGCGGTGGTCCGTGCGCGCGAGCGTCCAGCGGACCTCGGCGGGCGGCTTGCGTTCGAGCGCCGTCTCCAGCTGCTCGCGCACGAGCGCGGCCTTCGCCTCGATGTCGAGGCCGGTGAGCACGAACGTGGTCTCGTTGCGGAACCCGCCGAGCCGGTTCAACGCGACCTTGAGCGTGGGCGGCGGGGCCTCGCCGGTCACGCCGCTGATGCGCACGCGGTCGGGGCCGTCCTCGGCGAGGGTCAGCGTGTCGAAGCGTGTGGTGACGTCGGGGTTCGCGTAGCGGGCGCCGGTGATCTCGTACAGCAGCTGCGCGGTGACCGTGCCCGTGTTCACGACCCCGCCGGTGCCGGGGTGTTTCGTGATGACGCTGGACCCGTCGGCGTGGATCTCGGCGATCGGGAACCCCGGCACGCCGATCGGCTGCTCGCGGAAGAACGCGTAGTTGCCGCCGGTCGCCTGCGCGCCGCACTCGATCACGTGCCCCGCGGCGACGGCGCCAGCCAGCGCGTCGTGGTCCTCGCGCGTCCAGCCGAAGTGCGCGGCGGCGGGCCCGACGATCACCGAAGCGTCGGTGACCCGGCCGGTCACGACCACGTCGGCGCCGGCGTTCAGGCACTCGACGATGCCCCACGCACCGAGATAGGCGTTGGCGGTCAACGGTTCCTTGAAGCCCAGTTCGTCGGCGCGCCCGATCAGGTCGTCACCCTCGACGTGCGCGATCCGCACGTCGACACCGAGCTTCGCGGCCAGCTCACGCAACGCCGTCGCCAGGCCCGCGGGGTTGAGGCCGCCCGCGTTGGCGACGATCTTCACGCCTTTTTCCTTGGCCAGCGCCAGATTCTCCTCCATCTGGCGCAAGAAAGTCTTGGCGTAGCCCCGTTCGGGGTCCTTCATCCGGTCGCGCCCGAGGATGAGCATGGTCAGCTCGGCGAGATAGTCGCCGGTGAGCACGTCGAGCGGGCCGCCGGTCAGCATCTCGCGTACGGCGGAGAACCGGTCGCCGTAGAAGCCCGACGCGTTCCCGATCCGGATCGGTGCCCGGTTCACGCGGCTCATGCGAACTGCCCCGGCTTCCGGCCGCCACCGGGTGGACCGGCGAACGCCTGCGCGATGGTGAGCCATTCTTCGACGTCGGCGCCGGTCGCGACCAGGTCCGTGTCCGCGGGGTGGCGCCGCTGCGTGATGACCAGGCAGAAGTCCACGGCGCTGCCGGTGAGCCGCTGCTCGGCGTCCTCGGGCCCGAACGCCCACGTCGTGCCGTCCGGCGAGGCCAGCTCCACGCGGAACTCCACGGGAGGCGGCGCCAGGGAGTTGAGCTTGAAGGCGAAGTCCCGCGTGCGCGTGCCGAAGCGCGCGATGTGCCACAGCCGGCCGGTCGGCTCGCGGGCCAGCCCCAGCGCGTCGAACACGTCCTGGCCGTGGGCCCAAGTCTCCATCATCCGAGCGGTGGCCATGGACGCGGCGCTCATCGGCGGGCCGTACCACGGCAACTTCTGTCCGGCCGGCACGGCGGCGAGCGCTTCGGACAGCGCCGCCCGCCCGGCGCGCCATTGCGCGAGCAGCTCCTCCGGCGGCGTGGCGGCGCCTTCCTCGGCGGCGAGGTCGACGTAGTTCTCCCCCACGCTCAGCAGGTGCTCGACCTCGGCTTGCCACTCCTCGGGCCGGGCCGCGGCGATCAGCGCCTTCGAGTCCGTCCAGGCCAGGTGCGCGATCTGGTGCGCGACGGTCCACCCTTCCGCCGGCGTCGGCCTGACCCACCCCTCGGGCGGCAGCCCGGCCACCACGTCGTCGATCGCCTGCGATTCGGCCGCCAGATCCCCGAGGATCACGCCGAGATCAGCCATCCTGCGCCTCCATGCGTCCTCTTGTAAGCACTACGCGCTCAGGCCCACCCTCGCACCCCGACCGAGGAAAAATCAAGCGCGCCTGATTGTTTCCTGCCCGATCGAGCGCGGAGCCACTATTGACGCATTGCCAGTAGAACACCGTTGTCCTACCGTTCCAGCCATGAGCTCCTACGCGGACATCACCTACGAGGTCGCCGAGCGGATCGCGACGGTCAAGCTGAACCGGCCCCAGGCGCGCAACGGCTACACCGTGCGGATGGCCGACGAGCTGAGTGACGCCATGGACCGCGCCGACCGCGACGAGGACGTGCGCGTGGTCGTGCTCACCAGTACCGGCAAGGACTTCTCCGTGGGGGCCGACCTCTCGTCCGGCGGGTTCGACTTCGAACTCGGCGAGGGCCCTCCCGACGGCTGGCAGGAGCCGGCGGGCCGCTGCTCCAAGCGGATCTTCACGATGAACAAGCCCGTGATCGCCGCCCTGCGCGGCGCGGCGGTGGGCGGCGGGATCACGATCACGCTCTCCTGCGACTACCGATTGGCCGCCGACGACTCGAAGTTCGGCTTCGTGTTCACCCGCCGCGGGATCTACCCCGAAGGCGGGTCCGCGTGGTTCCTCCCCCGGCTCGTCGGCATGGGCACGGCCGTGGACTGGATGGTGAGCGGACGCGTCTTCGGCGCCGAAGAGGCGTTGCGGAAGGGGCTGGTGCACAGCGTCCACCCGCCGGAGGCCGTGCTGGACAAGGCTTACGAGCTCGCGCGCGACCTCGTGGCCGGTACCGCGCCCGTGTCGGTCGCCGTCACGCGCCAGCTGCTGTACCGGATGGCGTCGGCCCCGTCGCCGTTCGAGGTGCACGAGGTCGACTCGAAGCTGATCGGCGGATTGGCGACCAATCCGGACGCGGTCGAAGGCGTGTTGTCGTTCCTGCAGAAACGCCCACCGGAGTTCAAGCTCCGCGTCGACCACGACCTGCCGGACCACCTGCCCTGGATCGAGGAATGACCACCTACCCGCCCGAACCGTGGCACCTCGCGGGCCAGGCGCAGCTGTCCGTGTGGCTGCTCCCGGCCGGCAAACTGCCGGAACTGCCCGAAGGCGTCGAACCCGTCACCACCGGCGGCCAAGCAGCGGTGTTCACCGCGTGGATCGGCTACCGCGCGCCCGGACAGCTGAGCTACCACGAGCTGCTCGCCGCTGTTGCCGTGCGCGGCGGCCTCACCGCGTCGATCACCGACATCTGGGTCGACAGCGAGGCCTCGCTCGCGGGCGGACGCGAGCTGTGGGGCATCCCGAAGGACCTCGCGACACTCGAGTTCAGCGGCGACCGTGAGTTCACCGCGGCCACCGGCGACGACTGGATCGCCACCGCCGCGTTCTCCCGCCGCGCCGGGCTGCCGGCCGCGCTGCCCGCGCGGTTCGAGATCGCGCAGACGCTCGGCGGGCGGCTCAAGCGCAGCCTGGTCACGTCGCGTGCGAAGCCGCACGCGGCCGCCGCCGACTGGTCCGTGAACCCCACCGGACCGCTCGGCTTCCTGGCCGGACGTCGCCCGATCGTGAGCGCGAGCCTGCGCGACTTCACCCTCCTCTTCGGCGGCTGAACCGCCCCGACCAGCCGCTCTGAGTGATCGACTAACCCGCGAGGGTGAGCCCGCGACACGCCACCCCTTGGGGCACGTGCGAGCCCGAACCCCTAGATGTAGTCTCTGTGGACCGGCAGCCCCCAGCGACGGGGAGACCGCTCAGGAAGGGCAGCCGGGCCGATTTGAGAAACAGCAGCGCACGGCCTTGTGAGGCCGTGCGCCGATGAAGCGCGCCCATTTTCGACTTCGTTGGAGACCCGCATGTCAGTGGAAACCGGTCAGCGTCCGCCCTCGTCGGCGGACTCGGCTCCGAGCGCGGTCCGCGTGATCCGGCGCGACGGCAGTGTGTCGCCGTTCGACGCCGGCAAGATCAGCGTGGCCCTCACCAAGGCCTTCCTCGCCGTGGAGGGCGGCGACGCGGCCGCTTCCTCGCGCGTGCACCACGTCGTCGCCGAGCTGACCGAGCAGGTCGAGGCTTCCCTGCTGCGCCACGCCGGCCCCGAGCCCGCCCTGCACATCGAGCAGATCCAGGACCTCGTCGAGCTCGCCCTGATGCGCGGTGAGCACCACAAGGTCGCCCGCGCTTACGTGCTCTACCGCGAGGAGCGGTCGAAGGCCCGCGATGCCGCCACGCCGGCGCCCGCCGAGGCCGCGATCAGCGTCAAGGGCACCGACGGCTCGCTGCGGCCGCTCGACTGGGCCCGCGTGTCCCACGTGGTGGGCGAGGCCGTGGCCGGGCTCGAGGACGTGTCCGCCGAGCCGGTGCTGGCCGAGGCCAAGCGCAACCTCTACGACGGCATCAGCGCCGACGAGCTCGCGCTCGCGCAGATCATGGCCGCCCGCGTGCTCGTCGAGCAGGAGCCGAACTACTCGTACGTGAGTGCGCGGCTCCTGCTGGACAAGCTGCGCGGAGAGGCCCTGAGCTACCTCGCCGGCCGCGCGCGCCTGGCCAGCCAGGACGAGATGACCGCCGAGTACCCCGCGTACTTCCGCGCCTACCTGCGCCGCGCGGTCGAGCTGGAGCTCGTCGACGGCGAGCTGCTCACGTTCGACCTCGACAAGATCACCGCGGCCATCCACGCCGAGCGTGACCTGGACTTCGGGTTCCTGGGCCTGCAGACGCTGTACGACCGGTACTTCCAGCACCACAACGGCACGCGCTTCGAGCTGCCGCAGGCGTTCTTCATGCGCGTGGCCATGGGCCTGGCCATCCGCGAGGACGACCGCGAAGCCCGCGCGATCGAGTTCTACGAGCTGCTCTCCACGTTCCACTTCATGGCCTCGACGCCGACGCTGTTCAACTCGGGCACCACGCGCGCCCAGCTCTCGTCGTGCTTCCTGACCACTGTGGACGACGACCTGGACTCGATCTTCCAGGCGTACAAGAACAACGCGCTGCTGGCCAAGTACTCGGGCGGCCTCGGCAACGACTGGACCCCGGTGCGCGGCCTCGGCGCCCACATCAAGGGCACCAACGGCCAGTCGCAAGGTGTCGTGCCGTTCCTCAAGATCGCCAACGACACCGCCGTCGCCGTGAACCAGGGCGGCAAGCGCAAGGGCGCGGCGTGCGCGTACCTCGAGACGTGGCACGTGGACATCGAGGAATTCCTCGACCTGCGCAAGAACACCGGTGACGACCGCCGCCGCACGCACGACATGAACACGGCCAACTGGGTGCCGGACGAGTTCCTGCGCCGCGTGGAGGCCGACGCGCAGTGGACCCTGTTCTCCCCCAACGAGACGCCGGACCTGCACGACCTCTACGGCAACGCGTTCGCCGAGCGCTACCGCGAGTACGAGGCCGCCGCCGACCGCGGCGAGATCAAGGTCTTCCGCCGCCTGCGCGCCGTCGACCTGTGGCGCCGCATGCTGACGATGCTGTTCGAGACCGGCCACCCGTGGATCACGTTCAAGGACCCGTGCAACCTGCGCTCGCCGCAGCAGCACGTCGGCGTGGTGCACTCCTCGAACCTGTGCACCGAGATCACGCTGAACACCAACATCGACGAGGTCGCGGTCTGCAACCTCGGCTCGGTGAACCTGCTCAAGCACGTGACGCCCGCGGGCCTCGACACGAAGCGCCTCGAGAAGACCGTGCGCACCGCCGTGCGCATGCTCGACAACGTGATTGACATCAACTTCTACACGATCCCGGAGGCGCGCCGCTCCAACCTGCGCCACCGCCCGGTGGGCCTGGGCATCATGGGCTACCAGGACGCGCTGTTCGAGATCGGCGTTCCGTTCGCTTCGCAGGAGGCGGTGAAGTTCGCCGACCTGAGCATGGAGCACGTGTCCTACTACGCGATCTCCGCGTCGACCGACCTCGCCGAGGAGCGCGGCCAGTATCAGACGTTCGAGGGTTCGCTGTGGAGCCGCGGCATCCTGCCGATCGACTCGATGCAGCTGCTGATCGACGCGCGCCAGGGCGACGCCCTCGCCGTCGACACCTCCACGACGCTGGACTGGGCGCCGCTGCGCGAGCGAGTGAAGACCGTCGGCATGCGCAACTCCAACGTGATGGCGATCGCGCCGACCGCGACGATCTCCAACATCTCCGGCGTCGGCCAGTCGATCGAGCCGCTGTTCCAGAACCTGTACGTGAAGTCGAACATGTCGGGCGACTTCACCGTGGTGAACCCGCACCTGGTCAAGAGCCTCAAGGCCCGCGGTCTGTGGGACGAGGTCATGGTCAGCGACCTGAAGTACTTCGACGGCAGCCTCGGCCAGATCGACCGCGTGCCGGACGACCTCAAGGCGCTCTACGCCACCGCGTTCGAGATCGAGTCGAAGTGGATCGTGGACGCGGGCTCGGTCCGGCAGAAGTGGATCGACCAGGCGCAGTCGCTGAACCTCTACATCGCGGCGCCGAGCGGGCGCAAGCTCGACGAGCTGTACCGCTACGCGTGGCACAAGGGCCTCAAGACCACGTACTACCTGCGCGCGCAGTCGGCGACGCACGTGGAGAAGAGCACCCTGCGCGGCACCGACGGCAAGCTGAACGCGGTCTCGGCCGCCCCGGCCGCCGCCGCTGCTCCGGCCTCGACGCCGGTCCCGGCGACTGCGCCCGTGCCGTCGCCCTCGGCCGCTGTCCCGGCGAGCCCCGCCGCGGCCGTGCCCGCCGCGGTCCCGGCCGCCAAGCCCGCCGAGCCGAAGGAAATGCCGAAGGTCGACGACATCGACTTCGTCGCCACCGAAGGCGCCGCCTGCCGCATCGACGACCCCGACTGCGAAGCCTGCCAGTGACCTCCTCGCCGGCGGTGCGACCGGCGCGAACCGGCCGCACCGCCGGCGAGCCTTTTCTTGGAGCCTCTTGATGACCAACGTGGAGACCACGGACGCCACCGGCCTCGGCGAGATCGAGGTCGGCGCCGCCCGGATCAACGTCGACGACAAGCGCATGATCAACGCGCGCGCAGACGTGAACCAGCTGCTGCCCATGAAGTACCGCTGGGCGTGGGACAAGTACCTCGCCGCATGCAACAACCACTGGATGCCGACCGAGGTCGCCATGCAGGCCGACATCGCGCTGTGGAAGTCGCCTGACGGCCTGACCGAGGACGAGCGCCAGATGCTCAAGCGCAACCTCGGCTTCTTCGCCACCGCGGAGTCGTTGGTGGCCAACAACATCGTGCTCGCCGTGTACCGCCAGATCACCAACCCCGAGTGCCGTCAGTACCTGCTGCGCCAGGCGTTCGAGGAAGCCGTGCACACGCACACCTTCCAGTACATCTGCGAAAGCCTCGGCCTGGTCGAGGGCGAGCTGTTCAACATGTACCGCGAGGTGCCGTCCATCTCCGAGAAGGACGCGTGGGCGCTCAAGTACACGCAGAACCTCGAGAACCCGGACTTCGAGACCGGCACGCCGGAGGCCGACCAGGCGTTCCTGCGCGACCTCGTGGCGTTCTACGTGATCTTCGAGGGCATGTGGTTCTACACCGGCTTCGCGCAGATCCTCTCGCTCGGGCGCCGCAACAAGATGGTCGGCATCGCCGAGCAGTACCAGTACATCCTGCGTGACGAGTCGATCCACCTGAACTTCGGCATCGACTGCATCAACCAGATCAAGATCGAGAACCCGCACCTGTGGACCGAAGAGTTCCAGGCGGAGATCCGGCAGATGCTGCAGGACGCGTGCGAGCTGGAAGTCCGCTACGCGCGCGACACCATGCCGCGCGGCATGCTGGGCCTCTCGGCGCAGCTATGCGAGCAGTACATGCACTTCATCACCGACCGGCGCGCCCAGCAGATCGGCCTCGCGCCGATCTTCGGGGAGACGGAGAACCCGTTCCCGTGGATGTCGGAGGCGATGGACCTGAAGAAGGAGAAGAACTTCTTCGAGACCCGCGTGATCGAGTACCAGTCGGGCGGCGCGCTGGACTGGGATTGATCACAGCGGACTGATCCCGGACTCTGGGACCGGGGCGCGGCTTGTGCCGCCCGCAACCCCGACCCGCTAGGCTCGGCCACGCCACAGGTTCGCCAGGGCGTGGCCGGGCTTTTTTCGGTCGTGCCGGTGAGGCAACAGGGAATCCGGTGTGAATCCGGGACTGCCCCGCAGCGGTGAGTGGGAACGAAAGCCGTCACCACGATTTCGTGGTCAAGCACTGGGCGCGAGCCTGGGAAGCGACGGCGAGTAGGCGCGAGGTCGACGCCCACGAGTCCGAAGACCTGCCCGTGGCACGTGCGCCGACGGCGTGCGTGAGTCCGGGCCCCGTGGGACACGGCCTGACCGAACGCGGCTCTCGCGTGTCCGGGCTCGTTGGCGAGCTCGCGAGGAGAGAGCCTGTGACCACCATCGGCACCACCATCCTGGGATACCCGCGCATCGGCCCGGCCCGGGAGCTCAAGCGCGCCCTGGAGCGCTGTTGGGCGGGCACCACCGGCGAAGCGGAGTTGCTCGCCACCGGCCGCGAACTGCGCGCACGGACCTGGTCGCGACTGCGCGACGCCGGGCTGGAGTCGATCCCGTCCGGCACGTTCTCGCACTACGACCACGTGCTCGACACCGCCGAGCTGTTCGGCGCGCTGCCGGAGCGCTTCACGCGCCTCGGCCTCTCATCGCTGGACACGTACTTCGCCGCCGCGCACGGCGTACAGGACGAGCCGGCGCTCGAAATGACGAAGTGGTTCGACACCAACTACCACTACCTCGTGCCCGAACTGGGCCCCGGCTCGCGCTTCACGCTGTCGTGCACGAAGCCCCTCGACGAGGTGCGCGAGGCCCGGGAGCTGGGGATCGAGACGCGGCCGGTACTCGTCGGGCCGGTCACGTTCCTGCTGCTCAGCAAGGCGACACAACCGGATTTCGCACCGTTGGAGCTGCTCGACGAGCTACTGCCCGCATACGCGGAGCTGCTCGCCGCGCTGAAGGCCGAGGGCGTCGAGTGGGTGCAGCTCGACGAGCCGGCGTTCGCCGGTGACCGCACCACGAAGGAGCTCAACGCGCTGACCCGCGCGTACCACGTGCTGGCCAAGGCCGAGGACCGGCCGAAGCTGCTCGTCGCCGGGTATTTCGGCGGGCTCGGCCGCGGGCTGGGCGTGCTGGCCCGCTCCCCCGTTGAGGCGCTGGCCGTGGACCTCGTCACCGACGAGTCCTTTGTGGACGCTGTGGCCGCGGAAGGCGCGTTGCGCGACAAGGAGGTGCTCGCCGGCGTCGTCGACGGGCGCAACGTGTGGCGCACCGACCCGGACCGGGCGCTGGAACGCGCCGCGCGGCTGGCCAGCACCGCGCGGCACGTGAGCGTCTCGACGTCGTGCTCGCTGCTGCACGTGCCCTACGACGTCGAGGCCGAGACCCTCGATTCACGACTCGGGAGCTGGCTCGCGTTCGCCGACCAGAAGGTCGCGGAGGTCGTGCTGCTCGGGCGGGCGCTGCGCGGCGAGCCGGTGGACCTGTCGGCGGCGCGGGCGGCCGTCACTGACCGCGCGACAAACCCGGCGGACGCGGCCGTGGGCAAGCGGCTGACGGCGCTGAAGCGCGAGGACGCCGTGCGGGAGCCGTACGAGCAACGGGCGGCCGTGCAACAGGAATCCCTCGGCCTGCCGCCACTGCCGACCACCACGATCGGCTCGTTCCCGCAGACCACCGACGTCCGCAAGGCGCGCGCCGCCCACCGTGCAGGCACGCTCGACGAAGCCGCGTACGTGGCCCAGATGCACGCCGAGATCGACCGCGTGGTGCGGCTACAGGAGGAGCTGGGCCTCGACGTGCTGGTGCACGGCGAGCCCGAGCGCAACGACATGGTGCAGTACTTCGCCGAGCAGCTCGCCGGGTTCGCCTCGACCGAGCACGGCTGGGTGCAGTCCTACGGCTCGCGCTGCGTCCGCCCGCCGATCCTCTACGGCGACGTCTCGCGCCCGCGGCCGATGACCGTGCCGTGGGCGCGGTACGCGCAAAGCCGCACGGACAAGCCGATCAAGGGCATGCTCACCGGCCCGGTCACGATCCTCGCGTGGTCGTTCGTGCGCGACGACCAGCCGCTCGCGGACACCGCCCTCCAGGTCGCGTTCGCGATCCGCGACGAGGTGGCCGACCTCGAAACCGCGGGCGTGCGCGTGATCCAGGTCGACGAGCCGGCCGTGCGCGAGCTGCTGCCGCTGCGCGCGGCCGGGCGCGAGTCCTACTTCGACTGGGCGGTGCGGGCGTTCCGCGTCGCGACGGCCGGAGCCGCCGAGGGCACCCAGATCCACACGCACATGTGTTATTTCGGAGTTCGGCGAGGTGCTCTCGGCGATCGACGGCCTCGACGCCGACGTGACCAGCATCGAAGCCGCGCGCTCGAAGATGGAGGTGCTCGCCGACCTGTCGGCCGGCGGGTTCGCGCGCGGCGTCGGCCCCGGCGTCTACGCCATCCACTCGCCCCGCGTGCCGGGCGTCGAGGAGGTCGCGGACCTGCTGCGCACGGCGGTCGCCGCCATGCCGGCGCACCGGCTGTGGGTGAACCCCGACTGCGGCCTCAAGACGCGCCGCTACGCCGAGGTGGAGCCCGCGTTGCGCCACCTCGTCGCGGCGGCCCGCCAGGTCCGCGCCGAGCAGGACTGAACAACCCGTAGATCCGGTGCCGGGCGGCGCGAACCACCGCCCGGCACCGATCTACGTCAAGGATCACCCGGATGGAGCCGGCCGAAGGTATTGTCATTCGGTCAACAGCGCGGCACGGTGGAGGTCGGACCGGGGTTCCGCCAGCGAAGGCAGGTCGCCATGACGAGCGCAGTCGGCAAAGTCGGCAAGGTCGGCAAGGTCGCCGAGAGCCTGCGTGAGCGCGTGCCCACGCTCACGTCCATGCCGCTGCCCCGCACCGTCGACCAGCGCTGGCAAGCGGCCACCTACCCAGTGCGCGAACTCGCGGCGCCACCCGCGGGTAGCGGCCTGAAGCCGGTGCTCGGCGACGACGGCCCGCCGGTCGTGGGCCACGCGCTGGAGATGATGCGCTTCGGCCTGGACTTCAGCTTCAGCCGCTACGAGAAGTACGGTCCCGTCTCGTGGATGGGTGGCTTCGGCCGCCGGATCGTCTCGCTGTCCGGCCCCGAGGCCACGCAGATCGCCCTGGTGAACAAGGACAAGGCGTTCTCGCAGGAGGGCTGGAAGTTCTTCATCGAGAAGTTCTTCGACCGCGGCCTCATGCTGCTCGACTTCGGCGAGCACCACCTGCACCGGCGGATCATGCAGAGCGCGTTCACGCGCGAGCGGCTCGTCGGCTACGTCGGGCAGATGGGCCCGGCCCTGCGCGCCGGCGTCGAGGCGTGGCCCGGCGGCACGCGGCCGCGGCTGTACTGGGCGCTCAAGCAGCTCACCCTCGACGTGGCGACGCGCGTGTTCATGGACATGCACTCGCCCGGCGACGCGATGCGGATCAACCGCGCGTTCGTGAACACCGTGCGCGCGGGCACGGCGCTGGTGCGCTACCCCGTGCCCGGCGGCCGCTGGTCCGCCGGCCTGCGCGGCCGGCGGCTGCTGGAGCGCTACTTCGGCGAGACCCTGCCGGAAAAGCGCCGCGCGGGCGGCGACGACCTGTTCGCCGCGCTCTGCACCGCCACCACCGAGGACGGCGACCGGTTCACCGACGCGGACATCGTGAACCACATGATCTTCCTGATGATGGCGGCGCACGACACCACGACCATCACCAGCAGCGCCATGGCCTACTACCTGGCCAAGCACCCGGAGTGGCAGGAACGCGCCCGCGCGGAGTCGCTCGCGCTCGGCGACGACGTGCCGGACATCGAGGCGCTGGAAAGCCTGGAAACGCTCGACCTCGTGATGAAGGAATCACTGCGACTGCGGGCCCCGGTGCCGTCGATGGCCCGCAAGACCACCAAGGACACGGAGGTGCTCGGTCACTTCATCCCCGAAGGCACGCTCGTCGGCGTCTCGCCGACGCTGAACCACTTCACCCCCGACTGCTGGACCGACCCGATGCGCTTCGACCCCGAGCGGTTCGCCGAGCCGCGGCGCGAGGACAAGTCGCACCGGTTCGCGTGGATGCCGTTCGGCGGCGGCGCGCACAAGTGCATCGGGCTGCACTTCGGCAGCCTCGAGGTCAAGGCGCTGATGCACGAGATGCTGCGGACTTTCCGCTGGTCCGTGCCCCAGGACTACACCGCACGCTGGGACTACGTGTCATTGCCGGTCCCCGCCGACGGACTGCCGGTGCGCCTCGAATATCGTTGACGGACGCTGCGGGAGGCGGGGAGCCGACAGTGCCGAAGCAACGGGAATCGGACGAACTGGAAAAACACGTTCGAGCACTCAAGGTGACATCACGTCACCATTTGTGTATGGGTCGTCACTCGTTCAGCCGGTAGACACCCCGTTTCGCGCATGATGCCGTGGCATCACTCACGGCCAACTCATACCTAGTGTGGGTCCCTGAACCTTCACACCGGGTCTGAGCTGGCTTTTGTCCGCGCATGAAGAGGTGGAGTGTGCCTGAGCCTGGTGCCGCGCCAGGGTTGGTCGATGTCGCGCGCAAGTTCGCGACGACGCTGACCGACACGAAAGGAGTAACGCTTCCGCCCGCGGAATTGGAGCGTCTCCTGCTCTCCTTCGCCCAGGAGGTCGCGGAGTTCGCGACCCCCGCGTACGAAGCCGCCGTCCTGCGCTTCACCACGCTCTTCTCCACCGCCCCGATCGGGATCGCGCTCGCCGACCCCTCCGGCGTGATCATGGAGGTCAACCTCGCGCTGGCCAAGCTGCTCGGCTCGACCCAGGATCGGCTCAGGGGCAGGCACCTCGCAGACCTGGCCGCCACCGAGCACGGCGCCACGCGGATCCGCGCCGGCCTCGAACGCCTCATCACCACCGACATCGGCAAGGTCACCGAGCGCGGCATCCGCCTCGACCACAGCGAGGACGGCGGCCTCACCACCAACGTCACGCTCGCGTGGCTGCCCGGCGACCGGCCCGACACCCACTTCCCGGTGCTGATGGCGGCCGACGCCGACGACCTGCACCTGCTCGGCGAACGCCTGATGCACCAGAACGTGCACGACCCGCTCACCGGTCTGCCGAACTCGCAGGCGTTCACCACCCGCGTCGAGGCCGCGCTCACCGCGCCCCGCACCGAGCAGATCGCGCTGGTGTACCTCGACCTCGACGGCTTCAAGGTGATCAACGACGGCCTCGGCGCGGGTGTCGGCGACGAGGTGCTGAAAGAGGTCGCGAGCAAGCTGTCGGCGGTCTTCACCGGGCACCACGACGGGTACGTCGCCCGCCTGTCCGGCGACGGGTTCGCCGTGCTGCTGCGCGGCGAGGACCTCACACGGCAGCACGTGGTGAACCTCGTGGACCGCGCGCTGGAGGACCTCAACGAGCCGGTCTACCTGGGTGGCCACGGGATCGGGGTGAGCGCGAGCGTCGGCATCGTCGTGGGCGCGTGCCGCGACGGCGGGCACATCGAGCTGCGCCGGGCCGCGGAACTCGCGCTGCACCGGGCGAAGGAACACGGCAAGGCGAAGTGGATGCTGTTCGACCCGGACGAGGACGCACGCGACCGCAGTCGCTACCAGCTCGGCGCAGTGATCGCGGGCGCGCTGGAGAACGGTGAGTTCTCCCTGATCTACCAGCCCACCGTGAAACTCGCGAAGCCCGACGAGATCGCGGCCGTGAACGCCGGCCTGCGGTGGAACCACCCGGAGAAGGGCGAGCTCGACTCCGAGGACTTCTACCCGCTGGCGCAGTCCACCGGCATGACGGTGCCGCTCGGCAAGTGGCTGCTCGCCGAGTCGCTGGCGGCCACGGCGCGCTGGCGCGAGCGGTTCGGCGACGCCGCGCCCGACGTCTGCATCCGGCTGCCGAAGCGCCTCGCCGGTGACGACGAGCTCGTGATGCTGGTCAAGGAGCAGCTCGACCGCCACGACCTGCCGGCCCGTGCGCTGCGCCTGTGCACCGACCGCGAGTCGATGTTCGACGACAACGGCGAGGTGCACGACTCGTTCACCGTGCTCGCCGACCTCGGCGCCCAGCTCGTGCTCACGATCTCCGGCTCAGCGGACCTCGAGCTCATCCCCCGCCACAGCCTGCCCATTCGGCACGTCATCCTCAGCGGCCCGGTCGTCGACGCGCTCGCCGACGGCGCCGCGGAGGCCGACATGCGCCACCTTCGTCAGCTGGTCGAGCGCGGCAAGGAGCTCAACCTGCGCATCGGCGCCGAAGGGGTACGAAGCGCAGAGCACGCGGCGCGGCTGCGCCAGCTCGGCGTGCTCGCCGCGCGTGGTTCGTTCGTCGCCGACTCGGCCACGGGCGACGAAGTGGACGAGATGATCGAGCGCCACGCGGGCTGACCCGTCCACCTGCGGCGCGGCCGGCGAACACCGAGGAGGATCATCTCCCGCGGACCCGACCGAAAGGACCCCGATGGACACCGGCGACCTCGCGCCCGACTTCACCCTCTCCGACGACCAGGGCGACGACCGCACATTGTCGGACTTTCTGACGTCCGGCCCCGTCGTGCTGTTTTTCTACCCCGCCGCCATGACGAGCGGCTGCACCGCCGAGAGCTGCCACTTCCGCGACCTGGCCGCAGAGTTCGCCGAGGTGGGCGCCCAGCGCGTGGGCATCAGCCCGGACGCCGTGGCCAAGCAGCGGGAATTCTCCGCCGCCAACGGGTTCGACTACCCGCTTTTGTCCGATGTGGACGGTGTGGTGGCGAAGCAGTTCGGCGCGTGGCGCAAGTTCATCCCGCTGCACACCAAGCGCACCACGTTCGTCATCGACACCGACCGGCGCGTGCTCGACGTGATCAAGAGCGAGCTGAACTTCACCGCCCACGCGGACCGCGCGTTGAAGGTGCTGCGCGAGCGCAAAAACGTCTCCTGAGACTTTCCTTGCCCGGCAAGGATTCCCGGTCAGCCCGGCCGCTGGATGCGCCACACGAAGTCGTTGCCCGAGCACCCCGGGGCCAGCGCGTCGGAGGCGGCTTCCTTGTGGTGCAAGGTGAAACCCAGCCGGGCCGGGATCGCGCCGCTCTTCGTGTTCAGCTCGTCGTGGAGGATGTCGACGTGGGGCGCGCCCAGGCGCCAGGCCTCGGCGACGAGCAGGGCGGTCGCGCGCGTGGCGAAGCCGCGGCCAGTGCACGGCTTCGCCAGCCAGTAGCCGATCTCGCGGCCGTCGTCGCGGCGCATCAGGCCGCAGCCGCCGGCCAGCGTGCCGTCGGCGGTGTGGATGCCGTACTCCCGCGCCTCACCCGACTCCCAGCGTTCGGCCGTGCCGGTGAGGAACTCCGTGCCTTCGGCCGGACCGTAGCCGTCGGTGGCCCAGACGAGCCACGCGCCGATGTGCTCGCGGGACGCCGAGACCGTGTCCACGAGCACGTCGAGGTCTTCGGAGCGCCAGCGGTTGAGGGTGACCACGCCGTCGGTGAGGGTGTCCATGTCCTCATGGTGGCACCGCAACAGCATTGCGACATCAAAATAACGCTGGGGCCCGCCGTTTTCCGGCGGGCCCCAGCGGTCGATGCTGCTGAGCGGTGCTAGTTGACGACGGCGGTGGGCGGCACCGGGGTGTCGTTCTTCAGCGCGTCGAACAGCAGCGCCGACTTCGTCTTGTCCCAGTGCTCGGCCGAGCCGTCGGTGACCGGCACCGTGCCGGTGAGCACGCCGTCGGACGAGATGCCGCGCATCGCGATCGCCAGGCCGGCCAGGTTGTGCACGTGATCACCCGAGTCCATCGTCAGCGCGTCGGGCGCCGAGGACAGCAGCGGGAAGAAGTCGAACGGGTTCAGCAAGGTCCCCGGGCTCGCGATCTGGCTCACGAGAGCGCCGATGAACTTGCGCTGGTTGGCCACGCGGTCGAGGTCCGAGCGCGGGGTCGCGCTGCTGTGGCGCATGCGGACGAACCCGAGCGACTCGCGCCCGTCCAGCGTCTGGCAGCCGGCCTTGATGTCGATGTTGGTGAACGTGTCGTGCATTTCCTTGTCCACGCACATGTCGACCCCGCCGATCGCGTCGACGATGTTCGCGAACCCGCCGAAGCCGATCTCCGCGTAGTGGTCCATGCGCAGGCCGGTGGCGCCTTCCACGGTCTTCACCAGCAGCGCGGGGCCGCCGAGCGAGAACGCGGCGTTGATCTTGTTCGTGCCGTGGCCCGGGATCTTCACCTGCGAGTCGCGCGGCAGGCTCAGCAACGTCGGCTTTGTGTCGTTGTCCGGGATGTGCGCGATCATGATCGTGTCGGTGCGCTGCCCGCCGCCGGCCGCCGCGACGTCACCGGTCGCCAGGCGTTCCTCGTCCGCGGCCGAGAGCCCGTCGCGGCTGTCGGAGCCCACGATCAGCCAGTTGGTTCCCGACGCGGCAGCGGGACGGCCGTCGTAGTCGGCCAGTGCGTCGACCCGGTTGATGGAGAACTCCAGGTACGCCCAGATCCCGCCCAGGAACACGACGAAGAGCAGCACCAAGGTCATCAGGACCTTGCCGAAGCTCCACCGGCGACGCCGGCGCGGAGCCGGTCCGGGTGGCGGGGCCTGCCGGGGCGGGGCATGCCGGGGCGGTGCTGGCGGCGGGGGCACGGGAGCCTCGCCGCGCGAGCCCATCGGTCTGGTTCGCGCGTCGTACGGGCTGCTGCTCGTGCCCGGCAGCGGCATCATCTGTGCCCGCTGATGCTGCCGCGGGCGTGCGGCGGGCTGCGGTGGCCGGGGCGGCACCCGCCGCCTGCCGTCGTCGCCTCCGTACGTCATTGGCTTTCACCCAATCCCCGAATCCGGCAAAACTCGTGCGGCCCAGTGAACCGCACGTCCTCCAACAAAGGACGTGCGGCACCTGGTGCAGGTTCATCCGGCGAGGAACGGCCTGCTCAGCGGGGGTCGGCGAACCCGAACTGGTGTACCTTGATGTGCCCCGAACGGAACCCGGCCTCCGAATAGGCGAGGTAGAACTCCCACATCCGGTGGAACACGTCGTCGAAGCCGAAGCCGCGGATGTCGTCCCAGCGCTGGTGGAACCGCTCGCCCCAAAGCTTGAGCGTGCGCGCGTAGTCCTGGCCGAACTCGCGCATCCCGGCCAGCTTCAGGCGGGTGTTGTCGCGCATGCCGTCCTCGATCGCCTGCACCGACGGGATGATGCCGCCCGGAAAGATGTACTTGTGGATCCAGCTGTACGACCTGGCCGCAGCCAGCATCCGGTCGTGGTCCATCGTGATGGCCTGCAGGCCGAAGCGCCCGCCCGGGCGCAGCCGCTTGCCGATCGTGGCGAAGAACGTGGGCCAGTAGGACTGCCCGACGGCCTCGATCATCTCCACGCTCACCACGGCGTCGTACTGGCCCGTGGCGTTGCGGTAGTCGCACAGCTGCACGTCGATGCGGTCGGAAAGGCCCGCCTCGGCGATCCGCGCGTCGGCCAGCACCTTCTGCTCCTGCGAGATGGTCAGCGACGTCACCTTCGCGCCGCGAGAGGCCGCGCGGATCGACAGCTCGCCCCAGCCGGTGCCGATCTCCAGCACCTCGCTGCCCTCGCGCACGCCCGCGTAGTCCAGCACGCTGTCGAGCTTGCGGTGCTGGGCCTGCGTCAGGCTGTCGCCCGGGCCGAACAGCGCCGAGGAGTACATCATCGACTCGTCGAGGAACGCGCTGAACAGGTCGTTGGACAGGTCGTAGTGCCGGTGGATGTTCGACCGCGACCCCTCGATCGTGTTCTCCTCGTGCGCCGGCTGCACGCGCTCGGCGAAGCGTCGGAACCGCTGCAGGAACGGCGGCACGACCGTGGCCAGCTTCTCGGCGAACGGCGTCAGCACTCCCGCGAGGTCCTCGGCGGTCCAGTCCCCCACCATGTACGACTCGCCGAAGCCGATCTTCGCGTCGGCGCCGAGGCGGTGGAAGAACGCCGAGGGCCGCAGGATCCGCATCTCCGGCGCCTCCGGGCCACCGGCACCCAGGACGGTGCCGTCGGGGAACGTGACCCGCAGGTCGAGGTTCTTCACGGCGCGGCGGAAGAGCGCCTCCGCGGCCCGCGCGCGCAGCGGCGAGTGCGGCGGCGTGGCCAGTCCCGGCCACCGGGTTTCGTCGGGCGCCGGTTGCGAGGCGGGCCCCGCCGCTCGGTCAACACTTGAGGTGGACAAGACACTCCCTCCGGAATGGGCCCATCGGCCCACATCTGATGGTATTCCCGGCACACGCGACCTGCGCTGTGCGGTTGTCGCCGGATCCGGTCACACGGGGATGCGCAGCCGCTCGTCCGCGGGCCGGGTCCATGCCTGCCGGAGAGTTTCGTCGGTCTCGCCCGCGTCGATCGCTTCCAGTGTGAAAGCACACATCAGCCTGGTCCAGACCGCCGGGCGCTTGATCATCGCGTGACCCTCGCCGGTGACGTCGAAGCGGACGAGGCGCTTGGCGAGCTCCCGCGCGCGCTCGGCGAAGGCGTGCGAATCACGCGGTGAGGTGATCCGGTCGCGTGTGCCGTGCAGCATGACCACGGAGCGGCCCGCGACGGCGTCCACGGGCTCGCCGGGCGGCGTCCACGGCGCGAGGGCGCACACGCCCACCACGGCGGGGTCGCCGGCCACGCGCAGCACCACGCGCCCGCCCATCGAGTGCCCGATGAGCACGACGGGCAGGCCCGGGTGTTCGGCGCGGACGCGCTCCAGCGCCCAGCGGGCGTCGGCCACCGGGTCTTCCGCGGGCGCGTTCCAGCCGTAGCGGCGGTTGCGCACCAGGCGCACCTCCAGGCCCGCCGCGCGACCCGCGCGGTGCAGGGCGCGGGCGAGCGGCACCATGCGCAGGTACGCCAGCCGCCACGGCCCCACGGCCGCGATGCCGTGCTCGGCGCCGCCGTGCAGCACCAGCGCCACCGCCCTCGTCCGCCCGTGCGCGCGCCGTACCGAAACGACGGGTACTCCGTCCACGTGCCGCCTCCCAGTCACCGGTACGCCCGGATGATCAGCTCTCACGCTAATCCACCACGAAGCGTGTCCAAGCGATACATTCGGCGCCCGAACCCGCGACGAAGGGCAGGTGTGGTGAGCGCCACGGAAATCTGGAAGAGCACCTCGGAAAAGCTCGCGGCCGCGCAGCAGGCCAACGCCGAAGCGCTGACGGCGGCGGCCGACCTCGTCCTCGGGGTCATCCGGTCCGACGCCCTCGTGTTCACCGCCGGTGCCGGGCACTCGCTCGCCGCGGTCGCCGAGACGTTCTACCGCGCGGGCGGTCTCGCCTGCGTCTACCCGCTGTACCACCCGGAGCTGCTGCCCCTGCACGGCGCGCAGCACAGCACGAAGACCGAGCGACGCAGCGGGCTCGCCGAAGAGGTGCTGGCCGAGCGCGCGCCGGGTCCCGACGACGTGCTCGTGGTGTTCTCGACGTCCGGGGTGAACCCGTACCCGGTGGAACTGGCCGCCGGTGCCCGCCGCCGCGGCGCGTCGGTGATCGCCGTGACGTCGCGCGCGTGCGTGGCAGCGGCGCCGCGCCGCTCGGCGACGACGCTGGTCGAGGAGGGCACCGTCGTGCTCGACTCGCTCGTGATCCCCGGCGACGCGAGCCACCCGGCCGGCGCGCCGCGCACCGCACCACTGTCCACTGTGGTCAACGCGTTCCTGTGGAACCTGATCCTGGCGGAGGTCTACGACCGCGGCACGGCCGAGGGCATCGACGTCCCGCTGTGGCGAAGCTCCAATGTGGAGGGTGGCGACGAGGCCAACACGGCCCTGCTCGCCAAGTACGGCCCCCGCGTGCCGGCCCTGCGGTAGCCGTCGGCCAACCAGCGGCACTTCCGGCGAAAAAGGACCGGGCCCGGCAGGTCTTGACGGGCCCGGTCCGCCCTTCTAACTTCGGCGTACCGACCAGTCGGTGTCGAGTGGAGGCGGGCCAGCATGGACGATGAGACGGCCGTGCCCCTGCACGGCGCCTGCGCGCCCGGGTTCGAGGCGGTGCAGGACGCGTTCGTCGAGAACATCTCCGAGCGCGACGAGCTGGGCGCGGCCTTCGCGGTCACGCTGCGCGGCGAGGTCGTGGTCGATCTCTGGGCCGGCTGGGCGGATCCCGGCCGCACCACGCCGTGGCGGCCGGACACGCTGACCAACGTCTGGTCCACCACCAAGGGCATGGCGGCGATCTGCGCGCACCAGCTCGCCGACGCCGGCGAGCTGGACCTCGACGCCCCCGTGGCGTGCTACTGGCCCGAGTTCGCCGCGGCGGGCAAGCAGGACATCCCGGTGCGCTGGCTGCTCTCGCACCGCTCCGGCGTCGTCGGCATCGACCTGGCGCGCCCGGTGAAGGTCGAGGAGCTCTACGACTGGGACCACATCACGGGGCTGCTGGCCGCGCAGGAACCGCTGTTCCCGCCTGGCTCCGCGAGCGGCTACCACGCGCTGTCCTACGGTTTCCTCGTCGGCGAGGTCGTGCGCCGCGTGGCCGGGCAGGGCATCGACGCGTTCTTCGCCGAGCACGTCGCCGGTCCGTTGGAGGCGGATTTCTCCCTCGGCGTCGGGGAAGCCGACCTCGGGCGGTGCTCGACGCTCGTGGAGCCGGTACTCACGCCGGAGATGACCACGGCGCTCACCGAGGCGTTCGCGAACGCCGGCCCGGTCGCGCTCGCCGCCATGGCGAACCCGCGCGTGGAAGGACACCACGCCAACGAACCCGCGTGGCGGCGCGCCGTGATGCCCGCCCTCAACGGCCACGGCACGGCGAAGGCCCTCGCGATCATCTACGGCGCACTGGCCGACGGCTCCGAACGCCTGATCTCGGCCGGCGCGCTCGCCCGGGCCCGCGAAGGCCAGGGCGCCTCGGTCGACGTGGTCGCCGGCGTGCCCAACGAGTGGGCGCTGGGTTTCTACCTCGGCAGCGACGCGCGCGGCTTCGGCCCCAACCCGGCCGCGTTCGGCCACGACGGTCTCGGCGGCTCGTCCGGTGGCGCCGACCCGGAGGCCGGCGTGGGCTTCGGTTACGTGATGAACCGCATGGGCCCGTTGCTGCGTGACGACCCGCGCAAGATGGCGCTCGTCAACGCGACCTTCGCCTGCCTCGGACGCTGAGCGGAGACGCCAAGGGCGCCTCGAGTATTCTCGAGGCGCCCTTGGCGTCGCGTCACGCGGCGGTCGGCTCCTCGTCGAACTGCGTGTGGTGCAGCTCGGCGTAGCGGCCGCCGAGGGCGAGCAGCTCTTCATGTGTGCCGCGTTCGACGATCCGGCCGTCCTCGACGACCAGGATCAGGTCCGCGGCACGGACGGTCGAGAGCCGGTGCGCGATCACGAGCGCCGTGCGGCCTTCGAGCGCACCCGTGAGAGCCTCGCCGACCGCGGCCTCCGATTCGGAGTCCAGGTGCGCCGTGGCCTCGTCCAGCACCACGACCTTCGGCTGCGCCAGCAGGAGCCGCGCGATGGTGAGCCGCTGGCGCTCACCGCCGGAGAGGCGGTAGCCGCGTTCGCCGACGGTCGTGTCGAGGCCGTCGGGCAGCGAGCGCACCAGGTGACTCAGGCGGGCCTGTTCCAGCGCGGCCCAGATCTCGTCGTCGGTCACGCCCGGGCGGGCATAGGCCAGGTTGGCGCGGATGGTGTCGTGGAACAGGTGCCCGTCCTGCGTCACCACGCCCACGGTGGCGCGCAGCGTCGCGAAGTCCAGGTCGCGGACGTCCACATCGGACAACCGGACCGCGCCGCCGTCCACGTCGTAGAGGCGCGGCAGCAGTGAGGCGATGGTCGACTTGCCGGCACCCGACGAGCCGACCAAGGCCACCATCTGGCCCGGTTCGGCGCGGAAGCTGATTCCGTGCAGCACCTCTTCGCCCCCGCGGCTGTCCAAAGTGGCCACGTCTTCCAGTGACGCCAGCGAGAACCGGTCGGCCGCCGGGTACCCGAAGCGCACGTCCTCGAACTCCACGGCCACGCCGCCCGCGGGCAGCGCCTTCGGCTTCACCGGTTCCTTGATCATGGGGTCGAGGTCGAGCACCTCGAAGACGCGCTCGAACGACACCAGCGCGGTCATCACGTCGACGCGGACGTTGGCCAACGCCGTGAGCGGCGCGTAGAGGCGGGTCAGCAGCAGCGCCAGTGCCACCACGGTGCCGGGCGCGATCTGGCCGGTGAAGGCGAGGTAGCCGCCGAGGCCGTAGACCAGCGCCTGCGCGAGCGCCGACACGAGCGTGAGGCTGGTCATGAACCAGCGGGTGAGCATCGCGGTGCGCACGCCGATGTCGCGCACGCGCCCGGCGCGGTCGCCGAACTCGCCGACTTCCTGACGCGGCCGGCCGAACAGCTTCACGAGCGTGGCGCCCGGCGCCGAGAACCGCTCGGTCATCTGTGTGGTCATGCCGGCGTTGAGCTGCGCCGACTCGCGCTGCAGCCCGGCCATCCGGCGGCCCAGCCGGCGCGCCGGGAGCACGAAGATCGGCAGCAGCACCAGCGCGAAGACCGTCACCTGCCACGACAGCGTCACCATCACCGCGAGCGAGAGCACGAGCTGGATCACGTTGGTGACCAGGCCCGACAGCGTTGCGGTGAACGTGCGCTGCGCGCCGATCACGTCGTTGTTGAGCCGGCTCACCAGCGCGCCGGTGCGGGTGCGCGTGAAGAACGCGATGGGCAGCTTCTGCACGTGCGCGAACACGGCGACGCGCAGGTCGAGGATGATCCCCTCGCCGATGCGCGCCGACTGCCACCGCTCCGCCAGCCCCAGCCCGGCGTCGAGGATGGCGAGCACCGCGATCACCACGGCGAGCCAGATGATCAGCGGCAGGTCCTGGTGACCGACGATCGCGTCGACGACCTTACCCGCCAGCACGGGCGTGGTCACCGCGAGCACGGCGGAAACCACCGTCAGGACCAGGAAGACCAGCAGCCGCATCCAGTGTGGTCGGGCGAAGCGCGCGACCCTTTTCACGGTGCCGCGCGTGAGCGCCCTCGGCGTGTCGGCCCCGCGCATCACGGAGCCGAGCAACGCCCACGAGTTGTCCATGTGGAGCCTTTCCCCCGATCGACAAAACTTCTATATTACTTGAGCTTTTTCCCAGAGATGCCCCGCACAACGCCAGTTCGTCCCGAGTTCTTCCCGGTGCCGTCCACCCGAGCGTTCACCGGCGGTGAACAACCGCCCACAGCGCCTCGCGCAGCGCGTCGGCCTCACGCCCGTCGAGCGGGACCAGCAGCCGCCGTTCGGCCTCCTCCGACGCCTCGGTGGCCGCCTTCAGCACGCGCAGCCCCTCCTCCGTCGGCGTCACGATCCGGCGGCGGCGATCGGCGGGATCGACGTGGCGCCGCACGAGCACCTTGTCTTCCAGCTCGTCAACGAGCTGGACCATGGTCGTCCGGTCCACGCCAAGCCGCGCGGCCGCCTCCTGCTGCGCCTGCGGCTCGCCGTCGGCCAGCAGCGCGAGCACGGCGACCTGCCGCCCGGTCACCCCGTGGGGCGCGAGCAACGGCTCCTGCAGCTCGGCCAGCCGCAGCTGCGCGTGCTTGAGCAGATAACCGAGCCGGCGGGTCACGACGGCCGGGGTTTCGGGAGCACTCGACATGAACCGCATCTTAGCTCTACCCTGATCATCAGTAGTGCTGATGATTTCTCTATCTGACGATCAGGAGCCCCCATGGTGACCTTCGGACTGAAACCCGCCCAGCAGTTCACGGACGTCGCGACGCTGCGCGAGATCTGGGCGATCGCCGACGACGCGCGGTTCGACGGCCTCTGGACCTTCGACCACTTCGCGCCCATGGGCCCCGTCCGAACCGGCGCCGTGTTCGAAGCCTGGACCCTGCTCGCCGCCATGGCCGAGGCCACGCACCACGTCCGGATCGGCTGCCTGGTTTCGGGCAACACCAACCGGCACCCGGCCGTGCTGGCCAAGATGGCCGCGACGATCGACCACCTCTGCGGCGGTCGGCTCGACGTGGGCCTCGGCGCGGGTGGCGACGAGCTCGCCGACACGATGCTCGGCATGCCGACCCCGCCGGCGCGCGAACGCGTCGAGCGGCTCGCCGAGGCGTGCACCGTCCTCGACCTGCTGTGGACGCGCCCGGTCGCCGACTTCAGCGGTGCCCACTACCGGCTGACGGGCGCGACGAGCGACCCGAAACCCGTGCAGGCACCGAAGCCGCCGCTGTGGCTCGGCAGCAACGGCGAGCGCCGCGGCCTGCGGATCGTCGCCGAGCACGCCGACGTGTGGCTCAACGCGAGCCTGCCGGGCACCCCCGTCGAGGAGCTCACGCGGCTGTCGGGCGTGCTCGACCGGCACTGCGCGGCGGTCGGTCGCGACCCGGCGACGGTGCGCCGGGCCGTGCAGTTCCGGCTCTCGGCCGAGGACGAGGACACCCTGCGCGAGACGCGGACCTTCCTCGACGCCGGGTTCACCGACCTCATCCTCATGCTCCCGTCCGCCGGCGACACCGTGGGCCGGGCGAAGCAGGCGGCCGCGCTGCTCCCGCGGCTGCGAGAACTGGGCCGAACGGGCGAGCACGGGTGATCCGGACGCCCTCGGTAGCCTGACGTGACGGGGACGGCCAGGTTCGTGAGGGGGAAGCGGTGCACCTGCTGATGGCTCCGGCCCGGGCAGCCGCGGACCGGGCGGCCCGGGTGCTCACCTGGGACCTCGTGTTCTACCTGGGTTGCTTCGCCTTCGCGTTGATCAGCGCGATCGTGTCCGAGTTCTACGGCTACCGCGTCTGGGGCAACTTCGCGACGGCCGCGTACGGCTTCGCCGCGGCCCACAGCGGCTGGCTGCTCGTGTCGGCCCGGCTCGGGCGCACGCCCCGCGGCCCGCTCGGCTCGCGGTGGTGCTCGATCGCGGTGATCGGGTTGTTGGCGATGATCGTCCCGCTCGCGGTGCTCGTTATTCGCCGACTGACCGGAGTCGACTGGCTCGTCACGCCGGACTCGTGGGCCGCGCAGCCCGAAGTGTGGGTGATCGAGCGCAGCGCGAGCCTGTTGCTTCAGCACGGCACGCCCTATGTCGACGTGACCGCTCTCGGGCGCGCGCCCGAGGTGAACGACTACACGCCCTACGGGCCCGTGATGACGGTGTTCGGCCTTCCGCGCGCGTTGTTCGGGGGAACACCGTTCACCAATGCGCTCACCGATGCCCGGTGGATGTTCGCACTTTGTGCGTCTCTCTGTGTGATCGCCTCACTACGAATGCTGAAATGGCCGCGAATTCCGGTTCTTTCGGCACAATTGGCAATCGCGTGCCCACTCACCGCATTGACATGGGCCGTCGCCGGTCCCGATCTCGCCATTGTGGGACTGCTCGTGCTCGCGTGCGCACTCGCTGCAACCGGGCGCCCGGGGTGGTCGGGATTCGTGCTGGCACTCGTGATCAGCGCGAAGCTCATCGTCGCGCCGGCCGCGGCCGTACTCGCGGTCTTCGTGTTCTGCCGTACGCACAACGGAAATTCACGCGACCGCAGGGCGCTCGCGTGGTTCGTGACCACTTTGGTCAGTGCGACCGTGGTCCTGCACCTGCCGGTGTACCTGGTCGCCCCGGACGCGTTCGTGGAGCACGTGATCCGGTTTCCGCTCGGGATGGGCGTGGTGCGCTCCCCCGCGGCGAGCCCGCTTCCGGGCCACCTGATCGCGGAAACCGGCTCAGCGGGCCGCGTGATCTCACTCGTCCTGGTGGCGGCCGCAGCGGTGGCGATGCTGGTGTGGCTGGTGCGCCGTCCCCCCGCGACGGGATCCGCCGCGCTCTTGCGGATCGCCGTCGGGCTCGGCGCGTTGGTCCTGCTCACCCCGGCAACCCGCTACGGCTACCTGGTTTATCCGTTGGTGCTGCTCGGAGGAGTGCTGACGTTCCGAGCGGCCGAACAGGGACTGCGCCCCCCGCGCAGTCGGCCTGGTACTGCTACTTCTTCTTGACCCGCGTGGCCCCGCCGCGCCCCCGCAGCTGGACCCCGGACTCAGAGAGAACACGGTGCACGAACCCGTAGGAACGTCCCGTGGACTCAGCAAGGGCCCGGATGCTCGAGCCCTTCTCGTATTTCTTCTTCAGGTCAGCGGCCAGCTTGTCGCGCGTGTTGCCGGTGATCCGCGCGCCTTTCTTGAGATCAGCCACGTCGATCGCCTTCCCGCCGAGTGGAGTTCTGGGCCATTTGCGGCCCCTGCCGGGGCAATGATCGAACACGAAGCCCAGGAATGCCAGACGACAGACGTAAAACGAGCGAAATTGCGATCACATTGGGCCATTCAAGTGCTTCACGAGGCGTGACAAGCACCCAAATGGCCGTATCTGATCACGCTAGCTGGACAAGTTCCAGATAATCCGGGGACCAATGATCCTCGGTCCCGTCGGGCAGCAGGATCACTCGCTCGGGCTCCAGCGCCTCGACCGCGCCCGGGTCGTGCGTCACCAGTACCACGGCGCCCGCGAAGCTGCGCAGGGCGTCCAGGACCTGCGCACGGCTGGCCGGATCGAGGTTGTTGGTCGGTTCGTCCAGGAGCAGCACGTTCGCGGCACTGGAGACGAGCCCGGCCAGCGCCAGACGGGTCTTCTCGCCGCCGGAAAGCGTGCCGGCGGGCTGGTCGAGTTGTTCACCCGTGAACAGGAACGAACCCAGCAGGTTCCGCAACTCCTGCGCCCCTGTGTCCGGCGCGAGATGTCGGATGTTTTCCCACACGCTCGCATCGTGGTCGAGAGTTTCGTGTTCCTGTGCGTAATAGCCCAAACGCAATCCGTGACCCGGCTCGACGGAACCCGTATCCGGAGTTTCCATTCCGCCGAGCAGCCGGAGCAATGTCGTCTTTCCGGCACCGTTCAAACCGAGTACGACGACCTTCGAGCCGCGGTCGATCGCCAGATCGACTCCGGTGAAAATCTCGAGCGAGCCGTAGGACTTCGACAGGCCGTCGGCCGTGAGCGGCGTGCGCCCGCACGGGGCGGGCTCCGGGAACTTGATCCGCGCGACCTTGTCGGCCTGACGCGTGTCGTCGAGCTGCGAGAGCATCTGCTCCGCGCGGCGCGCCATGTTCTTGGCCGCCACGGCCTTCGTCGCCTTGGCCCCGAGCTTCGCGGCCTGCTGCTGCAATGCCGACGCCTTCTTCTCGGCGTTGGCGCGTTCACGGCGGCGGCGCTTCTCGTCGGTGGCGCGCGCGTCGAGGTAGCGCTGCCAGCTCATGTTGTAGAGGTCGATCTCGCCGCGCGTGGCGTCGAGGAACCAGACCTTGTTCACGACGTCGGCGAGCAGCTCCACGTCGTGGCTGATCACGACGAGACCGCCGTCGTGCTGCTTGAGGAAGCCGCGCAGCCACGTGATCGAGTCGGCGTCGAGGTGGTTGGTCGGCTCGTCGAGCAGCAGGATCGTCTCGGACTTGCCACCCGCACCGGCCTCGGCGGCCGCGAACAGGATGCGCGCCAGCTCCACCCGCCGGCGCTGACCACCGGAGAGCGTGTTGAGCGTCTGCGCGAGCACGCGGTCGGCGAGACCGAGGTTCGAGCAGATGCGCGCGGCCTCGCTCTCGGCGGCGTACCCGCCCAGGGAGGCGAACCGCTCTTCGAGGCGGCTGTAGCGGTTGATGGCCCTGTCGCGCTGGTTGTCGTCGACGAGCTCGGACATCGCGGTCTGCGCCTTTTCCATGTCGCGCAGCAGCGTGTCGAGGCCGCGCGCGGACAGCACGCGGTCCTTCGCCGTCACGGACAGGTCGCCCTCGCGCGGGTCCTGCGGCAGGTAGCCGAGCTCGCCGCTGCGGCGGACTTCGCCCGCGTGCGGTTCGCCCTCGCCCGCGATGACCTTCAGCGACGTGGTCTTGCCGGCGCCGTTGCGGCCGACGAGTCCGATGCGGTCGCCGGGCTGGATGCGGAGGGTGGCGCCGTTCAGCAGGATGCGCGAGCCGGCACGCAGCTCGAGGCCAGTGGCCGTGATCAAGGGAACTCCCGGATTCGGGGGTGAACGTGGACAGCGACAGGCACCGGCATCGCTCGCTGTCCTCGCTCTTGCGAAGATCGGTCACGAGCGCCCGGTGCGGCAGCTACTCCGTGAGGATTTCCCGTTCCACGGCACCCAGTGTACGGGGTGGCGCCGAACGGTTTTCCGCCGCGTGGCGGGTCTCACGCTTCCCCGGAACCGCGTCCGTGAAGATCGCCCGTTCGGCCGTGTCCGTCGAGCGCCACCGCGTCCACTTCGGACAGTCACGGCACGAGGGTCTGCTCATCGACGCTCGTCTTGATGAGCAGGCCACGCGACGATCAGTTCCCCGAAAGGATCAGAGCGAGACCACCGGCCAGTCGTTCTCGACGCCCGCGAGAGCTCGAGCAGGGCCTGGACGTGCGCCTCGTCGGACTCGGCCTTGCGCGCCGCCGCCGGCTCGCCGGCCGGGACGTGGGCGATGTTCTCGCCGATGAAGGTGTGGACCGACAGGCAGTACTCGCAGCCGTTGAGCTGAGCGGTGGCGATCGCCGGCCGCTCGCGGACCCCGGCGTTCAGCGCGCCGCCGGCCGCCGCTCCGCTCAGCGCCAAGTAGGCCTTCAGGAGAGCCGGGCTGTTCGCCATCACCTTCGTCATGTTGGGCACCAGCCCGAGCGCCTTGTTCACCTCGGCGAGCAGCTCCTTCGCGACGCCCGTCGTGGTCATGCGAACTGTCTTTCTCACGGGTAGACCTGAAAGCTTCCGTGAGAAGTAGAAGCAGGTCGTTCTAACGCATGAAACCTCATCGACCCGTGATAAGGTGTCCACATGGGAGAAGCGGAGCGGACCTGGGTACTGCCGGACGAGCCCGTGTCCGTTCGCCTCATGGCCACCATCCGGGCCGACACCCACGGCGTCCACGACGACCTGACCTCGGCCGGCGACGTGGACGAATGGCTGCACGCGGTCGGCTTCGGGAGGGCGGGCCCCGGCGCGACGTCGGCGGACCTCGCCTCGGCGCGACGGCTCCGCGCGGCCGTCCGCCACCTGGCTGCGATGGTGACGAAGGACGAGCGTCCGCTGGCGCAGTACGGAAGCCCGGACGCGGATTCCGCGCTGCGCGACCTGAACGAGGTCGTCACCCACCGGCCCACTCCCCGCCTCGAACTGACCGGCGGCACGCTGCGGGAAGGCCTGTCCTACGCGAGCTCGCCGGTCGCGGCCGGACTGGCGGACATCGCGCAGCAGTCAATCGCCCTGCTGGGCGGCCCAGGGGCAGCGAACTTGCGAGCGTGTCGGGCGCCGGGCTGCGTGCTCTTCTTCGTGAAGACCCACCCGCGCCGCGAATGGTGTTCCATCGCGTGCGGCAACCGCGCCCGGGCCGCGCGGCACTACGAGAAGGTGCGGTCGCCGCGGTAGTCCGCCCCCGGCACCGCCGTACGGACAACAGAACAGGGCCGCCGCGAGAATCGCGACGGCCCCGTACTCACCTGAGGATCAAGCGATCGCGGGATGCACCGGACCGGTGTCCACCGTCTTGTGCACGACCGCGGCGGCGCCCGGCGGCGAAGCCTGGGCGTAGCCGTTGACGTGCAGCGAGACGCTGCGGATCGAGCCCGTGTCACCGCCGGCGACGTCGACCGCCTTGAACGTCCACGTGCCGTCGGCCGAGGTCCCGGCGAGCGGGGTCTGCGGCTCGATCGGCAGGTACGTGCCCGTGAACGGTGCGAACTGCGACCCGACCGTGCTCAGCAGCGCCGAGGCGCTGTCGTCGAACACGACCTGGCACAGGTTGTTGCCACCGCTGCCGGCCCGCTGGAACAGCGTCGCCGACGCGCCCGAGGGCGAGGTCAGCGTGCCGACCAGGTCCGCGACGTAGGTGTGGTCCAGGCCGACCGTGGTCGAGCCCTCGTCGGCGGTGCAGCTGGACCCGTCGATCGAGACCGAGACCTTCGACGCGGCCCCGACGCCGCTCACCACCAGCGGCACCGAGGCGCCGAGCTGCGAGTTGTCCGGGATCGCGACCGGCGCACCGGTGTAGGAGAAGGTCTGCACCACCGGCGACGGCGTGCCCACCGGCAGGGCGAACGTGCTGGTCACCGGCGAGAACGAACCGGCGAACGTCACCTTGGCGCTCAGCACCACCGGCACGCCGAGGCCCTGGGTGGCCGGGACCGTCACGGTGAAGTCGTTGACGCCGGTCTGGCCCGGGCTGATCGTGCCGTACGACTTGGCGCGCGGCGCGATCGTGACGCCGGGCGTGGTCGTGGTGAGCACCACGCTCGTGGACGACGCGACCCCGTCGCCGGTGTTGGTCACCGGCAGCGTCACCTTCGCGGTGTCACCGGGGTCGAGGGTGCTGCCGCCGTCGGGCCCGGTGACGGTGGGCTGCTTGGCCTGCGCGTAGGGCTGGGGGCTGGCGCCGGTGTAGGCGAGCACCTTGTCGGCGAGGACCACGCCCGCGCCGGTGAGGTTGTCGCTGCCGGGCACCTCGATGTCCACGGCCGTCGCGAGGAACGCGTCGCGAACGTCCGAACCGGACAGACCGGGATTGCCCGAGAGCACGAGGCTCGCGATGGCGGCGGCGTGCGGCGCGGCGGCCGAGGTGCCGAAGAACGGGTCGAAGCCGCCCACCGAGGTGCGCACGCCGTCCGCCGCGGTGATCTCCGGCTTGTCGCGCACTTCGCCACCGGTCGAGGAGAAGTTGCCCGGCGTGATGGGCGTGCCGTCGGCCTCGTAGAACACCCGGCGCGGGCCGTCGGAGCTGAACCGCTCGGCCTTGCTGGCCGAAGAGAACGCGCCCGGGAACGGACCGGTCGGGTTGGCCGGGTCACCCGGCTCGAGCAGCCGGCCGAACGCGGCGGCCGCGGGTGCCGCGGCGACGGAGAACGCGTCGCGCGCCGAGGAGTGCCCGACCGTGACGCCCGGGGTGCTGTAGGCCTTGAGGCCGTCGGCCGAGTCACGGAAGCGGCTGCCGAACGCGGTCAGCGAGAGGTAGCGGCCCTCACCGGAGAACTTGACCATCGCGAGCCGCAGACCGGTGCCGCCGAAGAGCGGGGTGGCGAGCTGCTCGTACGGGTCCTGGGTGCCGTCCTGCACGTCCTGGCTGAACGCGACGACATTGCCCGCCGCGTCGAGCAGGTAGAGGTCGTAGTCGTCGCCCGCAGCACCGAGCGGGTCGGACCAATGCAGCGTCACGGGGATGTTTCCCGACGACGCGTCGGAGATCGGCTCGAAGATCTGGTTGCCCGCCGCGCCCGCGAAGTTGTGCGCGGTGCCGGCGAACTTGCCGACCGACTTGCCGGAGTCGGCGAAGTCGCCTTCCCAGTGGGCGGCGGTACCGTCGGCGACGTTGCCCTCGTTGCCCGCGGAGGAGAAGTAGAGCGCGCCGTCGGCGGTCACGTCGTTCACGGCCTGGGCGATGATCCAGTCCTGGAACGGGGATTCCTTGAAGTAGATGACGTCGTCGACGATCACGTCGCAGTGCGACTCGAAGCGCAGCTTGCGGATGTTGTCGGCGAAGCTCGCGTCGGAGGCGAACGCGGAGGCGAAACCGAGGGCCGCGTTGGGCGCGAGGTCGTGGATGATCTCGAGCATCGCGGTGCCCTCGTCGCCGTCGCCGGCCTGGCCGGGCACGACGTCGACGGCCGGCAGCTCCCCCTTGGCCTGCGAGACCTTGAGCGAGTCGACACCGTCGGACAGCGCGCACGCCTTCACGCCGGTGCCCGTGACGCCGTACTGCTGGCGGGCGAGGTCGGCGTTGTGCGCACGGTCGCCCTCACTGGTGATGGTGGCCGCGGCGGCACGCCGGTTCTTGGCCGCGAGGGCCTGGTTCAGCGCGGCGTCGAGCCGGGCGGCCTTCTGCTGCTTGGTTTCGACGGGCGCCGTTTTCCCTTGGCCCGCCTTGGTTTCCAGCTCACGAGCGGTGATCGCCTGGTCCGCGGTCTCGACCCGCTTCACGTCGGCGCGCGCGGCGATCGCCGGCAGCGCGGCGAGCGGCACCTCGGCGCGGATGCTCGCGGCCTTGTCCGACACCGTGCGCACGGCGGCGCCGGCCTTGCGCAGGTCGTTCACCAGCGCGTCGGACACCTTGGTGGCACGGATGTCCACGACCGCGGTGCTCGCCGTACCCGCCCCCAGCGCGGGTACGGCCGAGGCACTCAGCTTTCGGGAACGCAGCTTCTGCGTGACGAGCAGGCGGCTGTCCAGTTTGGACTCCGCCTTGGTCTGCCCGGTCTTGATCGACTGCAGTGCCGCGATCTGCCGGGCGGAGTTGTCGGAGAAGGAGTCCGGTGTGGACGCCGTGGCGGCACCCGCGACCGGAGGGGTGACGATGCCCAGCGCGGCGATCAGCGCCGCGGCGCCGGCGGCCAGGACGGTCGTCCGGCTCGTGGCTCTGGTTCTGGCTCTAGCTCTGGCTCCGGTGGGTCTCTTCGAACGGCTTCGACGCACGTGCGCCTCCGTATCTCGCACCGCGTGCCCCGACTCACGCTGGCCAACGCCGGTGATCACCGGCTGGATCCAGCTAAGTACCGTGGGTAAATCGGAAAAAGAAGCCGTTAGAGTGACGTATGGCCGTGATTTTCCCATACCCACCGGAGGTCGTAGGCCATTCAGCGGCAGCGGTGGTCCAGACCGCGGTCTCGGAGCACAGCCTCAGAGCACGAACGAGTCCGACCACGGCTGCGCGGCGCGCCCGGACAGCGCGTCGAGCAGCGTCACGGCCTGCTTGTCGGTGAGCGAAGCCACGAAGTCGACCACCGCGCGCCCGCGCGCGAGGCCGCGCACCGCGTCGGTGCCCTCCACTCGTTCGCCGGTCGCGCCCACGAGCACCTCCGGCATGGTCTGGACCAGTCCGGCGTACTCGTCCTGCGCGAGCTCCACGAGGTCGTGCAGCCGGCGGGGCAGCCGGTCGATCTCGTCGCGGTCGAGCAGCCACGCGTCGAGCGCGTCGACGAGCGTGGTCACGAGGCTGGCCTGCCCGCGCTGGTGCAGCGCGAGGTCCGGGCGCAGCAGCACGAACCGGCGGTGCACGAACTTGAGCACCTGCACCTCGTGCCACTGCGCGGTGCGCAGCGAGACGTGCCCGGAGCGAGTGGAGGGCGAGGACAGCACGAAGACGCCGTCGACGAGCCGGGAGATCCAGCCGGCCGAGAACGCCGCCGTGGCCTGCTCGGCCTCGATCGACCCGTCGAACCCGTTCTCCAGCAGCCCGTCGACGAGCTCTCGCTGCACGCGCCGGACCGCGGCGGCGAACGCGTCGTCGTCGGCGATCCAGCCGTCCTTGAGGTGCATGCGCCGGCGCAGCTGTTCGAGCGAACGGCCCGGGCGGCGCAGCTCCGCGGCGACCTGCTCGTCGTCGAGCGAGGCCAGCTGCAGCGCCCGGTCGAGCCACTCCCCCAGCTCCGCGGCGACCGGGGCGTGCTGCAGCACACCGATGCGGTGGAAGTCCTGCAGGTCGTGGATCGCGTAGGCGATGTCGTCGGCGGTGTCCATCACCGACGCCTCCACCGTCTGCTGCCAGGACTCGATGCGCCCGGTGAACGGGCCACGCGCCTGCGTGAAGTCGTCGAGTTCGGTGGCGTAGGCGGAAAACTTGCTCGCGCCGGTGCCGGGCGAGCTGTCGGGCTCGGCCGCGCCGCGGGGAGGCGTGCGCATCGACGTCGGGTGTGGCTCGGGGTAGTGCAGCCGCGCCCACGGGTACTTCAGCACCGCGGCGCGCACGGCCGCGGTGAGGTCGAGGCCGATCGCCGACGGACCGCGCACGTCGGTGGTGGTGAGGATGCGGAACGTCTGTGCGTTGCCCTCGAAGCCGTCGGCCAGGCCGAAGCGGTGGCGGGCGATGCGGTCGAGCGTCTGCTCGCCGAGGTGGCCGAACGGCGGGTGCCCGAGGTCGTGGGCGAGCGCGGCGGCCTCGCAGACGTCGGGGTCGCAGCCGCCGAGCTTCGCGGCCAGCTCGGCCGACTCGCTGGCGGCGGTGATCCGCTCGGCGATCGCGCGGGCGACCTGTGCGACCTTGAGGCTGTGGGTGAGCCGGTTGTGCAGCAGCCCGGCGCCGCCGGCGCTGACCACCTGCGTGACCCCGCCCAGGCGCGCGAAGAACGGTGAAGCGGCGATGCGGTCGCGATCGATGCGGAACGGGCTGGTGGCGAGGTCCGTGAACCCGCCCACGGAGCTCGACGGGTCCCTTCGCGCGGCTCTCGGGTCGGTCTCGGCCATGCGCTCCACCGTATCTGTCCGGCCCCCGGCGGACTCGCCGGATACGGCAGGATCGGACGGGTGAGCGACGTGCTGATCGCAGGCGGCGGGCCTGCCGGGTGGGCGCTGGCGCGCGCCTGCGCCCGGCGCGGGCTCGCGACCACGCTCGTCGACGCCGCGCCGCAGGCAGCGTGGCGCGCCACCTACGGCGCGTGGGCCGACGAGCTGCCCGGGCTGCCGGGCGAGGTGATCGCGTCGGCACCCGGCTCGACGGTCGCGTTCGGCACGCGCGAGCATCGGCTCGACCGCGGCTACCTCGTGCTCGACAACGCCGGTCTGCGGTCGTGGCTCACGGCTGCGCCGGTGACGGTGGTGGCCGGGCGGGTCGCGCACGCCGAGCACGGGCACCACGGCTCGACGGTGGTTCTCGCCGACGACCGCCGGCTCGCCACGGCGGTGGTCGTGGACGCGTCGGGGCGGAACCGGGTGCTGTCCGGCGGCCCGCCTGGTGGGCACCGCGCCGAGCAGACCGCGTACGGGCTCGTCCTGCCGGCCGCCGACGCCGAGCGGCTGGTGCCCGGCGCTTCGGACACGGCCGTGTTCATGGACTGGCGCGACGGCGCGCCGAGCTTCCGCTACCTGCTCCCGCTGGGCGACGGGTCGGTGCTCGTCGAAGAAACGTCACTCGCGCACCGGCCGGGTGTGCCGGTGGACGAGCTCGCCACGCGGCTGCGGACCCGGCTCGCGGGCGCGGGATTGCGGCCGCACGGCCGCGAGGAACGGGTGCGGATCGTGCTCGACGTACCGCTGCCGGGGCGCGGCGCGGTGGTCCCGTTCGGGGTCGCCGCCGGGCTCGTGCACCCCGCCACCGGCTACAGCATCGCGACGGCGCTGCGGCTGGCTCCGCGCGTGGCCGCGGCGCTGGCGAGTGCGTTCGAGGCCGGGCCACGGGCAGCCCGGCACGCGGCCCGCCGGACACTGTGGACGACCGAGGCGCGGGCCGTGCATTCCCTGCGGCAGTACGGATTGCGCGCTTTGCGCCGGATGTCGCCCGCCGAGCTCGCCGAGTTCTTCGACCTCTTCTTCGCGCTGCCGACTCCGGTGCAGCAGGCCTACACGTCGGGCCGGGAAGACCTGACGGGCACGGTGGCGGCGATGACCCGGCTGTTCCGCGCGGCGCCGCCGAGGCTGCGGGCGAGGCTCGCGGGCCGCCGACCGAATACGATTCGGTAACGGCGTCGAAATCGGCGGCCGAATGCGCCGGCGCTCAGCCGGGAGCGGTACCACGTGCGGAACCGGCGGGCCGAACGGGGGACGGTCCGCGAATTCCGTATCCGAAACTTCTTCGGGTCGAACGATCAAGCTCCAGGTGGACGGACCCGCTGGTCACTGCCGCGATCCGGGCCACCACGGACGGTGTGCGAGTCTGCGTGAGTGCATGGTGAAGACGGAAATTTTCACACTTCCGAACGGCCCACGGAAATCCATCCCGAACGGGTGATCGCTACCGATTTCGTTACTCCGATTCAGGTAACTCAGGCCAAGCCCTCTACCAGTGGAAACATAGATCATCTGGGGCAGATCTGGGGCAAACCAGCCCCAAGACGCGAAAACGCCCCCAGCACCGTCGGGATGCTGGGGGCGTCGCGCACGACACAGGCCCGTCAGGAGGCGTGGAAACTGCCCCCACCGACGGCCTCCAGGAAGGCCTGCCAGCCCTGAGCCGGCAGGCGGAACGAACCACCCTCAGGATCCTTCGAATCCCGCACGGCAGCCCCATCGCCGGTGAATGCAGCCTCAACGCACTCACCGTTGTTCGTCCCCGAGTGCGAGGACTTGAACCAGCTAAGATCTTCCATCAACTACGCTCCAACTCGTCAGCGATCTGGGCAATCAACTTGGTGGACGCTACGGCGCCTATCGCGATGTCACGAATGCGATTCGCAGCGGTGACATAGCGCTCCACCTCCTTCGCTCGGGACAACGTCGTCGCAGTGCTCAACTCTTCGAGATGCACGACACTGCGACCCTCCGATCGAATCAACACGAACCCACCCTCACGGGAGGGGTCATATCCGAAGCGGAACGGCACAACCCGGATCGTGATGTGCGGTCGCTCCGCTACCTGACACAAGTCTCTCAGCTGGTCAACAGCAACTTCTCGGGAGCATGCCGGATACCTGATCGCCAACTCCCCAATCAACGCCTCGTAGGGGGTTGAGCCGTTCAGGATACTGTCTCGGCGGGCCATCCTCCGCGCCGTCGCAGCCTTCACCTGATCCTCAGTTTCGCCGCCGGCCAGCATCATGTCGCGGGCATACGCGGCGATCTGGAGAGGTCCGGGAATGAGAGCCGGCTGGATCGAGGTGACAGCCCCTGCGGCACGCTCATACTCGCTGACCAGGGCAAGATCCTTGTTTCCGCCGGACAGTTGCAGCCAGTTCGGGTCGGCAGCATCACGGTGTAGGCGTAGTGCTGCCGCGGTCTCTTCGGAGGTGGCCTCGCACAGGGCGAGGAACCGTTCCAGCTCGGGTTGCTCGATCAGCAACCGGCCGTTTTCCCACCGTGAGATGTGGGTTTGGTTGCGACCCAGGTCGGTGCTGACCGTCTTCTGGTCGAGCCCGGATCGCTTGCGCAGCGCTCTGAGGAGCGCGCCAAGTTCGACCTGTCGCGGCGTCTCTCGCATGCTTGGCATGCATAAAGCATAGCGCACGGTGCCCCCATCCGAGTAGTCATGCACACAACTCTTGCCATGTATGCATGCATGTGCCAGAGTCTAGGCATGCAAGCGGATGTCTAGTCCAACCACCGGGGAGGGCAGCATGTGGATATGGCAACAAGCCGGCGGACACCGCCACGCACGAGAAGCCACCAGCCACAGCGAACTCCCCGAAGGACAGACCTTCGTCAGCCTGTGCGGAGAAACGCTCACCGTCCTCAACCGCGATGTACATGGTCCAAATCAGCCTGGATGGCTCGACCCGACCTGCGTCACCTGTGACTTGCAGATCCGTGTGAACCTCGGTCTCCCCCTACCCCGCTGCGGGACCGACGGAGCCGGATCGGCCAACCGGGAGACGCAGACCCGCCGAAAAATGGAGGCGCACTGATGAAGATCGTCACCGCCTCGGTCAGTGCCGCTGCGTCGGGTGGCGGCACTGACCAACCTCAACAGGAGGCAAATTTTGTCCAGACCCCCGGTCGCTGTGCCGTGACCCCGACCGGCACGGCGACCGGATCACCAATACACACGAGTGGTCCAGCGGCGTCCGACACCCAGGCTGTACAGCTGACGCAGCGTGAGCAGCGTGAGCTTCTCGCGGCGATCGATTCGGCCGATGCGGTGACCTACGGGATCACCATGACGATCGGCATGATCTTACAGAACGTCAACAACCGAATTCCGTTGACACTACGCGAATTCAAGGACCTAGAGCAGCGCATCGGACGCTTGCACGACGCGCTTCTCGGGTGCAAAGTGTTGGTCCGGGCAAACGAATAGCCACCGGACCGGCGCGTGTCTACCTACCCCGGTTCAACGCGCCGGCCCGGTTGTGAGGTGGTGGGTCGATCTCCCCGGTCGGCCCACCATCTGCCCCGATCTAGCATCGATCGCCTTGTACTCGCCTCAGGGTGCGGCACTGTTACAGGTGTTCGCAAGACTCCGCGTGGAGTCATTGCTTCAAAGTACCAACACTGAGGGTGGATCCAGTCCCGCTACAGATAGGATCAACGTCGTGACTCAGCGCCTGCGCAACCTCGTCCGCCGCGTGCTCGGCTACGACCACGCCTGCATGCACGCCAAGGGAGCGCAGTTCTGCGTGATCTGCGGCGGCTGCCACTGCGGGCAGTAATGACCACCACCCACCGCACCAGCAGGCAGACGCCCGAGGAAGACCGAGCGCACCGCTACGCGGCGACCGAGAAAACCGGCTGGTTCCACCCCACGTGCGTGCACGGCACGACCGCGTACGAAGGCGAAATGCCGACCTGTGGAACCCGCCCGTGCCTCACTCGCTGGTGGGTGCGCTACGGGATACCGTCCCTGTCGCTAGTGGTCGGGTTCATCGTGTACTGCTGCATCGCGTTCCACGTACCCGACTGCCCGGACGGTTGGCGGTCACTCGGTCTCGGCACCTGCGTCCGCAACTGAGCGCCGCCAACCTGACTGCTACGCGTCTACTAGCTGCGCCATCTCGGCGCGATGCGCGTCCCCTGCCAGCAGCCGGCGGGCACGCACCAGGTGATCTGCCGCGGCGATCTCCCGATCAAACTCGGAGCCCGCTTCAGCGTTGTAGTGGTCAGCAAACCACTGAGACACCTGCGTCCACGAGTAGAAGCCCTGGGACCCCACCGAAGAGGCCGCCGGGAATCCACCCGGGCCGCGCTTGCCGGCTGCCAGCAGCCTCACTGATTCGTGGCTGCGTCCCGTCCGGTCTGCGATGTCTTTCAGTGTCACCAAGTCCTCAGACTGCACGCCCATGACCTGGACGTCAGTCTTCTCGACCAGGTGGATCGCGGCAACGATCGCACCAGTCAGCGAGTCTGCTTCCTGGAAGGCGTGGACGAAGTTTCCCTCTGGGCCACCTTCAGGCGCGTAGTCGCCTTCGCCCAGCTCAAACAGGGTGTCGGCGTATGGTTCGTCGGATGCGTCCCGGTCAACGATCAGAGTGAATTCGTACTGCATGGTCACTGCCCTCCTTTGTGGTGGTCGCGGTGTTTGGCGATGAAGCGGCGGATGATCTTCGCACCGTTCTCAGGGTCGCGTCCGGTTGAGTAGACCGGGGCGTGCTGGCCGCACGGGCTACACACGAGCCACGCGTAGGTGTGTCCGCTTTTCGGTTCGATCGTGAAGCCAGCGCGCTCCGCTTCGGCGAGTGCCTTGCGGATCTCTTTGTGCAGGGGCTTCCCGGTCATGACACCATCCTACCTGAAGTGTTGGACGCATCCAACACCCTAGAGGGGATGTGCGTCACACCTGAGCCGGAAGCGTGAACCCGCGTATCCAGCAAGCAACCCGAGACTCCTGTAACGCGTCCCCACGCCAACACGATCCAAGCAGCAGCACAGACCAACAGGAGCCGGCCATGGACAGCAACACCGACAGACCCCCCACCAAACGCCAGTCCAGCATGGCGTCCACGATCGCCCCATGGGCCGCGATCGCCGCCATCGGCGGCGGCATCGGGATCTTCGTCGCCGGCGCGAACTCGCTCCTGATCCTGCTCACCGCCGTTGGCGCGCTCGTATGGCTGGTCTGCGTCTGCATGTCCGCCTTCAGCTGAGCCCAAGACACGAAAAGGGCGCCCTGCGCTCAACCCGCTGCACCGTGGCTGGGTAGCGGTCAGCCGGGGTGCAGGTTTCGGGGAGCGCAGGGCGCAGGAGGCCGCGACGGTGAGCAGGGCTCACCCAGTACACGGCCGGTCAGATGATGCGGAGAGTGTCAACAAGGGTGACTGTTTCTTCCGGGTTGTCCATCACGCGGACGTACCAGTCGTAGTCGCCCTTGGCGAGGACCAGACCGCCGGTACCAGACCCCACGAGGATCCCCGCGATCCCCGGATAGGTCCAGGTTGCGGTCTGCCAATCCCCCGCAACCGGGTCGACGCCGGGTGCAGTGAACGCCACCTGCACCACATCGGCGGAGATGTCGATCGGCGCCGACGTAGCCGGATTGAACGACTTCACGGCACATTCCACGAACTCGGTGGAGACGGCACGCACGAGCTTCACAGTGGGGTCTCCTCCAGGCGTTGAGGTGTGGTGGATGCCATGTGGATGGGTATCGCGTTGGCGGTCGGGCTGCTGGTGTCGAGTGGGCTGATCCACCAGCGTCCGAGGATGGGGCGCACAACTAGTTCGATGTCGCGGCCCTCGGCGGTCCGGACCAGCAGTGACGCTCCGGCGGTGAACGGGATCGTTCCGGCCACACTTCCGGACGAGGTAACCGCGATCCGGGCAGCCGCCGCGATCGCCACGGCACCGTTCCCGATGCTGATCGCGGCAAACGCCGTGACCGCGGTGGCGGTGAGGGCCACTGCCCCAAGGTGCTCGACAAGCCCGCCAGATGCGGTTGAGGCCGTCGCCAGGATCGCTAGCGCACCAGGTATCTGGACGGTTCCAGTGTCTGTGACCTTTCCGGTTGCGGTCAGGCCTACCCCGCCGGCCGTGATAATGTCCGTCGTGGACGACAACGCCCCGACCGCTGCGAACACAACGGCCGCGCCGGCGGTGGCGCGTCCGTCGAGCGCGACAGTTCCGGCAGCGCCCATCGTGATCGCGGCGAACCTGGCGTCCATCCCGGAAGCGGTGAGGCCGCCGGATGCGGCGAACGCAGCAGCACCGCTTCTCGTGACGACCGGCGGGATCGACACCGAACCAAAAGCGGCCATAGCGACCGCACCACTGGTGGCGTTTGTCCCGTTCGCTGCGACAGAGCCCTTCCCGGCGAACGCCACGGCACCAGAGACCGTGCCCGACGAGGTGACCGGCGTGTTCATCCACGTCGTCATGTTCGCGGACTCGTCGCTATCGAAATAGCGAACGTCGTCGACCACACCCGGACCAGTGCTGCTGACACCGCTGATGTTCATGCCCGCGATGACGAAGTTCGTCGTACTGGACAGTGTCCCGGTGTTCGCGACCGTCGCGATCACGGCACCGTCGCGCCACAGCTTGAGATTCGTGCCGTCGAACGTCAGCGCCACGTGCACCCACGTACCGACAGTCAAAGCGGTACCGTTCGCAGCGACCACGCCGCCACCAAGCCGGGCATCGCCCTGTAGCACGTTGTGCGTGGAGAAGTCCCCGCGCTGACACCACAAGGCGAAGTCGGTGGAGCCGCTCGTCTGCATCGCGCCGGCGATAAGCTGCACGCCGTTGGTAGGTAGCGATGATGGGTTGACCCACGCCATCAACGTGCAGGCGGTACCGGTGACGGCGGCGACGGTGCCGGATGCACCGGTGGTGTTGGTGCCCAGCACGTTCTGAAACCCAGGCCCGGTGTGGCCAGACGTAGTGTAGGAACCGGAGACGACGGTGAGAGGGTGGCCACCACCCGAGTCGTCGAGGATCGTCGCGCCGGAACCGGCGCCCATCCCCGCGGCAAACTTGAGAGCCACGGCTCACCCTCCCGTCGTTCAGGTCAGTTGTCGTTGACGGTGATGGCGCCGACCGCGAACGACAGGGTGTCCCCCGAAGCCGTGGTCTTCGACGCGGTCAGGTCGCCGAACCATTCACGCCGCGGCGTGCCGGCCGAGTCCCAGATGTTCGCGTTCAACCACGTCCCAGCGGGCATGTTCGTGAACGACACAACACCCGTGTTGGACACACCCGTGCCACCGGAGGCGGTGGTGAATGCCAGCGACTGGCGGGCATAGCTACCACCGGAGGCTTCAGTGCCGACCGCGGAGGCGGACGAGGTGGTCGAGTGGATCGACAGCTTCATCGGGGTCGTCGGGGCCGTGTAGGCAACAACACCGAGCGACGCATTGACGAGCCGGTCAGATTCGGTGGTGACGAGACCACTGGCCATGTCAGACCCCCTGCCCGTTCAGGAACTGCTCGACCACGGGCTTCTCCGACGGGTGCGCGGCGGCGAGCTGTTCCGGGGTGAGTGCGTTGTGGACGTTCCCGATCTGGGTGCGCCACTCGTGCCCGACGAGGTCGCCCTTGTGCTGCACCAGCCAGGCGCAGGACTCGCAGGGCGGGTCGAGGCGGGCGTGGCAGTCGTGGTGGTAGTAGGCGGTGCTGCCATCGGCGAGGGCGACGACATCGCGTGGGTGGTCGTCGACCTGACCGCAGCCGACGCAGTTACGCTGCTCAGCCATTCGTGACCTCCGGGGCGGGCGTCTCCACCGGTGCAGGCGTGGGCGTAGCCTCCGGGGCTACGGCAGTGACGGTGGTCGGTTCAGCGACAGACGCAGGGGCCTTGGCCGTGGGCTTGTTGGACGGCGCGAGATACGTGCCGACGGTGGCGAGAACCAGCGCGAGAGCAGCCGCCACCGGGGTCGCGACGTGCACACCGACCGCGTCGAGTACTTCGGCGACACCAACACCGGTAGCGCCACCCAGCGCAGTGCCGACGGACTTTCGGACAGGGGCAAGCAGACTCGGAACGCCCTTGAGGTGGGCGGCCAGGAGTTTCAGGAGATTCTTCACGGAATCGCTGCCTTTCAGGGTGGTCAGGCGGTGGGGACGATCTGGAGACCGGTGCGGCCGTTGCAGCTGTAGCTGAAGAAGACCCGCAAGGTTCCTTCGGGAACCGTGAGCGACACCGGGAGGTTCGGGTCGACGCGCCACGTGTTCGGGCCGGCGCTGGGCGGGTTGGTGCCGGCCGCGGGGACGCCGCCGGCGGTGCCGGTCTTGTTGCCCCAGTTGCCCAACTTGGCCACGAAGACGGGCTTCTGGTCGTCGAGGGCGATGACGTTGGCGACCGCCGCACGACCGTCCCACTGGATCGAGTCGTAGGCGACCTGAACGTCCTTGCCGTTGGCGTCCTTCGTCACGGGCACGGGCCCGTAGGTCTTGGGCTGCATGTCGTAGTCCTCTCCAAAAAGGATCCCGACAGAAGAAGCCGGGGTGGTGCTGGTGTGGGTGGTGCTCGTGGGGGTGGTGTCGGCGGTGAAGTTGTCCACGTCGACCAGGCCGCTGATGCCGGGAATGTGGCCGGCACTGGAGAACTGGTGGATCGCGACCGGGCCGGTGTAGTAGTGGCGTGGGTGTTCGGCACCGTCGTTGACGCCGTACTCCGCGTCCCAAATGAGGATCGTCAAGCCGGGCACGGTGATCGCACCCGCGTTGATCCGGGCCAACTCCGAACCGGAGCTGTAGAGGATCACCTTGGTCAGGGACGGGATGCGGGACTTGAGACGATTGAAGAACGCACAGATCCATGCTTTCGCGCCCGCTGCATCACCCGGAAGCGACGAGTCTTCGTAGTCGAGCGCGGGGGCGTCGTCGAGGTCGTTGAGACGCAACAGCTCGTTCGCGAACGCGTCCGCCTGTGCGGTGGCGCTGCCACCGAGTGCGTAGTGGTAGCCGCCGACACGCAGACCACTTCCACGTGCGCCGTTGACGTAGTGGTCACCTGCGGGGGATGCGACACTCGCGCCGTTGGTCAGCTTGATGAGGGCATGCTTCACACCTGCGCCCGCTACCTGGACCCAGTTGATGTTGCCCTGGTACTTTTCGAAAACGTCGATGCCGAGTTCCATGCTCAGGTCTCCAAGATTGTTAGGTGATCAGTCCTCGCACCCACTTGGATGCCTCAAAGTCTGCGGCTGCCGCGGTATGCACTCCCCCGTGGCCTCTGTGGTGCCAGGCACACAGCCACTCGAAGTTTGCTTCGGTCTCGACCCAGGCACCGACCTCGTCGGGATTCGAGATCCCGGGGTAAAGGTGCTCAAGTCGTTTCAGGTCCACGCCGTTCTGGAGGCTGAATTCGATGTGGGTGTGGTGCAGTTCGAGGCCGCCGTGGCATTCGGAGTCGTCGCCGGTCTCGACAGCGAACGCACACCGAGCTGTGTCCTTCGTCTTCCGCCGGTATGCCTCGAAGTCGCGGTAGTGCGGATCTTCCTCGCGCGGCGGGTGTTCCGGGTAGTGCATCAGGTAGTGATGCGTGGTGTTCTGGTCGTGCGCAGGAGTGTCAGTCATCGGTCCTCCGCTACTTGTGCACGAGAAGTTGAACGAGCGTGAACACCCCACCGGTCAACGCACCCGACGTCGCGCCGACCACCGCAGCCTTAAGGCCGCCTCGGTCGCCGGCTTTCTGCTGGGCATCGGAGATACGTGCCTCTTCCAACTTTTCGACACGTTTCTCTGTGTCGCCAAGTCGTTCGTCGTGGCGTCCGACTGTTTCGGCAATGCTGCCCATTTTGTCGCCCAGCTGATCGATTTTTCCGTCGATCCGCCCGAACCAGTAGTGGGCGTCGTTGTTCTCGTTCGGTGATGTCATGGAGGCTCCAGGGCCTTATGTGGGCCCGAAGCCCTGTGGTGACTGAGAGGGAGGTTTAGCGCGGGGTCGGGAGACCGTTATCGAGGTAGTACTGTGCCGCCGAAACTCCGTAGCAGGCTTTGTGGCCGTAGTAGAAGTTCTGTGCACCGCCCGTGTTGGTGACCAGAAGGTTCACCTTTACGAGTGTCGACATGGCTGTTTCGGGCAGCAGCATCGTCGCCGACGCGTACTGCCCACCGGTCAACCCTGTGACCGTCGAGGAGTAGCTGGTGCCGGTGTTGGTGGTGACGCTCCACCTGAAGTTGTATGCGGTCGCCGCGGTAGGGCGGACCACCGCGCCGAGTGTCACCGCCGGGTTGTACGCGAAAAACGAGCCGCCGCCGATGGAGGTCTCCAGCCCGTTCGCCACCGATGCCGTGCCGAACCCCGAAGAGTCCGGCCCGGTAGGGATAGGCATCGACGGGTGCGAGATCCCGTAGCCGGCCAACTCGTCCTGGTTCCACATCACATTCGATGACAGGTCCAGCATGCGGGCGACCTTGCCGCCGTACAGTGTGGAGTAGAACGTGTGAAAGACGACCTGGCCACTGCCGGTGGAGATGATGACCTGCGATCCGCCGTTAGGGTCGTCCGGATCCGGAATGACCTGCAAGTCAGGGATACTGGCCTGGGTTACCGGATCCGGATGGGATACCACCATCGGATACATCGACTGCCTCGCCGACTCGACGATCTCCCGCTGAAACCCGTTCAGTTTGTTGACCAGGAAGTCGACTGTGTCAGGGCGTTCGATCGGCTGATTCGCTACCACTTCAGCCTCCTTTAGCTGGTTCGGAAGGTCTGAAGTTGATGTTTGATCGTGCCGCGCTGGATTCCGCTTCCACCGCCGGAAACGCCGAGGATTCGTGTCCGGTAAGTGCCATTCGGGATCCACGGGTGGTCCTTCAGCGAATAGTTCGCGAAGTGACCGGGCCAATACTGGCCCCACATCGGATCCGCGTCCGCCAACACGGTCGCCTGCCACTGCTCCGGGACATTGCCGTACAGGTTCAGGTCTGCCGCGGCCCACCCGTCCAAGGCGGTCTGGTCAGTCGAGGACGTGTGGTTGTTGTCGACCATGTCCAACGCCGGCCACCCCGCAGTGACCTGGACAGGGCTGGTGGCGTAGCCGTAGATCTGTCCGGCCTCAGTGCCGGACCCCTTCACGAAAGCCGAGTTGGCCTGCTTCGAACCGTCGCCGGCGACCGACATGGACACCAAAGCCCGACGGTAGGAGAAGTTCAATGGCACACCCAAGTCTTGCAAGTACGGTGTGCCGATCAGCATGTTGTGGCGGATTGTGCGGAACCCGTTCACGACCGTCAGGTACGGCTGGAACAGCACGTCGGGACCGTTTTCGGATTGCGTGAGTTCCTGCAACCGTTGGCCCGGTGTCGCCATCTCCCACCCGTGCCAGGTGCGGGTGTTCGAGTTGTCTTCCGGAAGCACGGCGGGAAGGTCGATCGGTAGGTTCCCACCCAGCCGGTGTTGCCAGTTGGTGGCGTGGTTCACCAGTTCGCGGGCGATTCGCCACAGCGGCCCGTTGAGGGTCACGTCTGCTGACGGATCTGTGATCCGCGTGGCAGCCGGGTCCCAGGCGGCGTTGAAGAACAGGCGGCTGTTCAACGCCTCCCACAAACCCTTGCCTGACACCTGGACAGTGGCGGCGGTGTCGGACGGCTGGTAGGCGGTGATCGGTCCCGCTTGACAGACAGTGTCGCCCAACAGGACCGCGACCGACACCAGCCACGGGACACACCAGCCCCGCACCGCAGCGGTGCGAGCACCACCCGGGAGAGGAACGGTGATCTGCCATCCGCCCGGATCGTTGATCACCGTCGACCAGGTCGGATCCACCGTGAAGTCGATGTCCGCGATGACCCGGCCGGTGACGGTGTTGTAGGCGACGGCGGTGTATTCCCGATCCGGCGGCGGCTTCGGCGGGGTGTACGGGATGGCCGGCATCTGGATCGCGTCTTGCGTGGTCCATGTGCCTGGCGACGCGGCAGCGTTCGCTGTCGCGGTGAACGTCGAAGCCTCGGTCAAAGAAACGGCAGGCTGGAACTTCACAGTCGCTGTGCCGGCGAGGGTAGCCTTCTCCGACATGGCGGAGAACAACCCGCTCATGCCGGATGCGTTCGCCGTGAACGTTGCGGCTTCAGTGAGCGCAGTTGACCCGTAGGTGGTGCGCGTCGCCGCCGCGGTCGTGGTGGCTGCCTCAGACAGGGCAGCGGCGGGTTGTGCGATGTACGACGAGGCCGCGGTGACGGTCGAGGTTTCGGCCAGTGTCGCCGACCCGTTGTAGGTCGTGCCGCCACCGGACGCGCTGACGGACGTGTTCATCCACGTCGTCATGTTCGCGGACTCGTCCGAGTCGAAATAGCGGACGTCGTCGACCATGGAGATGCCGGCGGTGCCTTCGGAAGCGTGGCCGGCAACGTAGAAGGTGCCCGCGTTGGCGAGCCCGCCAGCGGCGGACACACCGCCGACGACGGACCCGTTCAACCAGAGTTTGAGGGTGGCGCCGTCGAACGTGAGCGCGACGTGGACCGCTGTCCCTACGGTCAGTGCGGTGCCGTTGACGGCAACCACGCCGAAGCCGCCGATACGGGCGTTGCCCTGGAGAACATCGGCCGTGCCGAAGTCGCCGCGCTGGGTCCACAGTTCGAACGAGGTGGACGCCCCCGAGTCGAGTGACCCGCAAATCAGGTGTGTACTTCCCGACGTCAGGTTTGACGGCTTGACCCACGCCATGACCGTGCAGGCACTGCCAGACACTGCTGATACGGGGCCGGACGCACCGGTTGTGGCCAGGTTGGTGCTGTTTTGCAGACCTGGTCCGGTGTGGCCGCTGGCGGTCCAGGACGCAGAGTCGATCGTCAGCGTGTGACCGTTACCGGAATCGTCTGCAATCGTTGAGCCCGATCCGGCTCCGAACCCGTACGCTGCGATCAGAGCCATTTAACGAGACTCCTTGTTTTAGTTGAGCGTGAGGGAAAGTGAACTCGTCGCGAACGCCAACTGGTCACCGGAAGCGGTGGTGCGGCTGGTGATGGTTCCCCACGCGATCCGCTTCGGAGTTCCGGACGAGTCCCACAGCTCCACGCCGACGACCGTCGCGGCGGGCATGTTGGTGAACGTGACAGCGGCGGCAGAGTTCGTGATGGAACCGCCGGAGGCGGTGCCCCACGCGCCGGCGGTGGTCAACCCGCCCGCCGTGTATCCGCCACCCGCGGTGATCTCAGTACCGTTCGACGTGGCGGAACCATTCGTCGCCATCAGGCGCAGCTTCACCGGAGCGGTGATGGACAGCGCCGTGCCGCCGGTAACTGCCGTCAAAATCGCGTTGGCAAGAGTCTGGTCAAGGTTATTGCTCATCGCGGAGCCTTTCCAAATAGTTCATCCGGACGTTCCGGGAATGAGCAGTTATCCGTGGATCCGCCACACGCGGAACACGCACGGCTTCGTCGCGTTCAACACGCGGGTAGCGTTCTCGTTGTTGTAGAAATAGGCCGAGATCGTTTGCCCGGCAGGCAGGTACATGGTTGTCGCCGTGAAACCGTCCGTCTGGCCCTGAGAGAACGTGGGGGCCGAGAACCACGGGGTCGTCGATCCCGGAATTCCGGTTCCGTTGTGGATACCGACACCCCAGTTCCCGGTGGAGGAGAAGCCCGTGTTGGCCGCCGCGTACATGCTGTAGATCCCGGCAGTGACGGTGGTGAACTGGTTACTTCCGTTCCAGGTGATACCGGATGCGGCCTGCACCGTGGAGCCGAACGTGATTTTCGTCGGGCCCGACGCGGACGCGGTTTGGCTGCCGGATGCCTGGTATTCGCCGCCGGCTCGGGGACGGCCGAGTTCGTTCCAGTTGGTGCCGTCCCAAAAGTCCAGGCCGTTGTACCAGCGAATGTCGCCCGGCATGTAGGACGGATCCGACAGAGAATCGCCCGGGAGTAGGACCCGAACGGCGCCGACCGGTGCTGTACCGCGGCGAATGTCCGTGAGCGTGATGACACCACCGGTGGAGACCTGGGCCCGCGCAAGCGGGATCCCGACACCGCCACCCGAGGTAGGGAACGACGTGATCAACCCTGTGGAGTCCCACGTGACCGGGTCGGCGGGGATAGCACCCGGGGTGCCGGTGATGATCTCGATTTGGGCCAGGTTCGCACCCGACCCGGGGACGGTGTCGCCGAGTGCGGCGTCATAGGCCCGCAACACGACAATGTCGTTGCGAGGGTTCGACGCCGGCGCCGGGTCGCAGGTCACCGAGTCGGCGGCCGGAAGGTTCCACGTCAGATAGGCGCCCTGACCGGACCGTCCGATGATGGCGCTACCGGGCTGCACCGTCATGGTCAAACCGCTGGCGACGGTGACACGCAGGTCGTAGCCGTAGGTGCCGTCCGAGACGGTGGAGATGACGCCTGAACGGATCGTCGTCAGCGGCGAGGTGGTTGAGGCCGCCACGAACAGGGCCTGCGTGAGGGCGCGGCCCTGTCGGGCGTTGTTGGCGTTCTGCGCAGACCAGAACCCGGTAGCCGCAGCATTGGTAGGCATCAAGCCTCCTGAAAGTTAGATGTAGGCGTTCTGCCAAGTCGCGGTGAGGGTTCCGGCTCCGGAGCCACCGAATTGGACGACGGTGGTGGAATTCGGGGGGATGTCGATCCACGAGGCCGACGACAACGCACCGGATCGGTCGATGCCGTCCAAGTTCACGGTTGAGGTGAACGGGCTGTTGTCGATCGTGAGTGTCTGGCTGGCAGCGACCGTGCCGGTCAGGGCGATCACGTCGCCGGTTGCCGGGTTGGTGAACGTGGGGTTCGTCAACGGTCCGGTCACCGTGAACACGGGATATGCGGTGGCGGTGCCGGCGTTGGTCATCGACAGCACCCCGCTTGTTCCCGAGGTGCCCCAATACAATCCGCGGGCAGTTTTGGAAGCGGACCCGAAGTCGAAGTTGTCGATGGAGAACGAGCCGCCAACGGAGATCGGTCCGGCATCGACATACACCGTGGCCGAAGCCGCGTTCGACGGTGCCGTGTGGGTGGCTGTTCCGTGAACCCACGCCGACGTAGTCGAGACCGTCTTCACGGTGGTGGAGATGTAGATACCGCTGACGTCGGCCCAGTCGACCTTGGTGTTGATGGTGGCGACGGTCGCGGACATCGCATCGAGCTGGAACACGTACTGGGAGCCACCGACGATGCCGTTGACTGTGGTGTTCGAGATGATCCCGGACGGTGTGGAGCTTTGCGTGGACGTGACTTTGGCGTAGACGCGGCTCGTTGCCGGATCGGTCGGATTCGACAGGGTCGCTGAACCCTCCGCATGCCACCCTGTGAGGCCGGCGAACTGGCCGTTGGGGATCAGTGATCCCGCAGCCCAGTCCAACCCGCCACCGGTGGCCCAGTCCAACCCGTCGGTGGAAACTGAGACGACTGTGGTTGACGCGGACTGCACCGTGTAGTCCAACAACCGGGGGTCGGCGGCGAACAGCGCAAGTTTCCAGTCGAACCCCAGCCCGTCGGGCCAAATGTCGACCTCGACGATGTCGTTCAGCTCGACCGTCAACACTCGGGTGGACATGCCGTCGTACACCGTCATCGGTTCCTGCTCACCAAACGGGAACAACCCCAACAGGAGGTTCCGTGCGGTTTCTCGGGTAACCCTGTCTGGGGAAATACAGATCCCTTGCAGGTTCACCGTCCGTCCCTTCCGGTAGGAACGAGCGCGATAGGCGCCGTCCCCGAAGGGCCGTTCCGTCTGGAAGGTTTTGATCCCGGTGCCGCTGGCCAGTGACTGTTGCGTCACCAGCCAGCGGCTACCCGAGTCATCGTCGACATTCGCCGACCACGCCCCGATGGTGTACGTAGGCAGGATTACTGGAGTGGGCATGGGTTCACGCCCCTCTCATGGCCCAGCCGAGACGAGACGAAACGACCGCGGCCAAACGGTCGGGGTCTGTCTCCGTTGTGTTGATCGTGACGTTGTTGTTGATCGTCGAACCGCCTTGTCCCATCCGCCGGTTCGTCACTGCGAGGATCTGTTGAGCCCGCGGATCTGTCGGGTCGTTCGGGATGTACGACTCGTCGACTGTCGGGCTGTCCCCCAACATGCGGGGACTCCTCGGTGGCACGATCTGCGCAACACGTGGCATCGTCGGGAGCAAGGAAGAACCGTCAGTGCCGACAATGTCGCCCAGGGCATAGCCCTTCGGCGGCAGGTTCGGATTCGCCTGCTGCACATTCGAAATGTCGCCATACCGGTTCAGGATGTAGTTGATCGAGGCCGCGATATTTGCTTCCGGATCGAACATGTTGTCCGGCAACGATCGATTCCGGTTGGATTCGAACGTCGGCCCGATCGTCTGAGTCAACCCACCAGACGGATGTCCCGCCTTGGCATTGCTGTCCCAGTTGTTAACAGCCCCAGCGTTCCACCCAGACTCTCGTTGAATCAGGGTGTTCATGCCGGCTTCCCAACGCGCCCACTCGGACCTCGGAACACCGTCCGCAGCCAACGCCGCGTCAATCAACGCCAGGTGCTGCCCCGACGGAATAGCACCACCGCCACCACCACTGTAGGTCGGCGGCACATACTGTGGCATCTGCGGCGGATGCGGAGCACCCATCATCGCCGCGACATTCACCGCAGTGATGTAGGCGCTCCCCATCGAATCGCCGACAAAGTTCCCCGTGACCAACCCGCCAGACGCGAACTTCGGAAGCTTCTTCTGTCGAAGAGCCTCCATGTAGTCCACGCCGTAGTGAGCCACCGCGTCGGCCGGCTGCACGAACTCGTTGTTCGACAGCTTCGCATCAATCAGGTCATCCTTCGGACCACCAGGGCCCGTGACGTGACCGCCTTCGGCGAAGTTGGCGTGCTCACCGTTGACGAGGACGTCAATGCCCTTGTTGCCCAGGTACTGTTGCAGCGGAGTCAAATCCATCTGGGCGACACCGGTAGTGCTGAACCGGTAATCCTTCGGGATCTTCCCCTGCTGCTGAAGGAAATCGAACGCAGCTTTCTTCGACCCGTTGAACGACGCAGCAGTGTCGTCAACCATCTGGTTGTACTTCTGCTGTTCCGTCATCCACGCCGGGTAGGAGTTGAACAGCTGCTGCAACTGTCCCCAGTTGTTTCGCCCGGCCTGGGTCGCCAGATCCAGCGAATGTGTGTTCAGGTCGTTCGCCGCACGTGCCGCGTCCTGTGCCTGCTTCAACGCCGCCAGGGACTGCTTCTGGTTGAAGATCGCGTCCGTGACCGACTGGCGTGACTTCTGCTCCGCATAGACAGCGTCCGTCACACCCTGCTCAGCGCGCACCACACCGGCCTGTGCATCCACAATGGCCTGCTGAGCCCTGCCCAGCGCATAGTTGGCGTCCGACAGGGCGAACACGGCCTGCTGCACCTGCTGGTGAGACTTCACCAGCGCCTGCTCAGACGACGTGACCTGGTCCTGTGCAGACTTCAACGCCTGCTGAGCTGAGATGACCTGCTGGCTGCCGTCGACGCCGGCCTTGTCGGCTGCCGTGACCTGCTCACGCAGGTTCACGCCCGTGTTCATGGTGTCGGCCAGCGAGTTCTGCGCGCTGACCAAGTCCAGAGCGGACTGTTTCAACGCCTCGTTCTGTGCCGTCAGCGGCGCAGCCAGGATCGACTGTGCGTTGTCGGTGGTGACACCGGCAGCAGCCGAGGTGCGGGTTTGGTCGAACAGCCTGATCTGTGCCTGCTGTTCCGACACGATCTGGTCGTTCAGCTGAAGGTGCAACGACTTCAACTGCTCAGCCGCGGCCTTGCGGGCATCCGTCAAAGCAACCTGCGCTTGCCGCTCGGAGTCCTGCGCCTTCGCCAGGTTGTTCTCAGCGGTGATCACGCCAGCTTCAGCGTCGATCACGCCTTGTTGGGCCTGCGCCACTGAATGCTGGGTGTCGACGTAGGAGTGTTCAGCGTCGGTCACCGAACGGGTAGCTGCGGCGACACCTTCGCGTGCCGTCACGACTGCCTGGGCGGCCTGAGCCGCGGAATGTTCCGCATCTGCGACGGCCGTGACGGACTGGCTGTACGAGTGCTGGGCACTGGCCAACGCCTGGCTCGCCTGGTCGGCGTTCTTCTGCAAGTTCTTGAAGTAGTCGGCGGTCGACTGCTCCGCGTTGAGCAGCTTCACTTCCTGGTCGGAGAACGCCGACGTCACTTGCGCGACGCCTTCCGCGCCGGCAGCACCGGCACCGGGCAGCTTCTGGAAAGCGCCGGTGACAACGTCGACCGACAGCCCGAACTGCTTCGCCACGCCCGACGCCGCGCCCTGCTGTTCCGACGTCAGCTGTACAACCTGCGCAGCCGACTTTTGGGCGTCGTTCGTGTCACCGAACTGGCCCTTCAGGTCGCCTAGGGTGCCCTGCAACGCCCGGAACTGCTTGATAGCGGCTTGGACCTGCGGAGTGAAGGTGCTGTCGAACTTCGGGTCAGCCGACGCCCAATCCTTGATCGACTTGGTTAGGTTCGAGGTCGTGCCCTCAACCGTGACCGACTGCTTGCCGAATGCGTCGATCGAGCCCTGCATCTGGGCGATAACCTTCTGCTGGGCATCGCCGTTGCCGTTCAACGCGGACGTCAAGTCCGACACTGAAATGCCGGCCGAGTTCGTCTGCTTGATGAAGTCAGCGAACTTCGGGTTCGACGCGAGAATGCCTGCCGCGGCGTCCGGTGCGGCCTGGCTGAGTTGGTTCAGTTGCTGGGTGAAGTTCTGGACGGTCGGGGTGGCTTTGTCGGTGTTGCCCATGAACAACGCCATCGCGCCGGCGACTGCGGCGAGTCCGATCCCGACGGGGCCGAACGCGAACGACGAGGTTTCGGATGCGGCGGCGAGGGTGGTGGTGGCTTCCGCTTCAGCTTCTGTCGCGGCTGTGGCGGCGGCACGAGCAGCGGTCAGCTGTTCCTCAGTCACCGCGGATGCTTCGCTGGCCGCAGCCGCCTCGACAGTCGTGAGGCTCAGCTGAGCCTGCGCGGCGGTCTGCTGTGCTGTCGCCAATGCGGCGGCAGCAGCCTGGACAGCCTGCTGCTTGCCCGCGTTGGTCAGAAGCGTGAAGCTACCCACCGACTTGTCGGTTGCACCGGCCATGTCCAGCGCCTTGTTGGCGAACGTGGACACACCGGTCGAGACGGTGTTGAAGATCGGCAGCAGGCCGTTGGTGGCGGCCTGGAGTGCCTTGAACGCCACGACACCGACCAGCACCGACGCGGTCGGGCCGGACATGAAGTTCAGCAGCGGGCCGAGGTCGGTGATCGCGGCACCGATGAGGTGGATCGCGGGGGCTAGACCGCTGATGAACACGTTCGCGAGGTTCGTTGCCGCGGGGATAACTGAGGTCAGCAGCGCGTTCGAGAACGGCATGATCGCGTTCACGAGCCCGGCGGCGACCGGCAGCAGCCGGCTCACATCGGACAGCAGTGCCTGCAACCCGCTGGACGCCTGGGAGAAGTCGATGCGTGTGACGAACCCGGCGACCCCGGTAGCCACTTCCTCGATCCCGGTGCCGAGGGCCTTCGCCAGCGGGGTGGCGTTACCCAGGGCCGTCGAGAACGCGGGCAGATCCGTTTGGGCAGCCTTCACCAGCGACCCGGACAGCGTCGTCAGGAACGGGCCCATTTCACCCGAGATCGTCTGGACCTCCGGGGCGAGCCCGCGGATCCCGTCGGTCATGGTGCCCAGCGACGACACGATCACCGGGGTCAGTGAGGTGAACCCGTTTTTGAGGACGTCGACGCCCTCGGTCTTCATCGTGTTGAACGACTGCTGCACCTGCGGTGAGCTGTGTTCCGCGGCGATACCGATCGCCGTGAACCCGCCCGCCACCAAAGCAAGACCACCAGCCACCAACGGGCCGGCAACCAGGGTTCCTAGAGCCGTCCACCCCAGAGTGGTGGTGCGGAACATGCCAAGGAAACTGTTGCTGCTGTCTTTCGCGCTGGAGTCGACCGACGACGACAGCTCACGCAGAGCCTTCTGCGCGGTGTCGTTGTCCACCTCGACGGGGATGCGGACCTTCGCCTCTTCCGACGCCATCGCCGCAAGCAACTGGACTTCTTGCTTGAACTCGACAGCCTTGTCGAGGTCGACGGGGATCTCCGCGGAGAGACCCTTCTCAACCTCTTTGATCACTTCGGAGAGGTTGAGGCGGAACTCTTCCGAGTCCGCGTCGAGCGGGATCTTCAGCGACTCCAGTGTGGTGCTCTTGAGACTTGCCCGGATCTGCTGACGCCACGCGTCATCAACCGGGTTCGCCGCCTCCACCGGAAGCTCTGCCGGGCCGGAAGCCTTGACCCGGTCCTTGACCGCCTGGGTGTTGCTGGGGTCGTTCAGGGCCGTTTGCAGGCTGATGGGCGCTTCGCCCTCAACCTTGGAGCGGATAGCCTGTTCGTCGGCCTGCGTCTGGTCCCTCAAGTGGACTTCGACATAGGCACTGCCGATTCGGTACTCTCCGTCGCCGTCAGGCATGGGTTCTCCTCACGGCGTTATTCGGCAGGGACAGTCACGTACGTCCCTTGGCCCATGAACAGTGGATCTGTGCGCATCACGTCGGCGATGTCGTTCCAGTGCGCGCCAGCGGGTTCAGGCGGCTCGGAGACCGAGGCTTGTGGTGCTTCACGAACAGCGAGCGCTACCGCACCGCCGTACACCGGTAGCCGGCGCATGAACGACAGGAACCGGTCGGCGGGAAGTTCCTCGATCTCGTCGACACGGTGGTACACGGAGAAATCCGAACGCACATCGTCCAGGTTCTGTACGAACCAAACGATCTCGGAAACCGTGTCAACCCACCGGTCGGGGATCAGGATTTTGGGGAGGCACCAAACACGCGGTCGATGACGGCGTCCCGGATGACCTGGAAGTCAGCGAGGGTCAGGGTTTCGCACGCTGCGAGAGCCTTGTAGCCGTCTTCGCCCAGCATCTTCTGCAACGCGTACTCGACAGCCTGGTTGTCACCGGCTTCGAGGGCGAGCTTCGTGGCCATGATCGTCCACGCCGCTGGGGCCTTCTTCGGGATCGTGAACGTCTCGTCGCCGATGGAGAACAGGGGTTCACGGTCGTCGATGATCGCCTGAATGGCGTCGACGTTTTCCTTGCGGTCCAGACGAAGCACGTTCGCCGCGGCCGGCTTACGGGTGGTGGTGCGCTTACGGGGGGCGTTGGTTACCATCTGCGGACTCCTCGCAGGTTGGACCTGGTGTCCGCGTACAGGGAGTCTCTGCACGCGGACACCAGGAGATGAAGGGAACTAGCTGGATCAGGACTGCTGGTCGACGATGTGGTAGGGGGCGACCGTGTTGGACACGTAGTACGCCTGCCAGGTGCAGGCCAGACCGGTCTGCTTGTCCTTCGCGTAGTTCAGATCGACCTTGCTGGTCTGCATGGTCTTACGGAGGATGATGCGGCGCCGGAAGTTCGAGTTGACGGGGCCAGGGGCCCAGCCGTCGAGGATGATCGCGGCGTAGGGGAGCTGGGAGGCGAACTGGCCGAAGTTCGGTTCGAACGTCGCGAACCCGGCACCGGTCGCGCCGATGGTCGAGTTGAGCGCGTTGGCGAGGTTCGCCAGCGTCACCTCAGCCATCGTGGTGGTCACCGTGATGGTGCGCGACGTGAGCCGCGTACCGGGAACGTCCACGATCTGGTCGGCCGAGAAGTCGGTGAACTTCGGGGCGATGGTCATCATCACGCCACCGTCGGTCAGACCGACCTCGGTCCACGCCGAAGCGGCCGGCGTGGTGTTGACGTTCGCGTCAGTCGGCTCAATGGCCTGGAACGCGCCGACGTAGACCTGAGCAGGCCCCATCAGCAGGTTGGCAGGATTCTGGGTCATGAGAATGTCTCCTTGCACGAGGGACGGCACGAACCGGCCCCGAAGGTTTGGTTAGTCCCTCCGCGGAGGAATGCGGAAGCGAATGCGCTACATGCGCGTCAGATGCTCAGGTCCCGTTTGCGGAACAAGGCAGGGCCCAAAAAAGGCTGGGGTGGAACGACTCCGCCGGTGTAGTGGACTTCGTCGTCACTGCCCCGATAGGCGATCCGGTGGCCGCGTTCCACAAACACTGCGTAGTACACGTTCGCTGCGACCCGACCGGTGTCGTCGGTGATGGTCGAGTCGATCGATTCCTTCAAACGGCCCGTATCCACAGGGCACGCCTGAATTGCGTCGTCTCGAATGTCGTCCACGACCTTGCTGAACATTTTTTGGATGTCGCCGTTCAGCTTGTCGCGCCAGTTCGGTTCGTCGGCGTAAACCACGTGCACCACGAGTCATCACCTCACGCAGGGATCCAGTGCAACGCAACGTCGATCGAGTACATGGCGTAGTCGCCGAAATCGCCGAACCCGCGGCGTGGCCGGCCGATCACCTGGGATTGCAGTACCTTCGCGTTCTGATCACAGTTCGGCAGGGTCAGGAAACGTCCCACGTGTTGGTAGGTTTCGTTCCTGATCGTCTCTGTCAGGTTGCGGGCTTCCCCCCACGGCGGGTAAGGCGAGTTGGGGTTCACCGCGAAGCACTGGAAGATGTACACCGACTCGTGGAACGTGTAGTACGGGTTCGACGACCCACCAGTGTCTGAGCAAACGACGAACCCGGATGCCGCCCACGTGGAGTTGTCCGCCGGCAGCTGGTCACCGGTCGGGACACCCACCACCGCGGCGGCCCACTGCTGGGCAACAACATCAGGGGACGCGTACTTGAACACCATCAGCGCCCCCTAGGATGTGCCGACCCGGCGAAGCGTGGCTTGCAGATCGGGGCGGATAGCGGCGATCCGGATGGTCTGTACGTCGACAACCCAATACGTGATTCCGTCGTGGGAGTCGTCGCGGACCCGGTCGTTGACTTGCAGGTCTGTTCCGTACGGGAAGTAGCCGGTGACGATGCGGGCGATCCTCGGGGTTTGGGTGCTGTTTTCCCACACCCGTTTGTCTTCCTCGTTGATCGACGCCAGCACATTCGTTTGGACCGGCATCATCGACGGGGACGGATCACCGAACTCGTTTGGGACGGTGCCCCGCATGATGGTGGCTCGACAGGTGGCGAGTTGATACACCTCAGCCCCCTACTCCAACGATTCCCACGAGTAGAGACCGTCCGAACCGGACGAGAGTGGGTCGGTGCCGAACACCCCGTAGCCGTCGGTGAACGGGGACTGCACGTGCAGCGATCGGGACTTGAGCCACGACACGCGCGACAAAGCCTTCTTCGCGTTCGGGGCGATCAACAGCGCGTCGGGACCGAACGAGGTACCGCCGCGACCGGTCCTGGATGCGGACCCGAGACTGAGAATGTCCATACGGACAAACATGTCCGGTTGTTCCGTCAACCACGCCGCCTGAAAGCAGACAGCCAGTTTCATCCAGTATTGGTCCCGTGTACCGACACGGGTCACGTCCTCGTAGGTTCGGGCCGCATGCATGTCGATCGTGGCCGACGCCTGCATGAGTTGCGCCTGAGTGACTTCCGTCCCCGTGAAGGTGGCGACATCATCGGTGGTGGCCCACGTGGATTGTGCGGGCTGAGTCATGTCGACTCCTCAACGGTCGGGGGTGGGGGCAACACGAGGCTGCCCCCACCAATGGTCACGACCGTCAGCCGACGTTCTCCAGGATCGCGAACGCGTTCTCGTGACCCACAGCGAACGCGCGGCGGGAGCGGAACTTCAGGTACGCGGTGTCCGACAGGGCACCCAGACCGGTGTTGCCGTCGATGTTCTGCACCGACAGCGGCTCCCGGTTGCCGACCAGCATGTAGTTCGCCGAAGCGATGATCAGCAGCGGGTTGCCGGTCGGGGTCGGGGTCGGCGTGGCGGAGGTCTTCGCGCCCAGCGACCAGTGAACCGGGTGCCCGAACAGGGTCGCGCCGCCGCCCTGGCCACCACCGGCGGTGCCGTTGGACGACTCGTTGAAGATCGGCCGGCCCTGGTTGTCGACGACGCCGCGCAGCGAGTCAGCGAACGACGGGTGCGCGATCACGACGAGGTTGCCCGGGTCGAAGTAGTCGCCCGACTCGACCTGCTTGAGCGGCTTGCGGAGGTCGTTGTACTGGACACCCGAACCGGCGGTGGTCTTGTTCAGGTTCGCGTTCGCGACGTAGCCGCTCACCGCGTTGCTCTGCGTCAGCAGGTAGTAGAGCGAGTCGAACGCCCAACCCGTGGTGCCCTTGGCGCCGGTGACCGCGAGGCAGCTGTTGTCGAACAGCTTCGCGAACGAGGTGCCCGCGTCGATCGTCTTGGCGTTCACGATGTCCGCCAGCGAGTCGTTGAGGTCCTCTTCGGCGATCGGCACAGCGCCGCCGTACTTCTGGGCGTACAGCCACACCGCGTCGTTCGCGGTGGTGGTGTCCTGCCCGTAGTTGCCACCCTTGGCGATGCCGCCCATGGTGACGCCGCCCGACCGCGGAGTGCTGCGGGACTCGGTGGTCATGGGGACGTTCTGGCCGTAGGCGATGACGGCGGAGTTCTGCTTGACGCGCTGGATGACGTCCGGCGAGTATTCGACCGGGATCCACTGGTCAAAAACCTGGTTAGGCATGTTTGATGTCTTCCTGTGAAGGGATGAGAGGGAAATGCGGCACGACAAAATGCCGCTCATCCCGTCACGGGAAGGCGGCTAACACTTCGCCCCTTCACGGGGCGTGGGTGTCGCTATTCGGTGGTGGTGCCCATGATTCGGGCCGCGATGAGTTCTCCTGCGGTTTTCGGTTCCGTCTTCGCAGGCTTCTTCGGAGCCACATCGGCCTTCGGCGCCGGCTTCACAACCGGTGCGGGCGGCTTGGGGGCTTCGGACTGGATGAAGAACTCCGGGCACTCTTCCTGGAGTCGGCCCACTTCGATGTCGAGACCAACGACTTCGTCGTTTCCGTCGAATTCGAGGCGGTCCATCTTCATGAGAGTCAGCAGATGACTCACCCGATCGGTGCGAGCATTTGCTTCGAGGAGTGCGGATTTCGCGACGATCGGCTTGTAGCGGGCCTGCGCAGCCTCCAGGGCTTCACGCTGGGCTCGCGCCGAGTCGTCTTCGTTCTGCTGCTCCAGTTTCCGGATCTTCGCGCGCCGATCCGCCGACTCTCGGTTTACCTTCGTGAGTCGATCGGCTGCTTCCTTCTGGGCCTTCTGGAGCTGTTCCCACTCTTCCTTCGTGGGCGGGGTCCACTCGTCGGCGGGAGTCTCGTCGGTGGCGCCCGTCTCGGACGTCTCCTCCGTGCCCTCGTCGGTTTCGGTGGTCTCGTCCACGACATCAGCGGTGGTGTCTTCGGTGTTCTGGTCGTCAGCGGCCATCACGGCGTCAACTTCCTGTGAGAGAGAACCCCGTCACGGGGTTGGGAAATGTCCGCGCTTGACCGCGCGGGTGGCCCGTTCCTGCACGCTCTTCGGCACCTGCCAGGCGTACGGACGGGACGATTTGTTGGCGATCCGATGCAAGAGACGACCAGCGGCGTCAAGCCGCACCGTCTCCGATTCGCTCGGTAGCCGTGTGCCGCGGAGGATGGAACGCTGTGCCTCACGGCGCAACGCATCCGCGAATGACAGTCTTGGCCCGTCCTGGCCGAACCAGAGGGTTGTGCGGCAGCGGCATCCGGGGTGGCGAGGAGGGCCGATCAGGCCGCCCTCAGGAGCCCAGTTGATGGTCTTCTTCGCGAAGGTGGCGGTCACGTCGAACTGGTCGCCGATGTCCACGATCTCGCCCGACAACGCCAAGCATGTGGCGCAAGCGTCGGGTTCTGCAATCCACAACAGCTGTGCACCCAAATCCTGTGCTGCGTCGCGGATCCCTGTGTTCAGGTTCGTGTTGAACCGGGTCCGTACGTCACGTACCAACCCGTTCGATGCCACCTGCGCAAGACGCCCCTGGTTCGCCAGGGTGGGCCAGTTGCCGCCGTAGGTGAAGTTCAACGCCTGCGACGAGTGCTGCACCTGGGATTCGGCTGCCGTGACAACGTCGAGGATGTCCCCGCTGCGGGCGTCCACCTGCAATGTCACCGGCGCTTGGCCGGCCTCCCGATAGCCCTGCTGCCCACCCAATGACCGGGCGTTGTCGAGTCCGTCGCGGACCTTCGATGCCATGTCGGGTGGGATGCGGTTCAAGCCGTCGGAGAACGATCCAGCGACCCGTTGGAACGCTGGTCCTCGTTGACGTTCGTGCAGGTTGCCGAAGTTACGCAGCCATAGGCGTTTCGCCGTTGCCACGGCTAGTGCGACGTTGGCGGCCAAAAGGCCCGCTGTCACCGCTATCAGCGCTGCTTCCGCTGCTAGCGCTTCCTTGTCGTGGCGCGAGATCAGTGCCGGATTCGGCGGGGTCGGCTGTTGGGGCGGTGCCGGGTTCGTCATTGGTGACATCCCCAATCAGGTGGGTGATGATCCCGTTGACCTGCTCCATGGAGATGACCCCGGCGGTGACACCGGTAGCGAACGCCGCGACCGCCTCTGCGACCTGCAAGAGCAGTTCGGCCTTCTGCGGCAGACCGGACTCACGTTCGTCTTCCCACTCGTCGACCTGGGACTCCGTGTAGCCGGCTTCCATCAGCGTCTGCTTCACCGGGACACCAGATGCCTGCTTCGACTGGGTGTTCGCCCACGTCGAGGCGTCGTCGTTGGACTCGACCGGTTCCCACCGGACCGTGACCTTCATGTCCGGGTATCCGCATAGTTTCAGCGCGAACTGGAAAATCTCGCGCCACGTGTCACCGAAGGACGCGATGCGGGTCTTGACCTTCTTCACGAACGGTGCTTCCGCCGTCTTCAACGACTCGCCGGACGGAACATCGCCCGAGGGGTCGAAGTAGTGCAGCGGCGTGTTCGTGATCGTTGCCCCGCAGCGGAGGTAGAACTCTGCTGGGTCCGTGAAGTTGTGTGGGTCCGCGGGATCGAACTGGCCGAAATCCTTGATGCCCTTCTGCATCCAGATGGAGCCGGGGTCGGCGCGGAACTGGGAACGGCCTTCCATGCCGTAGTCCTCAGTGGTGCCGCCCTGCTGCATCCCAAAGGAGAACAAGCCCTCGTCCAGCCGCGCTGCTTCGCTCGTGTCAGACTCGGGGTCCAACAGCGCATAGCGTTGCGGGAAAGCTTGGTAGTCGACGCCGGCCATGTGACCGACAGCGAGCTTGTGCAGGATATCCGAGACCGGGTAGAAGCCCTTGTGTTCCGGCTTGCCGTACTGATCCGCGTCGGTCTTGAAGTGGAACACCGGCGGCCGGCCAAAGCTGTGGGGCGTGACGGGCGCGGGGTTGTCGTCGTCCGCGTCCTGATCGGAGTCGTCCGCGTTCGTCCCGGTGGTGGGTTCGAAGTCGGCGGCGCGCTTGCCCTTGGTCTTACCCTTGGAGACGTACGACTCAACCCGGTCGTCGTAGTACAAGTCGACGCGGACCTTGTTGCCCGCGATCTCCCACTTCTTGATCACATAGTCGATCTCGTTGGGGTTCGACGCCTTGTAGAACACGCGGACCGTGCGCGGATCCTGGTAGTAGAGGGCGATGTCCTCGGGCTTGTACTTGCCGTCGGTCTCTTTGGCTCCATCGCGGGGCCACACGATGATGTAGGCGTCACCGAACGTTGAGGCCTTCCGCATCGTGTTCGGGGCCTGAAGTTCGAGCTTGTTGGCCTCGAACACCGCCTGGATCACGGCATCTGCGTCCGGGCTGTCCTTGTCGCCGTCGTTGGCGGTGATCGACGCGATCTCGCATCGATCCGCCACCGAGTCCACAACGATCGCGTCGAAGTTCAGCTGATAGTTGATGCCCGATTGGCGCATCGCGCGGCGCATCCGCGGCGACGCGAACACCTCCGGCGCGTTCCCCTCGTACTTCTTCTCCGCCTTGTCATACCCCGGGGACGCGGTCCGCATCGCGGCCAGTGCGTTGTCCAGGTCCTGGTTCGTCGGACGCTTGTCGTCTTCGAGGAGAGCAGCCACTGGTTACCTCCTCTAGATGTACGACGCTGATCGTGGGGTGTTGTCGCGCTTGGGTTTGTCGTCCTTCAGGAACACCGTCACACCAGTTCCTGCCGCATCCACAAGGTCGTCGTTGGCGCCCTTCGGGAACGCCACCATCTGCTCTTCCAACGCAGGCAGTGGCTTGGCGTGAAACACCTTGCTTCGCTGATACTTGGTGAGCAGAGACCCGGCGCGGATCTCTTTCGGTGCCGACTGGTGGACGGTCTTAACTGGACATGGCATTCCGTGAAGGATCGCCTTCCACGTGTCGCCGCCCTGGTTAGTTTCGATGACAATTCCGGCGATCATCGGGTACTGGTCGAGGATCTGTATGACTCGTTGCCGTAGCGGCTCACCTGGCTGGATTCGCAGTGCCCACGCGTCTCGGAGGACACACACGCCGAGTTCCCGGTTGAATCCGACGACGACGAGCGCGGTGAAGTCAGACTTCTTCTTGCTCGTTACCGCCGGGTCGATCGACAGGATGCAGTGGGTGTCCTTGATGTCGTCCCGATGAGTGAAGTCAGTGTCGACCCAGTAGGCACCATCGACAGCCATCGGGTCGTTCATCATCTGTGAGCGGAAGTGACGTGTGTGGCGGTTCTCGATGATGTACTTCATCGGATACTTCGCTGGCCACAGCGGTCGTTCTTCACCGGTCACTTCGTCGGTGACGACGATCGGGTACCAATGGCATCGGATCTTCTCGTCCCGCACCCAGTCCGGCGAATCATCCATCTTGCGGGCGGTCTTGACCAAGTCGTGAATGATCGAACCGGGCATCGTGACGGTGCCGGAGATGATGACGCGGGCGTACACGTTCATCGGGAACACTGTCGCCAACACAGTGTTGAGCCGTTGTTCTTTCTGATCTGCAGAATAGTTCTTCTCGTCCGGTTCGATGTCGTCGAGGATCAGAAGATCGGGCCGACGCTCGTCGACCTTCAACCCGAGAGCGTTCGAGTCGATACCCTTAGCGATGAACACAAAGTCGTTGGAGGCGTGATACATCTCCATGCGGTCCGCGCGGAGCGAACCGTTCGCACGCCGCGCCGGGGAGCACAGATCAGGGAAGTCAGTCCGGAGAAGCTGGTTCTCCTCGATCTCCCGCTTGAACGTGCCGAGGTGGCGTCGCGCCATGTCGGCGGAATCGGCGAAGGCGGCGATGAACTTCCGATGCCCGTGCGCGGCCGCCCACAGCGGCAGGATCAGGAACAGCCACGTTGATTTTCCGATTCCGCGAGGCGCAACGTAGGCATCGCGGGACTGTGCCGGCTCGGTGTCGCGGCGGATCCATTCCAGTGCCTGCTGAACGATGCTGATGTGGAACTCAGCGAAGGTGATCTCTCCGTTGCCGAACGCTGGGTCCTTCAGGTGGCGCGGGACATAGCAGAGGGCGAACAGCAGAGGGTCGAGGCGGGTGAGAACCCGTCGTCCCTCTGGGTCGTCGAGGAGTTCCCGCATCTCCGGTGCGCGGTACTGCGCGAGGTAGGCATCAAGGTCGAACCGGCCGTCGACAGTTCTCGGGTAGGGAGACAATGTTCGCCTCCCGGACATGACTGAGGCCCGGAGGTGTCAACCTCCGGGCCTCAACCTTTGAAGTTATCCCTAGCCAAACCTAGCCTTGCCCCACCTCGCCGGGCCCCAGCTCGACACGCCTCGCCTCACCAGGCCATTGCCGGCCAGTCTACCATCTTCACGCTGCTTCAATCTCCGTTGCCACATCGGCGGCGAGAGCGAGCAGGCGAGACTTGATCTGTGCGCGGTGCTGGCAGGAGATCGCGAACATGCGCGGGTCGTGCCGGTCTAAAGCCCAGTCGATGCGGCGCTCAACCACGGCGAGTTGCACCAGAAGGTCATGCTGCTGAAGCACCACAGGGCCTCCTACGCGTTGAAGCGGCCGGCCACGAAGTGGAGGAAGAGATAGGCGCAGAAGGCGGTGAATACGGGCACCAGGACGAACCTGCGCGGCGCACGGGGCTTGACCCCCATCCAGCGGCGCACGGTCGCAGTCAACGTCTCAGACGGCTTCTCAGGGATCCGCGAGAGGAGGGCTTTGCGTTCCCACCACGCGAACGACACGAGAGTGCCGGCCAACCAGAGGGACCAGGTGCGGTTGCCGTTCATGGCCGCTCCTCGCGTTCAACGTGGGCGAGTGTTCAACTCGGGTGAACGTGGCGGTTCAGTGAACGCTACGCCTCCGGTGGCTCCGTGTAGTCCGGGCACTGGCTCTTGCTGCGAGACATGATGCGACCGCAGTTCGTGCAGTAGTCCTCGTGGGCGCAGCTGTACCACATGGGCTTGCCCGTGCGGTGGTTAATGAACCAGCCACAGCGGTCTTCGAAGCCATGCCGGCCCGTGATCGCCCACCGCTCGAACCGGGTCTCAACGACATGCGGCACGCCCTCTTTGCCACGGCACCACTTCTTGCGGTCCTTCTTGCCCGGGGCACGCTTCGTCTGCTCAGGCTGGAGTCGAGCGACCTCACCAGCTCGGTACTTCGCGTCTTCCCAGACCATCGGAGCCGCCTTAGTCGAGTGGAGCGGGACCGTCAGGGGTGTCGTGTGGATGATGCCGCTTGCAGTAGACGCGGTCACCGTGGTGGAAGCGTCCAACCCGCCAACAGCGGCGTCGGTCGCAGTTGTGTTTGCGGACCACCGTCCAGGCTCCGGCGACCATGCCAAGATCGGCGCAGATGCCCGACCAGAACAGGTAGAAGGGCCCGGAAGCGTCGTCCAAGCCGAGGATGTGGCCGATCCAATGAAGCATCGCCACTCCCCCGCATTCAGTCGTCGAGGTTCTCCGGGAACCACGCGCATCCGTACTCGCGCACGAGCCGTTCAGGGAGCACGTACCCGCAGTCGATCAGGACGGGGATACAGTCGTCGTCCTGCGTGCACGGCTGGATGGTGCCGCCCGTTGCATAGTCGCTCATGCTTCACGGGCCTTGCTGGCGTTCGGGCCGGCGAGAGCAGGTGGCACGTTCGCGTGGGTCATCATGAGGTCAAACACGCGGCCCCAAGCCTCGGCCCAGCTGGACCACTGGCCACATATGAAGCAGTCGTCCACGTCGTCGTAGCGAGGGACAAACGGGCGGTCGAAGTCGCTCATGCTTCCTCGTCCTCCAATCGGCACCATGGACAACGTCGGACACCCGGAAGCAAATGAAGCAGCGTGTACGTCATATCGAGCAAGCCGGTTGCCCAGTAGCGGCCAAGCCACCACGGCCGACGCGACCGGACCGGCACACCGTCCTCATACGCGGCTGAGATCTTGTCGGCCGGCTCATCGTCCTCGTAAAAGTAGCCGCGGATCATCAGTCCTCGTCCAGTACAGGAGTCACGACGTGGGAGACCATCGCGTGGACTGCCAGCGCATATCTCCGGATCGTGGACAGGCAAGGATCGGAGTTGACGCACTCGAAGTCTGCGACCTGCTCCACGGTCCGCCCCATGCGTTCGGCTACCTCGTCCCGGGACAAGCCTCGCGCCTTGCGGATCTCGACGAGGTCAGCAAGGCACTGGTAGTCCTGTTCAACGAGGAAGTGCGCCAACCGCTGCTGCGGGTCGCTGTAGTCGATGCCGAGCAGTTCGTCAAGTTCATCGGCTTCGTAATGCGGAAGGTTGCTCATGCTGCCTCTTCATTCAGGTCGGCTTTCGCCATCGCGATCAGCCACATGCATTCCTGTACCGACTCGCGCGTGATGGTGGTGCGTTCCCCGTGTTCGTGGGTGGTGAGCCGTCCGGATCGGACGAGGTCACCGAGGAACTTGGTGCTGACTGACCAAGATCGCGCGAGACGTGTGAAGGTGATGCAGTCTGGGCACATGTCTCTCACCCCCTGATTCAGGGTAGAGAACTCGACCTTAACTGATTGTCTCATTCAGGCGTGATCTTCACAAGGAAACCTCGCGCGATGGAAATATGTTGTCGATCACTACCAGCCCCTGGCGCGGAGGAACCCAACAGCGTCCAGCCACGACACAAACGAGAAGTGGTGCAGCGAATCCGCACTCTTCCCCTCATCGTCAAAGCCGCACGTCTCCCACTGAACAAGCCACCGGCGCGGCAAATCCCGGTACTGCTTGAACAGGTGCACGTGATGGCTCACCATGCGTCAGGCCTCCCCGAGGTGTTCTGCCCCGCATGCCGGTACTCCCACGTCTTCACCGGCACATGATGAAACGTCGCGCCGGCGTCGAGCATCGCAAGCCACAACCCCCAGTCGTCATACGACGTACCGGGAACGCACTGGAACCCACCCACCTCGCGCGCCAAATCGGCACGGAACAGGGCAGTGGTGGGGATGTAGTTTTCGCGCCGCAACGCCACCGGGTCGAACGGCTGCCCAAATCGGTCCGGGCGCAAGTCTGGCGCACCCTGCATCTGAGGCCACGGGTACACCACGTCGGCCCCAGACTCATGCGCCGCGAGGACGCACACGTCGAGGTGGTTCGGGAACCACACATCGTCGTCGTCAAGCCACGCCGCCCACGGGGTCGACACGCGAGCCAAGGCACGGTTCTTCGTCGCCGCGGCCCCCGTACGGTGATGGTCGTACTCCACGACGATTCCGGCCGGCTGCACAGTCTGCATCGCGATGGAGGCGAGAGCGGCACGGAGACGCTTCGCACGCGGGGGGATCGTGCAAACCACGGCGGTCACGTCCATCGTGACGTCGATCAGGTTCACAGACATCAGAACAGCTCATCCGTGCTGAAGGTCTCGGGTTCAGGACTCGGCTTCGGCGGACGGATACGCTGCCACCGCTTCGCGACCATGGCCACCAGGAGCCACGGGTACGCCATCGGTGCACGCCCGTGAGACCCGTGCTTGGTGACGCGACGGATGCACCATCTGCACGTCATGCCGATCGAGGTACGGATCGGCAGGTTCGACCACGACCCACTCGCCGGATGCCCGCACGCGGTCTCGTCGGGGAACAGCCCGTCAAGGGTGAGGTGCTGCCGAGTGCCGAAGATGGTCTTCGTGTACCAGGCACGCTTGCCGTCGGGGGTGTAGAAGTCGTCACTCACGCGTCCTCCTGGATGTCGAGTGCGGCGCGGAGTCCGCGGATCTCGTAGTCCCGGTTCCGGATCGTCTGCAACAAGTCAATGACCTCGTGCGACTCGAAATGGCCTCGCAGGGCTTCCTCCACCGTCGCGAGCGGTACACCCGTGAACGCCACATGGTTGCTTGTGAACAAGCCGCCACCGAGGGAGAACCGAACATCAGGCACAGTGAACCGAGCATCACACCCGTCGATCGGGCACTCCAACACCCCCGCGGGTGCGAAAGTAGTCATCATCTTCTGGGCGAAGTCTTCAAACCAGCTCACGCTTCACGGTCCTTCACGGTCGCCTCCAAGTCAGCGAGAGCCTTGACGTGCGGCTTGAGCTTCATCCGAAGGACCGTCTCACGGCGCCACTCGTCGTGGGACGCCTCGATGACGTAGTCCTCTTCGATGAGGTTCATCTCGCCGATTTCTTCGTCGCTGATGCGCATCTCCCCGCCGGCTCGACGGAGCATCAGCAGGGCAAGCCGGACGAAGTCGTTGTTGCTGTCGTTCATCGCCACTCCCATCAGTAAGGCCAGTTCGGCCAGTTCGGGTGCACTACCCGGGTTTCACGGAGTGCCTGTTTGAACCGCTCGATGTCCGGCGTCTTCGGCTGGTGCTCCACGGTGATCCCGAACCGCTCCAGTTGCGTCAGGTCCGGATCCCGATACGCGGTGCGGTACACCACGCGCGCGATACCGGCGTCGATGATGCGGCGTTGACAGGACTGGCACGGCGAGTGCGTCAGGTACATCGTCGCCCCGTCGTACGGCCCGAACTGTGCGTCCAACGCGTTCCACTCGGCATGGATCGCCTGAGTGCACGGCACGTCGATCGGGTGGGTGCAATGCGGTTCGCCGGCTGGTGCACCGTTGTATCCGGTGGACAGTACTCGCTTCCCCCGCACTACCACCGCACCCACCGACAGGCGAGGACAGGTTGCGCGTGAGGCAGCATGTTCGGCGAGGGTGAAAAAGTAGGTGTCCCACGACGGGCGGTTCATCGGTCCGCCGCCACAAACCGACGGAATTCCGATTCGTGCACCCGATACCGACCCCCACCCAGGTTGCTGGTCAACCAGTACCCACCACCCAGAGCCTTTTCGATCCGGTCCAGGCGACCGCTGTCAATCACGATCAGGTCGCGCCACTCGTATCGATCCCGCATGGCGACCCGGACACAGCCGTAGCGAAGGCCAATGTTGTCCTTGTCCACGCCGATCATTCGTTCCTCGCCGCAGATAGAGCATCGGACACCAGCCAGCGGCCACCCGTCGTTCTTGACCTCACCGGTCCAGTCCCACGAGTGCATTTTGCGATCATTGTGGAAATAGTAAGTCTTGATTCCGAAGATGCCCATACGTCTAGTGTCCCCGGCACCTACGACAAGCTACGGGTTCAAATCCAATGCCCGCAGTCACAGTCGCATTCGTACCGCTTCCACCCACGAGGAAGCACCCCGCGCAGTACCCAACCGACCCGCGACAACCGCTCACGTCTCAACTCCCGACGCCGGCGCTTCCAGTAAGCCGCTGTATCGGCAGCCTTCTGCTCCGGGCTTCGGTTGTCCGGGCGATCGGTGTACGTGTTCAGGAAGTGGATCGCTTCTTCCAGGTTCATGCGTGTCGGCAGGATGCCACCGGACGCGTACGCGGTGTTGTTATCGTTGGGGTCGGGGACGGTGCCGTCGGGGTTGAAATCGGTCATGCCTCAATCATCCCCGACGGCCACGACAAGCTATGCCGATCAGAAAGGGGGCTCATCGCCGAAGCTAGACGGGCCCGCAGGGGTCGGCTTCGAACCCCACGCGTCGTCAGCCGGCGCACCACCGAAGTCACCACCGCCGCTGCGACTGACCTTGTTCACCTTCGCCGTGGCGTACTTGAGGGACGGGCCGATCTCATCCACCTGCAACTCCATCACGGTGCGCTTCTCGCCTTCCTTCGTCTCGAACGAGCGCTGCACCAGCCGACCCTGCACGATCACTCGTGCACCACGAACGAGGGATTCGGCGACGTTCTCGGCGACCTGGCGCCAGATGTTGCAGCGCAGGAACAGTGCGTCGCCGTCCTTCCACTCGTTCGTCTGCTTGTCGAACGAGCGCGGGGTACTGGCGATGGTGAAGTTCGCGACCGCCGCACCCGACGGGGTGAAGCGGAGTTCCGGATCGCTCGTGAGGTTGCCGATCACTGTGATCGTCGTGTCATTCGCCATGATTACGCTCCTAGCGTTCTCGTGTTTGCTGCTTCGTCCATTGTCCCACCCGGGTACGACAAGATCAGTCGCGAAAGTCGGGATGGTTCGGCATGTACGGCACATCCCGGGGATCCGTCCGGCCCCATTCGATCGGGTGGTCATTCATCCAGTGCAGGGTGATCACGGCGAGCGGAGAGCAGTAGCCGTCGTAGGTCTTGCTTCTACCGCACAGCTTGCAGGTGATCAACGGGGACCGCCGGCCATCGGGCATTCACCCGCGCAACGCTGCACCCGCTGCGACTTGAACGTCATCTCTGGCAGCGACATCGTGAAGATCCGGGACTGCGCCACGACTCGATCCCACTCCGCTTGCGTGGAGTCGTAGCTAGGTGTACTGAGCACGTACCGCTGTGGCCACGCCATGCACGGGCACGGCTGGCGGATACCAAGCCGGCGCACAGTACCTCGAACCAATGGGGTCATCCCTAGTCCTGTTCTCGCGGCGGGCCAACAGGGTGCACGTTCTCGACCGGGATGCCACCGAGAGCAGCGAAGAACTCGCGGCCATAGTGGGTCACCGCGTCAGAGCGGACCCAGCATTCACCGTCAGACAGCTTCGCTTTGATCGTGTCGCGTTCGTCAGACGTTGCCGCTCCTCGCCACGCGTACGGGTTGGCCTTCGCAACCTCCCACGTGGAGTACTCGCGCGGCTCACCGTCCAGCCACGACACGGGGCGGCCGGCAGGGTCGTGACCGTCGTGCCCGCGGTCGTTCGGCAGATGCTGGGGCTTCCCGCATGCGGTGCCGGAGATCGGCGACAGGGCTCCACAAATCACGGGCGCCACTCCTCGCGATAATCGGGGTGCTCGTCGTACGGCAGAGCGAGCAGGCGAAGCGTTCGGCACAGAGCCGCTTCTCCGCAGCAGCCACACGCCTTGTTCCAGGGCCAGTCGGGCGTGTGTAACTCGATGATCTGCCGCTTGGCGGCCACGTCGTCGAGCGTCCACCGCTTGGGGCAGTCACACCGGCCGTAGTCCGGGAGATCACCGTTCTGTTCGTAGCAGGAATCCAGGCTGGCGCAGTGGACCCCGTGGCCGGCGTTGGCTGCGGCTTCGCGCTCGTTCTCCCGCGCGCGGAGGAAAGTGATCAGGTCATCCACGGTAGTCGTGGTCATGGTCGTCTCCAGTCCTCGCAGCGAACGCACACCTCAGCCCTGCGGAACCAACGGCGCGCGGGGATGAAGTTGTGTCGTTGACCGTCCGGGCAGTAGTAGCGGCTGTTGAGCACCAGACACTGCCGCGTGCTGCCAATCAGTCCCAGAGTGTCCATGCCCAGGCGTTCGAACTCCCACTGCCTGCGCACATGCTCTTCCCATTCCCCAAGGTCATCCACGGTAGTGCTCCCCGTATCCGTGATCCGAGCATTCCCGCTCGTGCAGCGTCGTCGACAAGCCGCGGCGGACCACAGCCGACACCAGCACGGCACGGCATTCGCAGTGATGCGTGATGGTCTCCCACCGGGTTCCGATCCGCTTCCCTATCGGTGGGTTGCTGTCCGGGTCGCAGTCGCACAGGATCGAGCCGGCTGCTTCGACTTCGTCCGCGACCTCAACGCGAATCAGGTCATCCACGGTCGTCTCCCCACCACTGATACTCGGGAACGGTGTACGCAAGGTGTGTCTCTTCACCGCCAGCACCGCGGCCCATGTCGTCGACAGCCGACCACCACCAGTAGACGAAGGGCCGGCCGACATACGGCGCGACCGCGAACGCCTTCTCTCTCTGCATCGTGATCGTCCGCGAGGACATATCATCAAGCTTCGGGATCGGGAGCGCACCAGGATCCGCGATCATCGCCTTGAACGAGACAGGCTTCGGGAGGTGCAGGACATGGCCGCCGTACGACTTCCCGTCGAGCCAGTCGATGATGGTCCGCTTGTGCCGCTCGTGGTACGGATGGCAGTAGCCGGGTGGCGGCACCCTCCCGTACAGGCCGGTCGGGTGCGCGGTGAGGTCTTCCTCCATGCGGGCCAGTTCGGAATCCTCCCAGGCTTTCGCCTTGCGTCGGATGCCTTCCATGGCCGCGTTCAGGTCGTCGTCCCAGTCATCCACGATCTTCCCCTTCGCGCCACGCGCGCTGCTCCGCCATCGCCTTCAACACAGCACTGCGGATCCGCTTCACCTTCAACAACGGGAACAGGCGCTTCAGCTTCGGACGGTCGCGTTCGAGGACTTCGCTGGCATGGGTCATCGCGTCGCAATACCCGTCTAGGTACGCCAGCAGTCGGGCACTGGGGTTGTCCTCTTCGAGGATGACATTGCCCAACGCCTGATAGCCGTCGAAGAGTTCATCGAAGATCTGTTCGGCCTTCTTGCCCATGACTCCAGTATGGGGCACGACCACGACAGGCTATGGCCTCAACGTGCCCGTAGCGCCCACGCCAGTTGACGCGAGACAGCAGCGGCCAGACGTTCCGACGGCACGGACGACACGAGGTTGATCGTAATCCGCAGTGCGGGCTTCTTGCGCTTGAACCATGTCATGCCACCAGTATCGGTGGAGACTACGACAGGCTTCGGGCAACGAGGATCTGTGACCACTCCACCGACCTGTGTTCCACAACATCGAAGCCGGCGGCCGTGAACATGGCCGCGTACCCGTCGTGGTCCCATGCCCACGCATGGTTCCACTCGTGCCGCTCAGGGGTCTCGCCGTGCGGGGAGGATGCCACGACCCAGTCCGCGTTCGCTGCAAGCACACCGCCGACGAACCCGTGCGGATCCGGGAGGTGTTCCAACATCTCGGTACACGCCACAACATTCGTTGGCGCACCCCATGGGATGTCGTCGGTGAGCACGTTCGCTTCACGGACCTCGACACCGCGGACGTCGTTGGCGTAACGAACCGATTCCGTGATCAGCTCAAACCCGCACGCACTCCGACGCAGCCCGGCAGGAAGTAGCGACAGAAGCGCCCCATCCCCCGCGCCAACATCGGTGATCCAGTCGATGCGGTGTTCCCGCACCAGACTGGTGACCGTGTCCGCGACCGCGGTCAACCGTGCCGTGTGCACACCTCCTGGGTGCGCGAGGTGATTGCAGGATTCACTGTCAGCCCACCACATCGGGTCCAGCCATGCCGGCGGATCCGCGGGGTCGTACAGGCGGTGTTCAGCCATTGCTGTTCCCCAGTCGGTCGAGGCGCCACGCGTTCGCGACACGAAGGATGCGTTCCGGATCGCCGATCGCCGGCGCGTAGAGCTGTTCGAAGCGTTGCCGGTTCGGGTTCGCCTCAGACAAGTCCCGTGCAGACTCGGGGTGCCACAGCTCGAACAGTGGCGTGAGTGGCTGGTGGCGGATGGGGAACACGGTGGAGAGCACCGCGACCAGCGCCGAGTCCTCATAGCCCCACTGCTCGAAGTTCTCGTCCATGCCGCCGACGTAGTCCCACGCGGCGCGTCTCACGGCGAGGACACCCGGGCACAGGGCGTCCGGGTGGATTGCGCCCCACTCCAACCCGTCGACACTGATTCGGCCGGATAACAGGGCTTCGGTGGTGTTGGGGGTGGCGTAGTTGATGCCGCGGTGGAGTGGTGTCCACGGTTGGCGTTCCAGGGTCATGACGGCCCAGTGGAAGACGTCGGTGTTGGGGATGTGATCGGCGCCGTAGAGGGCGAACATGTCGACGTCGTCGGGGGCTTTGCGGGCGGCGTTGTTGAGGGCGCGGGACACGGAGAAACGGCCTGTTTCGGCGGCCATGGGGTCGGAGCCGGCGATGAGGTGGACTCCGGTGTTGATCCATTGTTGGCGGAGGTAGGTCCAGAGTCGGGCGCGGTGTGCGCCGACGGGGTCGGGGGTTTGGTGCCAGGGCACGAGTACGGCGAGAGTCAATGAACACCCCTTGCACTATCCACTACTATCCACTATGATGAGTTTATGACCGCAGCGACCAGCCTTCGCAACAAGGCCCAGCGTCTCGTCCAAGCCCAGTCCACTCAGACGCTGATCACCAGCCTCACCGCACTCGGTCCGCAGATCGACGAGGCCCGCGAAACCGCGCAGCGCACGAAAAACTACGACGACGCACAGGCGCTCAACCTGACCCGCTCCTGGGTGGTCAACGAGCTGGAGAATCGCCACCCCGAAGCATCAGCCGCTGTGGAACAGGCGTTCATCGACGCCGAGACGGATGAGGACATGCTTGCCCTTGACTACGACATGCTCCTGATCGCAGCCATCGTCAAGGCTCAGCGATGACAAAGGACATTCCCGGTACCGACCTCCCACTGACTGAACCGATCAGCGGCGACGAGTACATGCAGGTCCTGTTGCAGCGGCAGGCCGCGTGGCTCGCTCGCAACGGCGGCGCACTGAAGTTCCCGCCGCTGCTCGAATGGTTCGTTCAGGACGGTGACGAACAGTGGGTGCAGCTGACCGAGACCGAGCCGGCGCCGAAAAAGGAACGCAAGCCGCGTGTCTACCGGTCCGCGGCATCACTGCGGGAGGAACGCGACAACGTCGCCGCAAAGCTCGACGCGCTCACCGCGGAGGACACCACTGACGGTGCCGTAGTGAACCTGTCGCCCAACTCCCGATCCAAGTCCGCGGCACGGGCCGGCCGGCGACGCTTTGCCAAGATGGATCGCGACCTTCAGCGGTACACGACGTTGCGGAACAAGTTGGCACTACTCAACAGCCGAGTCGCCACCGCGGAAGCACGCGAGAAGCGAGCCGCCTAACCCTTACTGGCAGGCTTCGCAGTCGGGGTCGGTGATCGAGCACGCCACACCCAGCGGGAAGTCCGCGTCGAACTCCGCCGTGACGCGTGCACTAGCTTCGTCGGTGAGACAGCCATCCGGGCAACGGTCCGGGGTCGCGGCGTTGGGGCCGGCGCAGACACCGATACGGGACGCGCACTGGCACGGCAAGTTGGTCATGATTCACGGCTCCTGTAGTTGATCGACGATGGGTGAATGTCCGGGAGACCAGGTGGCGGTCATCAGTCCGGCATCCGTTCCTGCCACTGGTGTCCGCACGTCTGGCACGTACGGCCCATCCACCGCTCCCACGTCTCCGACAGGCGATCGCCATACAAGCGGCGGTTCGGGCTGATACCGCGCAGATGGTGCAACGCCACCACGCGACAACCCCAGCTGTTGCAGGGCGAGTACAGCTCGAACGGCGGCGGGTAGTCCTTCATGATTCGTACGCCTCCACCCACCGATGTACGTTCAGGTCAAAGGTGCGGGTACGGGCCCAGTCGCGGGCCTGCTTCCCCCACTGCGCGCGCAGATCCTCGCCGTACACGGGGTCGAACAGCTCCCCCAGCAGATCCCGCCACGCGTGCGCGTCGGTGGCGCCCAACGCGGGACAGCCGGCGTGGATGGCACGCGCGTACGGGCCCGTGTCGGACACGATCGACGGGATCCCCAACGCCGACATTTCCAGCAGGGCGAGTTCACTCTTGGAGTCATTGAAGACACTCGGCCGCAGCGGGATCAGGGCAGCGTCGAAGTCGATGGCGCGGAGGAAGTCCCCCACCGATGGCATCCACGGGGTGTGGCGTGTGGTGGTGTGGCGGGTAGTGACGCGTGCCGTGTAGTCGGCGCCCATGGAGTGGAAGCCGACGCGTCCGCGCTGTGTGGGGTGTTGGAGCCAGGAGCGGAGGGGGCGGGCGAGTTCGCCGAAGTCGCGGGAGTGTGAGGATCCCCCACGCCATCCGACGGTGAGCGTGTCTGTGGCCGGCCGGTCGTGGTTGAGCAGCCATGCGGGGATCTGGTTGGGCACGACGTGCACATTGCGGTTCATGGTGCGCAGTACGTCAGCGAGAGGTTCGGTGGACACGGTGACCGCGTCGGCTACCTCGACATTGCGCGTGAGGCGCTTCAGGACGTCGTCCCGGTAGAACGCCGCGGCGGGTCTGTTGCTGGGGTCCACGTGCCACAGGTCGTCGTCGATCTCGAACACCAGCTTCGTGTGGCCGGCGGTGGCGAGTCTCTGCCAGGTGCGTGAGGCGCCTTCGTTGCAGACGCGCATGCCGACGATGACGTCAAACGCACCGTCATGGGCTTCGTCGGGGATTCGTTCGGAGCAGGTGACGTGGTGGCCGGCGTCGCGGATTGCTGCCGCGGGGGCCAGTGCCCGGTAGTGGCCTACGCCTTGTGAGTCGCAGAGCCAATAGAAGATCCTCACGTGTTGCCCTCTCATTGGGTTGCACTATCCATCACTATCCACTAGTGTTAGGTCATCAGCGGGGACCACCCCCAAAACCCAAAGGAGTCCCGATGACCGCCACCGAACTCGCCGCCACCATCGCCTCGGCCGAAGCTGCGATCGCTGCGGCGCGGAACTCCTACCAGGCCGCACGAGAAGAACTCGAATACACCATGCGGCGCGACGTCCGCATGGGACGGCTCCACTCGGTGCCCAGCGAAGACCTGAAGGTCTACCTGGCGCTCGCGCAGGAATCGCCGCAAGCGAACGCGAAAGCGATCCTCGACATCAAGGTCACCCTCGGACGCCGCGGGCACTGACCGATCGGGCGTGAGCGGCTAGGCCGTGCACCCGGGCATCCGAGACCCGGCGTCCACCAATCCCCGTTCCACACCATCCAGAGAGGATCCACCGATGACCGCCGTCGCCGAACCGTTCACCGCGTTCACGACCCCGGAACCGGCAGACCCCTACCTCGTCTTCCTCGACCTCGCCGACCTGTACCACCACGAGGGCTCCACCCCCCGCAACGCCGGAAGGCGCGCCATGGACCGCATGCAAGCCCGCGGATACGACGCAGTCACCGTCCTCGACTGGTTCCAGCGCTACACCCTCGACACCCTCTGAGAGGACGACCGATGACCGCGAAGGACTGGCACCACGACAACTGTGACACCTGGCTCGACGGGCCCTGCGACTGCGCGGACCTCGTCGAACCAGTCGAGGCGGACGCGGAAGGTCACGGTGACAACTGTGGTCTGTGGGTCAACGAAGTCTGCGATTGCAGCTTGGTGACCGCATGACCACCCGAATCCTTCCGATGTTCGACCGTGACCACCAGGTATGCACCTGCGGATGTTCCGGCGGACAGCACGGGCACCAAACCGCAGCCGGCGAATGGGTTGGTATCGGATTGGGTGTCTGCCACAACAACCGCCACGTCTACCTGGCCGAGTTCAACACCTACAAGCCCACGTGCGGATGCACCGGGTTCAATCCGAGATGAGGAACCGAATGACCACCACCGAACCGCGCGTCTTCACCGCCGACAGCCCCGAACCCCAGAACGTGACACTGCTGCAAACCGACAACGGCATGTTCGTCGAACGCAACTCCCACGGCTGGACTGTCGACGGCAACACCTCGTACGACTGGAACGACGTCACCGACCTCGGACCCGTGCGGGAACTCGTGTCACCGACACCGATCGACGAACTTCGTGACCTCGTGCGCGCCGCCATCGTCGAGCACGCCCGCAACATGGCCGGCGTCAATCCCCGACCCGACTACCGCGGCGACACCGGCGACATCGTTGACGGCCTCATCGATACCGCCATCGTCCACACCACCGTCAGCTGGCCGAACGACTGAGAGACGACTACTGACCCCGCCAGGACCACATCCTGGCGGGGTCTCCTCACATCAACTCTCGGGGCTAGCGGTCGTCCGCATGCGCCGGACCCGTCGGGACCACACGCAACTGGGCAGGGAACGCGAACCTGCCGGTTGGGTCATCAGCGTCCGGGCTGTTGTCGAACACCTGGATATCCAGTGGCAACCCGATCATGTTCGAGAACCGCTGGGCGGCATTCCCCGCAACCTCCACGTTCTCGACCCACACCATTGCCGCCAGCTTCACACAGAACGGCTGCCGGTATCGAACCTTCAAGTACATGCCCGGCCCGTCATAGCCGGGCATCTCGCAGCCCTGTCGTACCGGGCGAAAGGTCTCCGTCAGCGACCGCACAATGTCAGTCTCGGTTTGAGCCATCAGCTGTTCCCCTTCACTTCCCGGCGACCTTGTCTCCAGCTGTGTTTCCGTGATCCCCACCGTCATGCTTTCCGGGCCACCGGTGAAACACCTCGTGATAGATGTTCGCCGTCAACCCGTCGATCATCCCCTCGGGAACGCCCTCTTTGGCAAGCTCGATCCGCAGAGTTCGGAACGGGGTAGGTGACTCCGCCCAACGGGCCAGACCCTCGCCCCTCGTCCAGTACTTCCACAGGTTGCTGCCGCGGCCAAACTCAAGCTTCGACACCATCACTGCCCCCACGCAACTCAGCCTCACGCGCCGCAACCTCAGCCCGCTTCGCATCAATCAAGTTCAGCAACTCCCGCGGCCGGCGATCCTCCACATTCAAGTTCGCCTCAATCGCCGCATCCAACCCCACCAGCTTCGCCTCACGCTCCATGAACGTGCGAAGCCGATCCATCGCAGCCAAACGCCCACTGTGGTCCCACACAGGCGTCTCAGTTCCGTCGTCGTCGATGGCCGTGACGCGCTTCCCGTTGCTGTAGGCGGGGACAGGATCCGAATCCACCAGCTGCCACAACTCGGTGGACATCGTGGCGAGCGCATCCAGGTGCCGGCGAACCACCTGCTGCTTCTCCTCCAACGGAATCGACTCGCGGATCTTCTTCAGCCGCTGCGACACCGCAGAGTGCGTGATCTTGTACTTCATCGCCAACTGCTGCTGTGTGGCGCCACGGACGTAGGCGTTCCACATGTCCCAGTCGCGTTGTTCGAGCCGACCATTGTCGTCACTCTGAGCCATGGTGGATCACCCCCAGTTGTCAGTTATTGGCAGTGTGTGTCATTAAGGATGTGCAGGTCAGGCAGGGTTGCCGGCTATTTCCAGATGGCGAACGTGAAGTGGAAAGCGAGCCACACCAGTAGGAGGAACAGGGCTCCGCCGATGAGCATGTGAAGGGCAGTCCACTGCCACACGTGCTGCCCTGGGGAGACCTGTTCGAGGCGCCACACGTTCTCGCTGAGGGTGTTCTCGGGGTGGCCGGTGGCGAGTGCCCAGAACTCGGGGATGGCGAAGGCGACGAACATGACGCTCGCCCAGACAGTCCAGTACCAGGACCAGTTGTTCATGGGGTTCCCTTCCAGGGTTGCACTATCCACCACTATCCACTACTGTTGCTTCCATGACGAACAGCACCGGCAAATGCACCCGCTGCGGACGCACCCTCCGATCGGAGAAGTCCATCGCACGCGGCTACGGGCCCACCTGCGAACGCAAGATCCGTGCCGCCGCTGTCGTCATCACCTACAAGCCCACGCAGGTCGCCAAAGCCCTCGAACTCATCGCAGACGGCGGGATCCAGCTCCTCAAGAAGAACCACACCCGCGTCTACCGCACCGTGTCCAGCAACGGCACCGGGCAGTACCTCACCGCCCCCATGGCATGCACCTGCACCGCGGGCATCCGCGGACAGCACGTTTGTTACCACCGAATTGCCGCCCAGTTGATCGCGGCCTGAGCAGGAAGGGAACTGCAATGACTCTCGCGACCTGGCGAACCTGGCAGGACTACGACCACAAGGTCACAATCCCGGAAGGCGAAGTAAACGGGCTAAGTGTCAGTCGTTTCGAGGTGACCGACTTCGAATCCAGCATGTCCTACCTCACCCACCGTGGGCGTGGCGTGCATCCGGGCGTCTACACCAAGCTGACCGAGCGTGGCGTGTTCTGGATGTCCGACACCATCGCCGAATGGCGCGACCACAGAGAAGCGGTGCGGAAGATCAGGGACTTGGATACGAGACGAGTCCTCATCAACGGTCTCGGTATCGGCATGGTGCTCAAGGCGGCTCTTGCCTGCGAACACGTCGAGCACGTGGACGTCGTGGAGAAGGACCCGCGTGTCAAAGCCCTCGTTGGTACCCACTACCTCACGGACCCTCGCGTGGAGATCCACGAAGCTGACGCGTACACCGTCAAATGGCCGGCTGGCACGCGGTGGGATATGGCGTGGCACGACATCTGGCCCGACCTGTGCACCGACAACCTTGCGCTGATGTCGAAGCTTCACCGCCGCTACGGGCGACGCGTGGACTGGCAAGGCTCGTGGGGTCGGGAACTCCTGGTGTCCCAGAGGAGACGAGACAAGAGAATGGGATGGTACTGATGACCGAGATCGACCTCGACCCGTTCCGCACCGCACCGCCGAAACCATCCGATGGGTGCGGCACACCGTGTTCACGCCCCACCGTGGCGACGACGGAAACCTCATCGCCGACAGCGGGCACTCCATCCCGCTCGACATCTACACCCCGGACGCCATCGCTGGGTGGCGCGGCGCTCCCCCTGCGATGGCCAACCACGTCGGCATCGTCGTCGTCGACCCCGAGAACATCGACGACGTCCACGCCGCGGTCACCACCTGGTGCCGAGACAACATCGGCCGCGAAGACATCCAGTTCACCAACTGACTCCCCGAAAGGACCAACAGTGACCACCTTCACCAAGGGCGACGAGATCACGATCGACAACACCACGTGGATCGTCGACAACGTCGTCCAGCCCGGCGCCAAGCGCGCCGGCGTCCGCCTCGTCGACTCGAAGAACCCGAATCACTTCACGTCATTCTTCGACGACGTGCTCCACAACCTCATCCAGAACGGGAAGGCGGTACGCAAGACGACGACCCACGAGGGTTCCAACACCTTCGTCGTCTACGGGCACTTCACCAACGACAGCATCGAGATCTACAACACCAACACCGGCGCCGGCTTCACCATCCACACCCAGAACTACGACAGCTACAAGTCCCTCAGCATATTGCTGGCGAAGGATCAACTGCTCGAACTCGCGGCCGCCGCCCTCGACATCGCCCGCAAGCTCTGACATGAAGATCTACGCCCCCGCCCAGCCGGCAGGCATGGAACATGCAGTCCGAGCGGACGACGGAACCGTCCAGCTCTACAGCTGGACAGGTCTCGGCATCCCAGGAGACACCATCCCCGCCGAATGGGTCGAACTGGCTCCCACACCACACCCGACGAAGGAGACCCAGCAGTGAAGACCGCACAGGAACTGCTCGACGCCTACGCCCATGACTACACCGACCCCGACGGCGAATGCGCACACGACTGCGATGACTACCTCGGGCTGTTGGCCCCGAAGGCGTTCGCCGCCTTGCGCGCCGTCCTCGACGAACACACCCCGGAGGACGAAGGCCCGCAGTACGCGGCTGGCACGCGGCTAGTCTGCACCGGCTGCCTCAACGCCGCCGGCGAGTACCGCGAGTACCCGTGCGCCACCGTCAAGGCGATCGCCGCCGCACTCGACGACAACCAGGCAGGCAAGCAGTGACCACCGAAACCCCCGACTGGATCAAGCCCGGTACGCCGGTCGTCGTCTACGTCGAAAGCCACCGCAACGAAGACCCCCAGCCGCGAACCACCACCATCGCGAAGGTCGCGAAGCTGTCGTTCACCGTCGAAGGGTTCACGAACGCCCGGTTCAAGATCGCAGACCAGCGCAGCCGGCAAGGATCCACATGGAGCTTCTGGCACTACGTGGCCGTACCCGCCGACAGTGATGAAGCCAGCAAAGTCAAGCAGACCACTGCTCGACTGAAGACCGGATACCGCGCGCGGGACGCGGTCGATGCGTGGCGACGAGACAGAACCCGAGAGAACCGTCTGGCCGCGATCGCCGCCCTGCAAGCTGTCGAGGAGTGACCCGCCGTTTGACCGGCACACCGGCCAGATCTACAGTCGAACACATGAGCGAACCAGGGGCAGGCGAGACACTGTGGCGGATCGCGCTCCGTGACGACCTACTCGTCACCATGATCGGATCCACCAACCCGGAACCGTACTGGGCGAAAGACGAGGCCGAACGTGACTGGGCGCTGGAACACCAGCTGCACCGGCCACGCGAAGACTACGTCGTCGAAGAAGTCCCCGGACCCCACTCGCGTGCCATCGCCGATGAGCGCGAACGCCGGCGCCTCCTGCTCCAAGCCCGACACGAACACCTGCGAGGATCACGACCATGAGCGACACCGACACCGTCAAGTGTTCCAAGTGCGACAAGCGGCCTGCTGAGAACGGGGTCCTGTGCACCACGTGCCGAGACGTCATCCAGAACCGACCCGCGTCCGACTACTACAAGGACGCCAAATGAGAGACAGGACCGGCCCATGACCTACACCCGCAGCACCTACTACGGGATCACCGAAGTCCGCTGCGAGCCCGGGGAGAAGTTCCTCCCCGTCGACTGCACCCGACACAGCAACCACTACTGGTGCGCAACCTGCGCCGGCTACTACGGGGTACCGCACAACCTGATCCACACCGGTCGGGACAAGCACCCCAACCGCTTCTACCGCGACTGCGCATGCCGGGTCTGCCGCGACCACGCCGCATCAATCACAGCGCGCTAGCGTCGTCATCCCCGCTGTCGTACTCGACGTAGCCGTTGCGCATGTGGTCCCGCAGGTCGTCGATGTGCGAGGTGAGGATCCCCACCGCCTCCCACGGCATCATGGTTTCATGGTTCAGGTGAAACAAGCCAACGTCGCCGTTCGCGTGCAGCACCTTCACCGAAGCCACGAAGCTGACCGGAACGACACCCTCGGGGAGCCGGTCAGCCAGGTTGAACTCATCAGACACGGTGGCCTCCAGTCGTGATGTATAGCCCGTTACACGGGCAGCGTCGTAGACAAGATCACGACATGAGTTGGTGTTGGCTGGCTAGGCAGGGATCGAACCTGCGACAGCGCGGTTAACAGCCGCGTGCTCTGCCATCTGAGCTACTAGCCATCGAGAGAGGGACGAATGGAGCGAGCCAAGGCCGCGGGCGAAACCGCCGGCAGCGATGCCCGCGCCACTCGATGACACCAAGCCGCTAGGCAGTAGGTGGCGGCATAAACTGTGCTGCCCGGAATTCCATCTCGTACACCAGGCGCAGGAGCTGAGTCGTGAACGCCAATGAACCGGTAGCCTTCTCCAGAGTGGACGCCGGAATCTCGTGCGTCGCTTCGTTCCCCCTCAGCCTGATGATATCGACCCACGGTTTCATCGGCGGCGTTATGAAGCCCGCGTTTTGCAGGAAGTCGATATAGTATGCAAAGCTCTTGTTGGTGTCCGCGCCTTTGTCAACGGCCACGTGCATGAGGATCTTCCTGCACATGAGCTCACAGGCCGTAAACGCACCCCCCGATGCCGTCACCCGCGCCTCGTCGTAGGCTGCCGCGGTGTCTGGAGGCAGTCCGTCGACATGCTCGCCTGCCAAGCCCGTGGGCGACATCCGGTGCCCGTTGAGCACCACGCCTCCGTGGCAGTTCGTGCAGCGAAGCCACGCCACGCTCGGACCATCTTCCCAGGAAGCTGCCAGCACCGCCCCGTATACCGCTTACGAACACAGAGGGCACTTGAAGGCATAGAACGCGTCCGAAGTCGTAGGTGATTCACTGCGAGAATCTGGTGCACCATGAGTGAATGCGCGAATACCAGTGTGTCCAGGCATCATGCGATCGTACAGGGCATCAAAGGATCTTGAGGTTGTCCCAGCCGTCAGAGCCGACCGTGAAGGTCAACAGGCCCGGGTCGGAGTCGTGGCCGGCGCGCAGCCGGTACCACTCCGACCCGTTGTCGACGGTCGGTGCCTGGAACCACCACTTCGACTTACTCGTGTGCGCTGAGCGCCCGGTGGGCTCGACGCGAAGGTGGTGGAAGTGACCAGTGAGGAGGATGTCGGCGTCCGCCGCAGGCTGCCCACCATGCACCTGGTTCGCCCACCACTGCGGCACGTTGTTCGGCCGGTTCACCTGGTGGCCGTGCGCCATCGCGAGGATCGTGCCGTGGATGTCGAACGACATCGTCTCTTCCCAGATGCCCGGGACACGGAACGCGACGTGCGCGAACGCGTCCGGGTTGAGCGTGCAGGCGTCCGCCACGGCAACGAGAGTCTCAACGCCGTAGTCGTCACCAGGACGCCCCAGCGAGTCCTTGCCGCGTCGCCACGCACCGTGATTCGACGGGACACCAGCGACGACCATGTTGGGGTGCAGCTTCGACAGCCTCACCACGAACTCGGTGAACACGCGGCGGGCAACACGCAGCTGCTCGGGGAACGACAGGTCGTTCGTGAAGCCCTGTGCTGCGACGTTCTCGAACGACTCGACACAGTCGCCGACGTCGAGCAGGTACACGGTGTCGGCCTTGATCTGCTTGGAGTGCTTCTCCAGTGCGTCGAGCTTCTCCCACAGGCGCGTGAGGAGTTCCTCCGTGCCGCCACGGGACGCAACCTTCCCGACCTGCATGTCCGCCAACGCCACGACCAGTGCACGGTCAGTGGTGGTCTTCGCCGGCTTCGGCTTCTTCGCGGCCGTGACGACACGGATGATCTCGGCCAGGTCGAGACGATCAGCGGCACCGTCACGATCGACGATCTTGAACCGACAGTAGATGTTCGGGGCCTCTGGGTTGCCCCAATACCGTGAATCGGTCAGAACCACTTCGCGGTGTTCGGGGATGTCCAGGCCAGTGACCCGTTTGATCTCCTCGCGCCACACTCTCTCATCGTCCCCGATCGCGGGCAGCGAGATCGAGACCTCAGCCGGCGCGTTGCCCTCGTACTTCACAGAGGGTTCGAAGCCCTTCGGGGCCGCGGCGCGGGGACGGTGCGCCGGTGTCGACACGGGAACCTCAGTCAGGCGGTCATGCAGAGACATCGCCGCACCTGCAATCCCCACGCCTGTGGCGACGGATCGTCGACTCCCCAATGTCGTAGCCCTCAGCCCGCATCACACGGGCCAGGAACGCGGCAGTAGTGTTCTCGTCCGCCAGGGCGGCGGCGAACGCGGTCAAGTCCTCGTCCGGCATCGACAGGGACAGCTTCGCGATCGTGCACAGAGGGACCCGACGGTCCCGTGGGCCGGCGAGCAGATCAGACAGCGCCATCACGTCACCCCTCACGGGATCATTGGAAGTTAGTGCCCCTGTTTTGCGTCGGGCCGGGGCGGTCCGTACCTGAAGCCGCGCCGTGTGTTGTGGGGCGGCCGGAATGTGGAGGGTTGTGCATCGATCGCCGCACGGGATCCGCTGCCAAGGGATCCGACCCATCCGAGGACCCGGGCGTCTCAGAGCTTGGCTCTCTGTTGACGCCGGACACGGATGAAGCCGCTTACGCTCGTACGGGGAACGATGCACAACCCGAAGGGCGCGGTGAACCCGGGTGTTTCATGAAGGGCAGCAACAGCCCCGTCACCAGGATCTCCCTGGGCACCATGCCCGGGTTCACCGCATCAACTGCCGGGAGCAAGGCTCAACCGGCAGGTATTGAGAGCCCCGGCCGTGCCACCCGAAGGTAGCGACCGGGGCTGTGCGGACTTGGTCGGTGTTCGGTTGCCCGACCTCCCGATCTGACGGTCCGCGCGCCAGCTTGTGGCCCCCGGTATCGACCTTAAGCCGAGTGCCTCAGTTCTGCGCCCGGGTAGACACGCAGGAGGGGTGCCATCACGCGGTCACCAACGCCTCGTTCGTCACCGGCGATCTCTTGAACCACCGCCGTCACCCCCGAGGACCGAGCGCGGCCGAGGAATCGAACCTCGGGACACAATTTCCTCTACCACTGAGTTACCGCGCGCCTATTCAGTTGTGGCTAGATCAGGGGCGGCACTGCCCGGCCCTCTGTCCGGCATGTGCGCTAGTGGCCACTCTATCCCCATCACCGCGTGCCCCTCCCCAGATTCGAACTGGGAACCCTCTGATCCTAAATCAGATGCCTCTGCCAGTTGGGCTAGAGGGGCAGGTGCGCGCGGACGGGATTCGAACCCGTATCCATCCTCCGGCGGCGTTACCCGTTCCATGGAGGCGCTCTACCTTTGAGCTACGGAACGCCTATTCAGTTGTACTTGCGGCACACCCACCCACCGTCCGGAAGGCTGTGTTGCCAAAAGGTCGCCCACCCAGGGTCCCGGTCATGCCCCGGGAAGCACCTGAATGGACTTGCCGCCTCCCACGGAGACGACCGTTGGCTTTTGCCGCTGAACCAGGCGGCGCGACTTCACCCTTGCGGTCCCCCTCACAGTCTAGCGGAAGGGAAGACCCTGGAAACAATTTCTCCAGTGAAGCACACATTACCATTCACGCCACCGACAAGTCCAGCAAACCTGTCACGCAACTCTACCCAGATCAGCCAGGAACGCATTCAACACATCACCCACCCGATACTTCGGCCGACCGCGACCATCACGACCAACCGGAACAATCCGCGGCGGAATCTCCACCCCACCCACCGTTCGCGCCTTCGCATACCGAGACACCCGAGACTGTGCAATCTCAATCCCGATCGCCCCGAGCAGACGACACACCTCGACGGTGTTCACCGTCTTGTCCTCCACGAGCGCCACCAGCTGCGCCTGACGAGACTCCGCGTCCCACACCGCACCACACGACGGACACTTCACCGTCGGCTTGCCCTTCACCGAATACAGGTGCTGATCACACACGCCGATCTCCAGCTCCCCGCCACACTGGCCGAGATACACCCGAGACGGGGCCGCATCGATCACGCGGGCCGCGTTCTGCGTCTCCCGGGTCATGTCCTCCCACATCGCCCCCGCATCCGGCAGAGACGCAATCAGCCCCGGGAACTGGGCAAGCCACGCGCACGCAGCCGGCACCGTCTTAGGCGGGGACGACAAGTGCTCATTGAAGCCCCAAAACTGGTAGGCCCAATACCAAACGAACCGCTGAATCCCCGACCGTGCCTCAGAGGCTGCCTCGTGGAACATGACGGGGGTGTCGTCGCTCTTGCCGCCCGCTGACACCACGGCCAGCTTGTGCTGCCGCGTGAGGGTCACTTCCAGCTCATCCCACAACCCGAGGCTCGAAGCAAGAGACAGCACCCCACCCGGAACTGACGGATGCGTGTGCGTCGCAACAGACATCAACGCAGCCACCAACTCATCAGTGTGCGAGGAGCAGATGACATCCAGGGTCGGACGGCCACACTTCGACACCCCGCACACGTGGTCGTGATCCATGCACTGCTCCTATGCTGGTAGCGGAAACGAATCGTGAAGAGACCCGCTACCAGTGATCATAGGTGCCGTTCACGACAGGCTAGACCTCATCGTAGGTGGCGGCAAAGATGTCAGGCTTGCACGGATAGAATTCGCCTTGCACGCCGCGGATGACCCAGTCACCGGGCGACGCCGTGATAGGCCCCTCCAGCGTTTCGATCTTCAGCACGTGCGTGCCGACAGAGTCGTGGCCTTGGCAGCCTTCGTCGTCAACGCAGCGATACGTAACGGTGGATCCGCCGCCCAGCACCCACTCGATGACAGGCGTGGCACCAGAAGCTGTGCCGTCCCAGCGCATGGCCTGGATCTCAACGGGCTTCTTGCGGAAGGTCTGAACTTCGGACACGTGCTTCTCCATCATCTCTTCGGGTTAACCAGCTTGAATACGCCACGGAACACCAACGGTACGCAGAAGATCGCCGCGAACCGCCAGTCACCGGTCTGCACCGAGTACCACACCCACAGACACGGAATCGCGAACATCAGCAAGCTGATCAACGCCATCCCCGCCGGGTTATGCCGCACCTTCGCCTTACGAATCAGCGCGGCATACTCAGGATTCGCTGCCGTCAACACCATGCCCACCACCGACACCAACGCCGTGATGCCCAGAATCACCCACAGAATCATGCCGCCTCCACCACTCTCACCAGTCCACGCTCCACCATTTCCCGAAGACTGACGTCGCGGTCACGCCAAGTCCGCGCCACACCACCCGGCACACGGCACGGTGCGAACCTGCCGCGGTGCCACACCACATAGCCCTTGTCGTCCGACTCGGCTACACCGTCGAACGAACACGTCGGGCACCAGATCTCACCCTTGCGCTTCACGCTGCCTCCGAGAAATCCATCGCTACCAGGTACACCTGGCTAGAGCCGGCGACGACGTACGTGATTCGATCATCGTTCGACTGGTGCGCATGGATCGTCCGTCCCAGCCCATCGAGATACCGGCCAGCTTCCTTCACGCCCCCGAACGTCCCCGAATACGGAGGTTCGCCTGGTGCGACCTTCTCGAAGTGAATCAGCATCTCTTTCACGCTGCCTCCTCCATCCCTACGTCATTACCGCGCCCGTGCGCGGCCCACGCCCCACCAGCGCGCGCCACCACCGGAGAAGGACCAGGCGGCAACACGTCTCGATGTGGCACCGACGCCACCTGGTTCACACCCGCATCCGTATTGGCGGTGTTGGCCTGGTGCCACAACTGCTGACACTCCACCTGACAAAACCAGTCCGACGGAGAATCCCCCTTAGGACCGCCGCAGTGGGTGCACTTCTTGCTCACGCCGCCTCCCGGAAGTAGTGGGCACGAACCCTGATCAGCCAGTCCTCAGCCAGGGCCACATTCGGCTCCATCGGCAGAGCCGGCGTGCGACTGTCCAACGCCATCGACGTCATGGAGAGCATTGACTCAGCCATCGCGACCCCCTGTTCCGGATCGTCCTCCATGACACGACCGAACGCGTGGAACCGCTCAGGGTTGTCCACCCGCACCGACAGCGTGCCCGACCACCACAAGTCCCGGATCTGGGTGCACAGCCGCATCAGGTGCCGCGCGTGCTTCCCGGTCCTCCCCGCGGTAGCAGACGAGAACGATTCGCCGCGGAGCTTCAGCCGCTTGAACTGGCTCACCGCATACCCGAGGTACGCATCCCGCGCCGCATGGGCACCGATCAGCTGACCGCGGATCGCGACCAGCTCACGACCTAACTCAGTCTGGTGCTCATACTCGTCGAGCCACAACAACTCAGACACCGTCGGGTTCGCCTGCAACACCAAATGCAGTGCCTTACCCACCTCATGCACCGTCACATCCGGAGACGTCGAGACACGAGAAGCGCGACGACCCACCGGCATGCTAAACCCGTGAAACGCCACCGTCGGAGCAGCCGCAAAAACCAGACGATCCACATCCGATTCGGGGCCGGCCAACCCGTAGGCGGTCGACCCCACCACACCACCGAGAACCGGGGACCACTCCATCAGAAGTCACCGTCCGCGACCTGCAACACGGTCAGCCCGATCGAACGCCACGCGTTCACCACGCGGTCACGATCGTCGAGGACGCATCGGACGTTCCAGTTGTGCCGGATGTGCTTGTCGAACAACTCCAGCTTCACCACGTCGTCGCGGCGTGTGTCGTTCGCGGGCCGCATGTGCAAGTCTGCGAACGGGGCCGGGATACGCCGGCGCAGCCACTCTTCCGTGACCTGACGGAATCGTTCGTCGCGTCCGGAACAGAACACCAGATGCCGACCAGACAGGTACAAGGCACGCACGACCTCGATCACCGCACGGTTCGGCCGATCCAGGTGATAGCGACTCGTGTCGTACGGGTCCCGGACATCGTGGTGCAGCGCCACCGTGCCGTCGATGTCGACCATCACCGCCGACGGAAGACGTGGATCCGCCTTATACGGGGCGCCGGTGGCATCGACAGGTTTCTCGGGGATCGGCAGCGGCAGCGTACGGCCGGCGAGGAACTTGCGGTGCATGCCCTCGATCACCTCGCGCCCGACCGACGCGTCCCGCTCACTGTCCCGGGCGACGCACACCCGCAGCTCGACGTGCGTGAAGTCCTGCACCGCGAAGTCCGCGCCGCACCGCCACGCAATGGCGGCGAAATTCCGCACGTACTTCGCGCGCAGGTTCGTGTCGTCCACAATCACCGACACCCCGGCGCGCAGCAGCGACTCAACGCCCCCGTGCTGGACCTTCGTCACCTGCTCCTCGGTTGTGTAGCTGCCGTAGAAACCGCCGTGCATCAGCGCCCGGAGTTCGTCTCGGTTCAGCCGGACCAGGGTGCCAGGTTCTGCCGCGGCGATCTGGCTCGTCGCCCACGAGGTCTTCCCGCTAGCCGGCAGGCCGCGCGTCACAGTCAAGGTGGTCATGCTGCTTCCTCCACGGGTGCGTTGGTGGGTCTCCATTCGGCGCCCGGGTCGACCTTCTTCCACAGTTTCGGGCGATAGTCGCGCCCGTCAGCCATGTTGAACAGTGCCCACCCCAAGGGTTCCGTCTTGGCGACCATGGCGAACTCCTTGCGGGACGCACCCTCCGGGAGCTGTGCCTGCACCCTCTCCCACGCAGCCTCAATGTCATCCACCATCTTGTCGACACGTCGGTCAAGTTCGCGAACAACGTCAAGGACCCAGGCGTGAAACTCGTCGGGCAGCGGTTCGATGAGCTCTCGGATTTCCTTGCCTTCGCAGATGTGCTGCCACACTGTGCGGGCGTTGAGACCAGTGACGATCTTGTGGAGGGCGACGTAGTCCTCTTGCTTGATCTTCACGCGTTCGTCCGAAGCCACGTGCCGAACAACCAACCCCTCAGCGTTCAGCCGCGGCGGCGCAGCCAGAGCCTCAGCCAGGGTGCAGTACGGGAACTCCTCGACAGCCGGACCAGGCCAGTAGGGATCGGGCTTGTAGGTACGTCCCGCACCATCGAGCTGAACACAACCCAGATGCACCAAGTCGTCCACACCATCGTAGTCGACGACGATGCGGTTCTGCGGATACAGGATCTCGAACAGGTACGTCATCCCCAGGTTCGGCGAGAACCGACCCTCGTAGCGCTCCCGCCACACCTCGGTTGCGTGAAGCGCCTGCTCACTGGCGAAGGACCCACGCGTCGCGATAGCCCAACCCCCAGGTGTGGGGTACAGGATCCCCAGCGAACCGTCCACCTTGTCCTGCGTGACCACCGGGTCATTCAGATCGAACACCGGTGCGCCGGCCTGACCGTAGTTGAAGAACTTCCTGAACGGCCGCGCCACCACCGCGCCGGTGGTCAAGTCCACGATCAGGCCGCGACAGGTCAGCGTGACCTCATTCCACGCGCCTTCGTAGGCGGCCTTCTCAGCATAGTTGTAGATCGCCAACGGCAGAGAGGGATGGGTCTGCACCCGAACGTAGCCCTCAGCCACCATGCGTTCCAGCAAATCCGGATCCAGGATCTCGTCAACGTGCGTCATGACGTGCCCTCACGGTGTGGGTGGCTGTTGTCTACTTAGAACAGTAACCCGACAACACGACAAGCTTTTCGGTTCAAGCCGCCCGGGAATCGAGGTCCGCTATGGCACTGGCCGCCAACGCAACCACGCTGATATGGACGCCAGGTGGTTCACCGATCTCCGCGATCCGCTTCGTCGCGTCCAGGTGCACCACTTGCGAGTCGTCCACCCACACGACTTTCGTCAGAGCGTCCAGCACTGCTCTGGAGAGCTTGTCGCAATCCGGCTTCTTCACCGCGGGCGGTGTCGGCTTCGTCTTCGGGGTCGCGACCGGGCGGGGCATCACGAACGACAGACGCGCCAAGACCGGACCCGACACAAGGTCCCCGTCGTAGTGTTCGCGGGCGATAGCTGTGATGTGCTTCCGCCACGGCGCCAACGCCTTCGACATCTCGTACACCCGACCGCTACGGCTCACGCCCTTCGAGCCTTGCGGCGCCGGCCTCCCATCCACGAAGAAGTCAGCCACCACCGTCCCACGGATCACTCTCTCACTCTCCCCAGAAGTTCGCTGCGTCGATGAGTAGACCGGCGTGACAGTGGCGCTCATCCTGCGCGCACGTGCACACCAGATCCTTGCCCCGCAACTCACGTCGGATCTCCCGCAGTGACGGGTACGGCACGCCCGACGGCGGAACCAGCCCGTACATCAGCATGGCCTCGAAGTCCCGATTCGCCTGCAACCGTCGCGCCGGCTTCGACACCCGCTCCGGTTCCCCGTACACACCGCGCCGCATCTGCGGATAGTCGTCGATGCGGTAAGGGTTCTCCCACCTTGACCCCGGGCCCACGTACACGGAGCCTTCCGGGTCCTGCCAGCCGGCGACTCGTTCCCGCGTGAGCCGCCAGGGTCGTCGCCCGGTGGAGGTCACACCGAATTCCCCACCACACTGCCGTTCAAGCCCGCGGCCACCGCCTCCGCGATCTGGCCGCGCAGATCCTCCCCGTCGTCCCCGAACGCCTCGTCGATCGCGATCACCACCTGATCCTCCGCGTGGTCATCCACGGCGCGGCCGATCACATACCAGCCCGGGGGGATCATCTCCGACGGCTCATCCGGATACGGGGTGTTCGGCAGAACCTCCCCCGCCCGGTACTGCACGCGAACCCCCGCGAACGTGCCGAACGAACCACGCGGCTTCTTGACCTTCTTCATGATTCCTCCTTGTCGAGAGCCTGGTTGATCGCGGCGCGGATGAACTCTGAGAACTCGTACGGCTTGTACTCGGCGATCGCCACGTCGAAGAGCGAGCACCATCCGAGCACGGACCGCAAGGCATCGAACGCTTTCGGGGCGTACTCCTCCACGGTTATGGCGGTGTAATCGCCTTCGGTCTCGACTGTGGCGCCGTAGCCGTTGAGTTTGGCCAAGGTCGTCTCGGTGCTCTCCGTCACGATTCCCCCTCGTCGTCTGCCAACACATGCACCCGCAACCCAGCCGCCACAGCCATCGCCACAGTCCCCGACGCGCCCGCGGACCCGTTCCGGACGAACGCCACCACCACATCCGGGTTGGACTCCACCATCCGCCGGTTCCGCCGCGGACCCGCAGCCCGACCCTCCGTAGCCCAGTCCGCCGGCCACGCCTCCTCCGTGCCGCCCAGCGCCTTCCACAGAGTGGCGACCTTCCGATCGCACAGCGGGTTGTCACCGTGCACCAACACGGCGCCTGGGAACTCGCTCCACAGGGCCTTCATCGTCGCCCGGACTGAGCCCCATCGACGCCAGTCCCGGGAGATCGTCACCAGGATCCGAATCTGCCCGGTCACCGGTCCTCCTCGTAGAGGTCGTCTTCTGCTTCGTGATCCGCCATGTGCTCCCGGTAGCAGCGCCGACACATCACTCGGGGGCTGCACGCCATGCACGCATCCATGTCGTTCAACTCGAACCAGTTGACGCACGCCACACAATCGGCGGGCATCACCGGCACCAGGGCATCCAGGCTCACCGGGCTGCCCCCTCTGCCGTGTCGGGCTCGCCCCACTCACGGAAAGACTTCGCCGTCGGCCGCGTCCACAGGTATCCGTTCCCGGCGGCCATGCCGGTCTCCATCACGCCGACGACCCGAACGGGTCGGCTCTCGTCCCGGAACTTGGCGGGGATGGCCCGCCGCGCCAGATTCCGTTCCCTGCCGCAGCAGCGATTGCCTGGCGAAGGGCGTGTTCGGCGACGTGTGCGGCGTCGAGCGCGTCCACGCCCGTCGTCGTAGCGAATACGGTGATGGCCACTCGGTGTTCGGGCAACGGTTCGTCAGCCACGGTCGGCCTCCTCGGTGGGCTGCTCGCCCTGCAGCGCCGCTCGGATAGGCCACTGGGTGTCCCAGTGCCGAAGTGGATGCGGCTCACACAGCGCGAGCGCCGCGTCGATGCGGGCCTGCAGCTTGTGGACGGTCGCCCGCGTCGACATCCACTGCTGGTGCCAGCCCTCGCCGAAGAACACGGCTTCGGCGTGCAGCCACAGCGCGAGGTCCCGCTCGGCGTAGGCCGCATCGCGCGCTTCCTCAGCGGCAACCTGCGCGTGGTACTTCTGCCCGCCGCTGTCTTGTGCCGGCTGGTGCTCCACCACGGAGCCGTGAGCGCCGAGGGTTGATGCGATTCGAGTGCCGTGCGAGTGGTCCAGCAGGAAGTGCTTGACCACGGCGGACTCCTCGGGGTCGCGCAGGTTGACGACGCGGCCGGGGCTGATCCCGTCGTGGCACGAGTGCCGGCAGATGACGCTGCCGTTCGGGTAGGCGTCCACGTGGACGGGCACGGTCCAGCCGAGCAAGGTGCGCGGTGCAGGCTCGTCGTCGAGCGGGTTCCGCTCGTTCAGCGCTTCGTGGTCGTCGTCGAAGTCCTCGCGGGGCTCCGCAGGGGCGGCAGCGGGACGGTCGAGGATGGCGCGGACGCGGTCGACGAACGGGAGGTCCACCTTTCGGCCATGCCACTCGTCCAGTTCCGCGACAGCCGCGCGGATCTCGTTGAGCTTGCCGGTGTCGGTCATCGGGTCTCCAGCGGGTACTTGTCCGGTTCGTCATTGCAGCGGCAGCGATCCGGGCCAGCGACATCACCCCGGCAGTCCTGGCACTTCTGCCAGCAGTTCAGCGCGTGGCGGCCGTCAGCGAACGGGCCGATGCAGCAGCGGGGCTCCGCAGGGGCGGCAGCGGGATGCACCGGGCAGTCCGGGTTCTGCTCCAACTGGCTGCCTGGCTCGACCGCGCCGTAGTGGGTGGTCCACTGCGATTCCGGGGTGACGAAGCACGTGCACTTCGGCTCCGCAGGGGCGGCAGCGGGGTCGTAGAACCACGAGGGGCCCGCGTCGTCCACGTTGCCCTTCGCAGGGGCGGCAGCGGGGCGATCGCGGGCATCCCAGCCATCGGTGAAACCGCGCGAGTATGCGTGCGCTTCGGGGGTTTCCGACACCGGCTCGCGGCCAAGGAGGGCTTCGACACGTCGCGCCACGTCGGTCTCGCCGGTATCGGACCCAGCGTCGTAGTAGTCGTCCAGTATCGCGCGGATCTCGTTGAGCTTGTCGGTGTCGCTCGACCGGCCAGTGCGGAAGACCTGACGCCAGGTTCCCGGCGAGATCTCGCTCCAGACCTGCGCCCCGAACGACGGGTCGGCCTCGACCCGGATGCCGCCATGGTCGTAGACGGTGGTGCTCGCAACGGCGTTGTCGGTGTCGGGCACGCGGGGCGTCTGGTCGCTCATCGGGTGGACTCCTCACGGATGGTGCGGAACAGGTTGTCGCTGCGGTCCCAGGTGAAGCGGGTGGCTCCGTGCTCGTCGGTGACCCGCATCCGGAGCGCGCCCACGCAGCAGGCCAGCGACAGGGCGCTGGACCGTGCGGCGTCGAGCGTGTCGAACTCTTGCGTGATGACGGTCGGCTCCGTCTCGCCGCGCAGGGGACGCCATGTGCTCTCGACGGACGATCGGAGGTCCTGGTCGCTCATCGGCCGGCCTCCGTGGTAGCCCACTCGCGCATGGCGGCCTCGACGAACAACGCGGCCTCCACGGACCACGACTCGCCATCACCGCACCGGTGGTAGCGGGTCGTGGCGTACGGGAACAGGGTGCCCTCGTCGCGGATCTCGCCGAACGTCAACCAGCGGGGCTGCTCCCAACCTGGGACGAGGAACAGGAACACCTTCTGCCCACACTGGTCGCAGGGTTCGACAGGCGATGCGACACGGTGGCCTTTCTGCGCCCAGATCTCCGGGCTCAGTTCGTAGCCTGTCTTGTCCTTGCAGTGCTGGTCGAGCAGTTCGAACAGCCGCTCGTCGGTGTCAGCCACGGGTGTCCTCCGGGGCGACGATCTTGCGGACGTTGGCCAGTGCGCAGGCGGGGCAGCCGTCGATGCAGTCGTCGTTGTCCTGGTAGTGGTCCCCCGCGTCGACGTGAACCTCTGCGACCGTGTCGCGGATCTCGTCGAGCTTCGCCCGGGCCACGTCACGCTCGGCGAGGTAGCGGCGGCTCAGCGCGGCTTCGTTCTCGGCGATCGCCTGAGCAGCATCACGGTGAATCTCGGCACTAAGCACGTCCGCCTGCGCAGTACCGAGCTTCTCCTCCGCAGCATCGGCGCGGGCGGTCTCGTTTCGGTGCTGGCTCGCGAGGAGCTCATACCTGCGCTGCAGGAACGAGTAGGTGCGCTGCCGTGTGCGGGCGATCCGCGCGTACTCCTTCGCTGCCTCCCACCACGACGAGGCACGGCGCTCAGCGGACTCGGCGTGGCGAACCCATCCCTCGTGCCAGGTCCCGCCGATCAGCCCGGCATCGATGAGGCGGCGCGCGAGGTCACGCCCCCACTCGAGCTCTTCACTGACCGAGCAGGTCGGGTTCTCGCCGTAGATGTCTTCGACGTAGAGCTGTGCGACGCGCTCGATGATGTTGGCGACGCCCGGCTGGTTCGGCTGTTCGCTGGCGTGGGTGCGTGCCAGGGCGTGCAGCTCCCCCGAGAGCATCGTTTCCGGGGTCTCATCGAGACACTCGCCGGCGTACTCCTCGCTCATGCCGCCACCCGACCAGGAACCATCGACACAATCGCCGGCGCCGGCTCACCCCAACCGTTCGCGGGACGCCCCTTGTGCTTCAACGGCGGCAGCGAACGACCATGCCCGCACGCCCACCGGACGCCGTCCTCAAACACATGCATCGGCATCCCTTGGTTGTGGACCGGGCACGCTGCACACTCACGAACAGTGTTCAACCATCGCCCGTATACCGGATCCTCGCTCATGCAACAGCCTCCGCAACATGCAAGATGGCCCGGAGACGTTCCCCAGCCCACGTTCCAACAGCAGGTGACACGGCATTACCAAACCCATCCACCTGATCCCGTGCAGACCCCCACACCACAAAATCGCCCTTGTGGTTCGGGAAATCCACATCGAACCCGCAACCGCGGCCCACCTCATGCGGCCCCAACATGCGGAAGAAGCAGTCCTCCAACGCCAACTCGGTGAGCGCGGCACGCCACTGCGCTTGCAGATTCTCCGCCAACGCGCGGTCAAACACTGTGCCGGATGCGGTCAACAAACCAGGGATCTGCTCGGACGTGACCGTGGGCATCGCTTCCGCATGGGTCGTCGGTACCGTGTTCTTCCGGAACGGCAGGATCCCCGACGACAACACACTCAACGTCTCCGAGCCACCCTGCGTCGGCAGCGACTCATGCAATCCGCGGGGCGCACCCTGATAGTTATTGATCGCCGCCAGCAACACCGCCTTCTCATGCGTCGACGTCACCGTATCCATAGGGCGTGTGAAATGCTGGCCGTCCCCGTTGTGGCGGTGAGCTGCAACCACAGAACCAGTTGAGAGGATTGCTGTCTCCTGTTGACTGGTCTGCGTCGCCAGCGGCTGCAACATATGCTTCTCCGTGCCGTGCACCGACTTCGCTGGCATCATCACCGCCGGGAATTCAGCGAACCTTCGCCGGCACCGTTCGGCACGAGCCATCGTCGCGGGCGCGAGCGGCTTCTTCCGATCACCGATGCGCGTCCCGAGGTTGCTCAGGTCAAGCGCCGCCAGCGACGGCGTCATAGGCGGAACCACAGGGCGTCGACAGGACGGGCACCGGTACTCATACTGCTTCCCGTAGCGGACGCTGCCAGTAGGCGGAACACCCGTCTTCCACGTCCACACCGCTTGAACGGTCCTGTCACAATTCGCGCACCACGAGTCTGGACGGTGCTCTAGGTCAGGGGCGGGAAGACGACGATCCCAGAAAGCCCAATAGCCGCGGTCACGAGACTGGCCAACGCCGAAGAACATCGAGTTCAGATACAGCACCTGGTAGTCGTAGCCGAGGTTCTTGAACTGCTTCAACCACCAGCGATAGGTGGATCCGTCCCCGACCTTCGACCGCCCCTGCACCGCCGGCCCCCATGACGCAAGCTCCGTGGTGCACTCGACCAGGATCAACCTCGGGTGGTGCTTCGCCGCGTAATGCAGCACACAGTTCGCGGTGGCACGGTCCCGCTCCGACCGCGTCACCCGTTCCTCGAAGTCAGGGTCATCCATGTCGAACAGCGACATGCCTTGCGCATAGGCCTTCTTCGTGTTGGCCTGCGAGTGGTTCACGCACGACACGCCGGCGACGAGCAGATCGGCTGCGGGCAGGTCGCGTGCAGAGTGGTAGTCCGCTGATTCCGGGTTGATGAGGTCGGCGATCCAGTGTTCAGCGTCCGGGTGGTTCGCCTCGTGCACCTTGACTTTGTATTCGTTGTGGTTCGCGGCCATGATCGTCGTGAACCCGGCAGCCTCGATACCGCGAGTCAATCCGCCGAAACCGGAGAACAAGTCCACTGCGACCAGGTCGTCGTGCTTGAACCGCCGTTTCCGGGTTGCGGGACGGTGCACCGCTGTGCGGAGCTTCACTACTTTCCCCATGTATCAATTCTCCTACCGCGACACGACAAGCTTTCGGTGTTGAAACCGGGGTGGTGTGGGCCGATCCCCCTCGAACCTGCCCACACCAACCCGGAGGATTTAGGCGGCTTTCCTGATCTCGGATACCTCGATCACCGGGGGCCACACGGATTCGATGTTCTCCCGTGTCCACCCACGGAACCGGAACACACCCGGGACTGGGACCATGTCCCACAGCCCTGGCCAGCTGCTCGGTTCCCACCGGAACTTGTCACCGTCCTGAAGGACCGTTCGCCGATCACTCACAGGTCCACCGCCCACTCAGGCGCCGAGTCCAAACGACGTGCGCCCGCCGCCAACAACGCGGCCGGCTGCGTGCCGGTGGTGATCCAGCCGATCGCGGAGTTCTCCATCCGCCACTCACCGAACCCGTTCCCACCAACCAGGTACCGATAGATCTTGTCGTTGCCGTAGGTGGCGTAGTACTCGTAGACGTTCACTTCCGTGCCTCCCGCGCGGCCTTGATACCGGTGTAAACCTTGCGTTCCCGCACGGATCCCTGGATCACTGCGGCCGAACCGTCGTCGCCTGCGCCGGCGGCTTCCTTCGCGTACGCCTTCACCTTCGTCACCTGCGGAGTGAAGTTCCCCAGGGCGAGGACGCGACGCACCGCGGATTCGACGGTGACCGCGACCAGGTCCAAGACTCCGTTCTCCGTGCCACCACCGAAGGTCTGGGATTCGTCTTCGAGCCCCTCGCACACGACCTTCACGATGTCGAGAACCAGATCGGATGTGACCTTCTCCGCTACCGCCACCGACACCAGTGCGTCCACATCGAACTGCCGGTCCGTCTTCTGCTGTAGAGCCAGCTTGATGTCCGTTCCATCGATGTCCGGAACGGTCGCGCCTCCGAGCGGGATCCCGGCCTGCTCATTGCCCGGGATCGCCATCAACTCCTCTTCCAGCTCCTGCCGGATCGAGGTAGTCACCCCAGTCAACGCGGTGGCGTACTCGTCGAGCTGCTCGTAGGCGGACATCAGACCCCGCACAAGCGGGTACACGTCGGCCGGCGAAACGACCTCGCCGCGCTCCTCGCGCATCCGCTTGATCTCCGCGTCCACGCGGGCCTGCACGATCTTCCGGAACTCGCGAGGAGACGGGAGCGGGTTCAGTTCCGGGGCGAACGTGATCTCACGACCCTCAGTCATCGTTTCAGCTCCCCACCGTGACGTGGATGCCGTCGCTCTTGGCCTGGTCGAACGGAATCCACACCACGCCGCGGTTCGCGTTGCCCGCATGGAAGCCGTACCGCTGTGCGCGAGGCACATCGACGAACGTGAACACGAACGACTTGTAGGCCGCGGCGGTCTGGTAGTTCTCCCCCAGCTGCGTCACACCCACCGTCTTGCCGGTCTCGTCGGTCAGCGTCGCCTGAGTGCCGTCAGTGAAGTCCCCGTAACCGATGCATCCGAGTCCGTCGCTGCACTTCACGTCCTGGGTGCCGGAGATCGTGACCTTCATGGCCTGGTCGACGACCGACGACCAACTGTTCGACGTGTCCGTGCCACCACCGCAACCGGCGATGAGGAACACCGCGGCCGTCGCGAGTGCAACACCCGCGGTCTTGAACGTCTTCATCACGGCTCCTGCAAGTCGTTGGCGAGGTCGACGAGGTTGCCGACGTAGAAGAACCCGGTGCCGCGGCTGTTGGTCAGCCACTCGTCGAGCGCCTTGTGGAGGCTCTCCCGGTCCGTGGCGTCCAGGTCGGAGTGGACCGGGCCGGAGGGGGTGCCGTACGTGATCTCCGAGTCGACCGGAACCACGTACTTCGATCCGGAGCCGTTCACGGCCGCGATGAACTTGGCGGTGAACTCACGCATCGGCTTCATGTACGCCTCCAAGAGGTCGTGGAAGTCGGGGCCTGTCGCGTTGCTGCTCATCGTTTGTGTCCTGCTTTCTGTACGTTGACGTGCTGCCACTGGGATCCGCACACCCGGCAGGTGGCAACGCCAATGGGGGAAAGCCAGAAGTCAGCGGCGCAGACGTGGCCGCTCACAAGACCACCACCCGCTTGGTTGTGGATCCTTTACACAACAGGACTTCCTGCCCGTCCACGCGATCGGCTCGGTACAGAGCGGCGCCGTAGCCGATCAGCCGCCGGACCGCTTCGGTGAGGGAGACGCCCTCCTGGTCGATCACCATCCGCAGTGCGTCCAAGGTCTCCGGGTTCACGGCGACGTTGATCCGCTTCGGCTGTTCGGCATTGGACTCCTGGTCCATGACGGCCCCTCTCTACGCTTCGACGGTGCAGGTGGTGAGGTGGTAGGTGATGTCCGTGGCCTTGAGGTCATCCGCGACGACAGCGCGGGGACCGGGATTTTCGAATGCGCGTTGGCAGAGGATCGGACCCTCGAACCAGGTGATCAGGTAGACGGTGCGCATCACTGCCGCATCCGTTCGGCCTTAGCCTGGAGGTGCAGGGCAGTGTGGGCGATCGACTTGGCCAGCTTGTTGAAGCCGACTTCCCTTGCCTCTGCCGCCTCCGCTTCGAGGAAGACAGCGATCTCGTCCACATCGGCCGCGGTCATCGGGTCCGGCTGGGGCATGTACGCGGTCATTTCTTCTCGTCCTTGGCGGCGGCCTTCGGCTGGGCTGCCTTCTGGTCGACGCCGGCCCGTTCTACGAACTCGGCGAGCTTGCGGTCTGCGGCTTCGTCGATCTTCTGCACGATCTTCTTGAGCACGCCCATTGCTGACTCCTGGGGGAAAGTTGGGGGTCCGGGGTGGTTGTCCCGGCGACACAGACCACATTATCGGATAGTGGTGGATAAGGCAAGCGGAGTGTCGAAGGACCAGGACAACCACCCAGAGAGACCCGTCGGCTACCCCACCCGGGAGAAGTGAGGCCGCCACGCCAGCGTCAGATCACAGATACGACCATGCCGGTTCTTAGCCAACGTCACACCCAGCTGCCCAGTGGGATCGCCTTGATCACTCAGTTCCCGCGCCAACAACATCACCACATCGGCATCCGCTTCGATACCACCAGACTCCCGCAGGTCCGCCAAAGAAGGACGCTCCCGGTCCACCGCCTTGCGGTTCAACTGGGCCGGCACCACCACCGCCACATCCAACTCGCGCGACAGCTCCTTCAACGACCGAGACAAGTGCGCCACCTGCTGCTCACGCGGCGCGTTCAACTCAGCCTTCAGCAACTGCAAGTAGTCGATCACCACAACCGACAGACCGTGCCGACGCTGGTGCGCACGGCACTCCGACTTCACGTACGACAAGCTGAGGTCTGCACGATCGTTCACATACAGCGGATAGTTGGCGGCCTTGGTCTCGTACTCGTCGAACTGCTGCCACGAGTAGGCCGACAGCTCCCGTCGGGAGATCTCCCCCGTTTCGATCGTCGCGCCGTTCGCGACCATCCGCCCCGCAACCTCCAGGCCGCCCATCTCCACACTGAACACCAGCGCCGGATAGTCGTTCGCCGCGGCATGCTCTGCCAGGTTGTGGGACAGAACCGACTTCCCTTCCCCCGGACGTGCTCCGACGATGTACAAGCGTCCCCCATGCAACCCGCCGGCGATCTCGTCGTTCACCTCCGGCCACGGTGTGGGCATGATCTGGTAGTCATCCAGGGTCGTCATCGCCGTCCGGAACTCCTTGAGCAAAGACCCGTACGACTTGGTTTCCGTGCCCTCCAGTTCGTCCGTGTCCAGCGCCGCAAGTTCCTCATGGGCAGCGGAGAGAGCCTGAGAGAACTCCTCTGCCGCCATGGCACGTTGCTGGATCCGCTGGGTTGCCACGATCAGGCGTCGAAGCTGCCCGCACCGGCGCACCTCCGCAAACGCGACCGGGAAGTCAGCAGCCCGCGGCACCGCCGACGACAGCGTCGACAGGAGGTGTTCGACCGAGGACCCGCCCTGCTCTCTCGCGGCCTTGACCAGCTCCCGCTGGGGGATACGCCGACCGTCGGCGTTCAGGCTGCGAGCGGCAGCCCAGAGACCCCCGTAACGGGCATCCGCGAAGTCGTCGGGTGACACCTCCTTCAGTGCCTTGTCCCTGAGGTCGTGCAGAGTCGACGTGAGAAGCAGCGACGCGAGGTATCGCTCCTCGTCGCGAGCATCCAACTGGTCGATCGGTTCAGTCATGCTGCCATCCCCCCAATCCACGGGATCGGGTGCATAGCGGTCCGCAACGCCGCCCGTTCCAGATCCTCCACATCAGCGATCTTGTGCAGCTCGACCAGCCGGCCAGCCAGCTCCTGAACCTCGGCGACGTAGTCGTCGTCCGTACGCCCGGTCTTCAGCAGTTCGCCGATCTCCTCATACACCGCCATCGTCTCCGCATCCGTCGAGTTCTCTGCGCTGTTCTTCATCTCCCGCGCCTCGTTCACGGCACGGTCCAGTTCGTTGTCCGTCACTGATCGCCCTGAGTACGTCGGCGGTCGTCGCCCTTGAGTGAGACGCGTTCACACATTTCGATCAGTCGGGACGCGACCCGGTCACCCAAGGCGACAGTGAGGTCCTTCGGCGGCACGTTCGACGTGAACAAGGTCGGCAACTCGTGGTCGTACCGGTAGTTGATCAACCGGTAGTTGACCTCCTCGATCCACTCGGAGTTCTTCGCTGCTCCCAGATCATCGACGACGAGAACCTTCGAACGGGCATAGGACACGAATCCGGATTCCGAGTCGATCCCGTGCCGCGGACGCATCCGAGCGTAGAGGTCCGGGGCGGTGACCAACTCCCATGAGAACCCGGCACCAGAGGCGAGGAGAGCGCGGATCGCGCCGTACGCCTGGTAGGTCTTTCCTGTTCCGGTGCGTCCAAGCATGAGCACCGACGGCCCGTCAGGGATGACGCCCGTCGACGTAACTCCAGCACGGGAGATCAGGATCGTAGCCCATGCCCGCAACTCGGGAACCGTGGCGACCGCGTCCTGATATCGGCGAGGCACCCGCTGCGCTGACTTCTGGTTGCGTTCGTGATTCTCCCGGATCCAGTACTCATCGATGTGAGGGTGTTCGCCTGCGGTGATGGTCATGATCGTGGGGTCACTCATCAGGTCCATGCCTTCCGGTTGCATCTGATTCACATCGCTTCGTCGTAGACGTCGTCGTCATCCGGGTTCTTGAACGTCTGGTGCCCTCTGCCGGACCCAATCGCTCCGACGACGCGCAGATGGGGAGGGCGACGCTTGAACTCAGTACGCATCCACCGCTGCCAAGTCATAGACCAATCCAGCTTCGTCGCATCCTTGCCGGTCTTCGTCAGCCAGTAGTCCCGGAAGTTCTCCGTCTCAGTCTGGATGTCCAACCCGGGCACCTTGTCCGCCGCCCATCGGTGCAGCGACTCGGGTGGTTGCCAGTCCTTCGGCAGGCGAGATCCTCGACTCGGCTTCCCGAGTTCGCTCTCGTTCGCCGGCTCTTCGGATTGCGGCGTCGACTTCGCTTGCGAAGTTGCGCCAACTGAACCAACAACGAAAAGTGACTTACCTGCAAAGTCTCCCCCTACCCCTATCCCCCGCGTTTCGAGCGAAGGGGTCGCGAAGGGTTCCGGTAACCCTTCCGCTAAGGGTTCGGAGGGACTTCCCGAAGCCATCGGCGAGAGTTCGTCCGCGACCCGGTTCGCAACGTCCAGGCCAACCTTCCGCAGTTCATCCGCCAGCACCTCGCGGATCTTCCTCGACTGCACTTCGCCGGCGTGACGGAAGGCTGCCTTCAACACGTTCGGCTGCTTAGACACCCCGTCGTTGCGGATGAACGACCGGATCAGAACCTCTTCGGTCTCCGCATCGATCACAAGGTAGTCGTTGTCCGACAGTTCCCGCAGGTACGCCTTGACGTCATCCACCGTCGTGTTGCGCGCACACCGAGACCATCGCGACAGAGTCATCGGAAGGACGCCGGCGTGGTTCAGGCCGCGCTGAGAGAGCAAGACGAAGTACATCCACTGCGCACCCTTGCTGCGCTCGCAGAAGTGCTCGTCGGACCAGATCGCCAGCATGATGCGGGCATGCTCACGTGCCATCAGGCAGCCTCTTGCCGACGTGCATCGAGCATTCCGCGGGCTTCATCTGCCGCATCCGCCCACGCGGTGATCCCGTCGTAGGTGTTGACCTCAACCGCCTTTGAGCGAATATCTGCGGGTAAGGTTTCCAAGTACTCCCTGGAGAAGAACTCCGACACATACTGTGCAGCGTTCGTGACGTATCTCGGGTGGCCCTCGGAGTAGCCGCGGCTCTCTGAGTCTGCGAAAGCCTCCGAAACAAGATCTTCAGGAAGCCAATTGAACAGGCACGCGGCAGCATGCATCAGCTCGTTCAGCATCTCGTCTGTCCACTCGATGCATGAATAGAACACAGCTGCACGGTCCGACATGCCGTACTGCTTCTTCGCATCTTCAGCCAGCAGGTGCGTGTGAAATCCACCCTGATCGCGAGCGATCGTCAGGCTTCGCCACGCAAGCTTCTCCACGACGCTCAGGGATTCCCCCAGCTCGGCAGTGTCGTTGTGGACAACGTTGAAGGTCGGCCTTTCGTTCTTGATCGATTCGCGCTCGGCTTCCAGAGCCGCTTTCCTGCTTGGCATCGGCTGGACAGTGATGTTCGCGACCTGTGAGAACCAGGGCTTGTCGCTACGGTGTTGCGCCATCCGCTTGCCCGGATCGATCGAGATCCCGACGTAGAGGAGCTGCCCGGTCTCGTCGTACATCCGGTACAGGGCGTGCTGTGGGGTCATGAAACCTGGCTTTCTCATGTACGAGGAGGAGCGCCCTGCCAGGTTCGAACAGGGCGCTGTACTTCAGTATGGGTGGGGACTACGCCAAGCTACGGTTGGTGATCGCCGATGACGGGGAGTTCACCGGTGAGGATCGCCAACGCCAACGCTTCAGCCGCGGTGACCGGGCCGGGCGTGGAGAGGGCCCGGATGGCTTCCTCTCCACGCTCCGACACCGTGGGATGGGGTTCAGGCGGCGCGGCCATGAGCCTGCTCCGTCAACCGCTCGTGGATGAGGGCGCATGCCTGGACGTTGAACCAGATCGCAGCCGCGTTGTCGTCCTCGCCGTCGCCGGGAATACCGTCGAGTTCAGCGAGGAACTTGAACACGTGCCGAAGCAGGCTCCCCTTCGCGTGCTCCAGGGCATCGGCGCTGGCGAACGACTCCCAGTTCCGGTCCGCGTACTTCTGCGCGCCGCGGGCCATCCAGCAGGCATATCGCGTGAGCATCTGCCTGTCGTATGGCACGCCCTTGACCCAACCCAGCTCGAAGCGTTCGGTCTTCACTGCGCCGTCTCGAACTCCCCCGCCGGCAAACACCGTACGAACCACGTTCTCAGCGGCCGGCTCAATGTCCACTGCTGGCACCGGGAGAAGGTCGCCCATCGCAAGCCTCGCCTGTGTCGACCACGGCAGCCCAACACGATTCATGGGAACTGTCGGGTCCACCCTCCAAGACCACAGGTCAACGCCGACTCGAACCAGATACTTCGCGGATCTACCCGGAGCAGAGTCCTCTACGACCGCCACTGAATCCGGGGGCCGGCTGTCGACCGTGTAGACCGGTCCACGGTCTCGTTTCACGCTGCCTTCTCCTCGCTGGTGTAGATCTTGCGGCGATTGTTCGCGCCCTTCGCCGACAGTGGCTCAACCCACCGGAACCCGGGCTCTTTCAACCCGAGCATCTTCAGCAGTTCGTCACGCTCGCCGGCGTCGACCGCATGCGCCTCCACGGTCCTCGTCGCCGCGGTGATCTGCTCCGGGGTGTTGTTCGCTTCCCCGCGGCGGATTCCCTGTGCGTGCGCGTTGCCCCGAGACGCGATCTCCGCGACCCCGTGAAAACTCTTCATTGTCGTCACAATGCCTCCTGGTAGATGCCGCTGAATTGAGGTCACCCGTAGTTGGAGACGAAGAACCACGACGGGGCTTCCTGTGTCGGCGTGATCCCCAGCGTGTTGAGCGCGTCGCGCAACTTCTCGTCCCATCCGTTCGCGGCAGGCAGGGACAGCAGTTCGGCTGGGTCGAACGCGTCGGCCCCGTAGTCCTCCCCGCGGATCGTCTTCGTGGTCAGCATCCAGCTTGCGGACTCGTGATAGCCGTAGCTCGACACCTCCACGCCAAGACGTTCCTTCGCCGCCCGTTCGCGATCGAAGTAGCCATCGACGCGCCAGTCGGTCTCCGTGAACCCCACAGACCGCAGAAGCACGTCATCGACGCTGCCCATCGGGTCGCCGGCATCCTCAGCCCACTCGGGTTCCCACTCGCCGTACTCGCCCGCTTCCTCGATCTTCCAGCCTTCTTCAGCGCCGCCCAGGTCGTAGCCGTACATCAGGTAGGCGCTTGCGTGCATCCCCATCAGTTGTCTCCTTGAATTTCGTTGGCGAGGATCTCCAGATCCTCGGGGTCTTCCGGCCAGGTGTCGCCGAAGTCGTCGTAGGCAGCCTTCGAAGCGGCCGCCAGTTCCCCCACCACCGTGGCGGCGACAGCGCCGCACAGCTCAACCTGGATGTCGTCATCGACGTCGTCCAAGATTCCCTTGCGGCCCAGCAGTTCCCGACGGACGCTCTCCACTATCCGCTTGGACAGATCACTCATCGCAGACCCCTTTCGATGTCGCAACGAAGGTCGTACTCGTCCCACTCCGGGCCGAACGAGCCGTCCTGAACGGGCATCGGAACGGTACGCACCGGGCACCAGTCCGAGTGCGATTCGGGTCCTGTGGCCACGCCGACAAGGCATGCGTAGCACTCGGCGCTGCCGTAGCTCTCTTCACTGCTCATCGAGTCATCCAATCCTGTGGTTTCGACGTGAGGTGCCAACCGCTGCACCAGTCGCAGAAGTAGTAGCGGGTTTCCAGCCGGCGACCCGGTTTCGGCTTCCGCCAAATCTGCGACAGGACGTTGCTGGCGGACTGCTCAGTGCGGTAACGGAACTTGCGGGACGGGCACTTCCGACGGTTGCCCGTCATCACCGCCAGCCCTTCGCCCACAGCGTGCCGTTCACTCGCGGGTGGGCATGCTTCACACTCCACTCGTTGTTCTCATGCCCCTTGTCCAGAAGGCAACGGAACTCCTCGTGTTTGAACGACTCGTCCATAGAGATCCACGAGTTCTTCTCCCACGGACGCACCGTCGCATCACACTGCGCCGCATCGATGTCCGACCAGGATTCGAAGTCGCCATCACGACTCCACCCGCACTGGCAGCGATCGCAGACGTACGAGTCCGCCTCCGCGTGCGTTCCCTCCCCGCACATAGGGCACATGGGGGGAGGGAACTCCAGTGATGGCGGGATGTCCCGCTCCACCGTGGTCATGCCGCCACCTCGGGATACTCGTCCCAGGTGCGGCCGTCGAGTTCCCTGCCGGCGCGCGCCTTGCCGACGCGCCGCATGACCTGACGATGACCCCACCTGTCGAGCTGTGAACCGATGAGCATCTCCGGCGGTGAAAAGGCACCGATTCCCTCTCCGATTGGCTTCCATGCGCCCCATTGTTTGAAGAGGTACCGCACGTCCGCGTCTACGCACTGGTCACGCAGCGACCGTGCCCACGCCGGGTCCATCGGACGGGCGCCCGGACCGGACTCGCCACCGACGACCACCCAGTCCAGACCGAATCGGTCAGGACACGGACCGACGCAGAAGCCTCCCGCGAAATCGTGCGTCGGGCAGTGCGTGTGCCCGTGATGCAGCTCGATCGGTCCGAGCAGCGGTTCGGCGGAGATCCACCGCACCGCAGCGGGCGTTTCCAGCAGCGCCGGGATCCGGATGTCCGCCCACTTCTGGTCCTCGGTGGACACGCCGATCCACACGTTCGGCAGTGGGTAGGGCGGGGTGTGGTCCGGGTCGAGAGCGCCCGCCGTCGTGCCCAGCTTCGACCATTCCTCGGCGACGGCGAGGTCAAACTCCTCGGACGACAGCAGCGATCGCATCCGGCCGTGCCGCTTGGTGAGAACCTGGAAGGTGTGCTGCGGACTGGCCGCCATCGTGGCCCACACACGAGCGATGAACTCGTCGGGCACCGCGTCGTGGAACAGGTCACTCATCGAGTTGACGAACACTCGGCGCGGCTTCCGCCACCCGAGCGGCTTCTCCAGCCGCTCCGGGTGCAACGTGACCGTCGCGAACGAGCCCTTGCCGTTGAACCGCTCGTGCAGCGTCTCGGCGTAGCAGTGATCACAGCCGGGGCTGACCTTCGTGCACCCCGTCACCGGGTTCCACGTCGCGTCCGTCCACTCGATCTTGCTTTGGTCGCTCACGCCGCCTCCTCCACGACACGGGACTTCAGGTCATCCCGGAACGCCACCAACGCCTCCAGGGTCGCCTTGTACAGGTCGGCGTTGTTGTTCTCCGACGCGTAAACCTCCAGGACTTTCTTCGTGTCCCAACCGAGTGCATTACCCGCAGCCATCACTTCGCCGCCGACGGCCTTGATCGCGGCCTGCTGCTTCGCCTCCCAGTTCGGGTCCTCGTCCGGCGTCAACTCGTCGCCGTTCAGCACCGGCACCTCACGAACCGCGGTGCCCTCCCCGATCTTCATCAGATCGAACACGAGCTTCGCCAGCGTGAAGTCCTTCACCACACGCGGCTTGTCCACGCCCGGCTGGATCGTGTACTGCACCGACCGCAAACCGACAACGGTCGGCGCGTTCTCATGCGACAAGCGCACCCACGCAGTCGAGTCCGCAGCCAGCCGCTTCTGCGCGTCCGGCTTCGCGACCTTCGGCGCGCCCGCCTTCGGCCGTCCTCCCGCGTCGAACTGGGTCTTCTCCGTCTCCAACGCGGTCATGATCACGATGCCGGGGAACGTCTTCAGGATGTTCACCAGCTTGTTGTGGCGGGAGTTCGCGTCGTTCCAGTAGTTCGACGTGATGTCGATCTCCGCGTCCGGGTCTTCCTTCAGAAGCTTCTCGTTGCGCTTCGACTTGCGGGCACGGGTGTCCGTCCACGCGGTGAGCATCGCCCACTCCGCGGTCATCGAGTCGATCGTCAACGTGACCGGCTTCTCGCCCTTGGCGAGCGCCTCGCGGGCGTAGTCACGAACAGACTCGACCTGGTCGATGATCTCGACCCACGTCCCGTCGTGCTCCAGAATCTCGTAATCCGCACCAGGGACAGAGCCATACTCGTCGGCGCAGCCCTCCCCCAGGTCCAGCCAGAACGAGCGTCCGACACGTTCGTCACCAGTGAACTCCGCAGCAGCCCACGTCTTCCCCGTCTTGGCTTCGCCGGCGAGGAGGATCAGGGGCCACGACGGTGCACCGGTGGGGCGCCTCGTCTTCAATGCCATCGTTGCTCCGTTCATAGGGTGTGTTCGGCTAGCCCTCCCCCGTTTGGTGGAGAGCTGGGTTTGTGTTGTGTGGTTAGGCGGCCGGCTGTTCGGCGGGCTGTTTACGCTTCAGGTCGCTGACGGTGCAGCCGATCGCGTCGGCGATTTCCTTCACGACCCGAGGGTTGGGTTGCGGGTAGCCGCGGGTACCGCTACGCAGGTTCGACAGGTAAGACAGTGACCTGTTGGTGCGACGTTCCGGGTATCGGGAGACACGAGAGATGTCGATGAGCTGTAGGCCGCGCTCACGCAGCTCCCCATCCAGCTCGTACCAGAAACGATCGAGGGGAGGTGGTTGGGTCATAACAAGACACTAGTGGATAGTGACGGATAATGCAACCGATCCTCCTTCCAAACGTCCGCTACTTCACCGGGTGACCAGACAGACACACCCCACCACTACCCACATTCACCACCCCGTGCGCGATACTGAACCCCATGGCCACAGACGACGCCCCCCGACCGAACCCCTTCGGCGAGGAACTCAAAGCCCGACGCCTCGGACTCAACCTGTCCGTACGCGCCGCCGCCACACGCGCCGGCATGGGCAGCCACGCACGCTGGACCCAGGTCGAACAGGGCTACGTGTCCGTCAAAGGCGAGAAGATCCGCACCGAAGCCGGCGAGGACTTCGTCATCAAAGCCGCCCGCGCCGTCAAGTGGGACATCCCCGAAGCGCTCCGCAAAGCCGGCTACGACCCGGACACCGTCCACATCCCCGAGTCAGTAGAAGACACTCCGCCCCGCACGTTGGAAGACCTGTGGGTCAAGCTCAACGACCAGCAACGAGCAGTGATCTACAACCTGGCCAGGATCATGGTCGACCCCGACGCCATCGTTGACCCGCAAGGCCGTACCGCGGAGACACAAAACCGGCCCGTGCCCCGCGTGCTCTTCTCAGCGGAAGAGGACACGAAGGACACGGGCCGTTGAACGGGGTCAGGCGGCGTACTGCTCCTGCATGACGGTTCGTCTGCTCGGGGCGAAGAACACCGGGTCAATCACAGTGGACACCGCGGCAGGGTCGAAGAAGATCGTCACATCGGCTTCCACGATCACAGTGGGCGCGGCCGGAAGGTCTTCGAGCACGGTGACCGGGTAGCCCTTACCTTCGACGAACACCAGCCACCTGCCGCTCTCAGTCGGCGTGACATGCGTGGCCGCGGACAGCTCATCCTCGTCACGGCGCCGGCGCAAAGCAGCATTGAAGTCGAGGACCGTCGCATTGTCACTCATCGTGTCTCCCCTTCGCTGTGGCACGAGCAGTAGCACTGCCCGAAGTACTGGTGTCCCGGACAATCGTCGTGGTTTGACGCCTCGCACTCCTGCGACACTGACGGCTCCCACTTCGGGCACAGGATCGGCAACGTCGTGACAACACCCACCCGGTGTTCCAGGGTCGGCAACTCCACCCCCACCTGGCAACCCTCATCCGTCACGTAGCCGTAGTCTTCATCCGGCTCAATCCGATGCACACAGGTCTTGCACGACCTGGCGCCCGGGTTCGTCCAGCACCGGTCGATGTGCGCCTGGGCTGGCGTCCGCTTCGAATAGGACTTGGGGCAGAACGGGCACTTGAAGCGAGTCACCTGCAACTCGATCGGGAGCGTCATGCCGCCCCCTCGATCTCGTCGGCGAGATCCCGAATATACCCTCGCCAGTTCAGTGCGATCTCGACATCGTCGCCGTGTTCCGCCAGCTCTCGAAGCACGGTCGCGGCGGACCCCCGGGCAGCGACGAAGTAGTCCACCTCACGGCCCTCGTTGTAGTGCGGGGCATTGACGATCTCGTTCTGTGCAGCGTCCATCAACAGCTCGGACAGGTCACTCATGCCGCTTCCTCCCAGAACTTCGGCCGCTCCTGGTTCCCCACCCACACGCCGTACTCGTTCAACCGCATCTTCGGCTCACCCGCGTGCTTCCCGCTCGACCACACGATCGTCGCCGGCTCCGAACACACCCCGCCCTGACGGTGCAGATCGAACAACGCCACCGACGAGAACGTGCGACAGCAACCACGGCAGTGCGCCATGTTCGCCCCCGTCCACGTCGAATCGCATCCACCGCACGTGTTCTTCACTGCGCCTCCATATACCCAGACAGGTTCTGCCGCGCCTCGTCAGCGCGCTGATACCAGTACTCACGAGTGCCGTTGTCGATGTGCCCGGCAGTCAAATCCAAGCCCTGAGCCGCCGCGAGTAGCCGGCCATCCCGTTCACGCTCGCCACCCAACGGGCGACCGAATCCATCCACGTCGCTCACGCCGCCAACCTCGCCTTCGCCTTGGCCTTCACCCGCTGCACCTGACGCGACGACACCGCCACCACCGACGCGATCTTCGACTCCGACATACCCATGCCCACCAGCCGCATGATCTCCGCATCCAGGTCAGCGTTCCGGGAATGCCCGACACCCACGGCGCGCTTCCGCTCCTCCAAGGTCGTGCCGCCCCACACGCCCTCCTCAGCCACACCATCCACGATCAGACGATTCAACGCGTAGGTGCGGCAACTGTCCTGCACCGGGCAGCGAAGACAAGCAGTCTTCGCCTCGATCACCTTCCACTGGTCAAAGAAGATGTCCGGATCCGCTTCGTCGACACAGACCGCGTCCGCCATCCAATCCGGACGCACAACCGTCCCAATCGCGTCTACCAGCTCGAACAGCCCGTCCATCACGCTGCCTCCTGACCAAAGTCCAGAGAAGGCGTCCAAGCGCCCTCGTCGTCCAACACCACAAGCTCACCCCGGTACAACACTGGCTTGTTGATCCAGCTCTCTCCGCTGTAGACCAGAAACCCGTATTGGTAGTACTGCGTCCTGGTGTTCGTCACCATGCCGTGGCAACCATCCGGACCACGACCATCCCCGCACAGGTGCAGACAGTTGCTCGGGGTCCACGGGCCGCCCTGAGACTGCTTACGGCGATGGTGCACGGACTGCCCGGGACGGATCCCGCAGATCTCGCACTTGCCCTCGCTGCGCTTCTTCACGATCTTCTTGCACGGTTCCTCGGTCGGTTCGTACTTCCGCCGAACCGGCTTCTTCGACGCACCAGCCTTCAACTGCGACCTCGACCTGAGTGGAGTCACCCGCTTCAATGGCTCGCCCCGCTTCACGCAGCCACCGGGCCCGACTGGAACGTCCTGATCTCTTCCTTCAAGTTGCTGTTGATCGCGCGACCAATTTCGGAACGGTCCCGCAGAGACCGAAGCGAATCCTTCCGCGCCTCGATCAACTGCTCGTGCACCTCAAGCCGGAACTTCGCGTTCTCCGCATCCAAAACCGCCCGCTGCTTGCGGTTCTCGATCGAACCCTCCGTTGAGAGGTAGGACTCTGCATAGGAGCGGCGTGCGTCACGGAGTAGAGCCGGCAACTGGTCCCGTAGTTGCACGAGTTCCCGCGTCTGCGCGTCGATCTCCTGACCGATCCGCGCCAGCTGCAACGCCGCTTCTCTCGGGTTCAACGGTGTTGCGCTCATGCTGCCTCCCTGAGCTGTGCCCGGATGTAGTCCGGGGTCTTCCCCATGTGCAAAGCGATCTGCTCATTCGTTTTCCCGAACGACCGCAGCCACACGATCTCCTCACGAGCGTTCGCGTTCGCCCGCACCTTCTCCCCAATGTCAGGCTGCGCATCCGGGTCGTCGATCGTGTCGTCATCCCACGCCCCCGGCGGCATAAACCCCGACTTGCGGGCCCACGTCTTCGCGTACCGCGCCACCCGCAACTCCTGCGTCGTGCCCGTCGGAGGATCCTGATCCCACAACTCGTCATACACAGCCTTGATGGCATCGGCGTTGCGTTTCTGAATGAACCGCCGGTTCGGCTGATGCACCCGCAACGAAGTCGGATCCACACCGAGTCGCGCCGCGATCTGAGGCAGGCTCCAACCGCGTGACGCCAACGCCTGCACACGGCGCCGTGAACCCGTGGCGTCCACATTGGCCCCGGGCGGCAGCGTGGAGACGTCGAACTGGACGGCCAGCAACGCATCCGCGATCCGCTTACCGATCAAGATTTCCCCATCGCAACGCCGAACCCGCAGAATCGTCGGATGGCAGACACCAGCAACCTCACCGATACAAGTAGCCGGCATACCGCGCCCGATCAACCACTCCACATGCTGCTTCGCAGGTCCCAACGGGACACGACGAGGGATCCCCTCACGTTGCTTGCGGTGCAGCTCTCGCGAGTAGCGGGCTCGACGGGCACGGCACATGTCGCACTTGCACCCGTAGCTGCCGGTGTGCCCGGTCACTGCACCGCCTCGCGCAGCCACAGGCGCGGAACCCGGAAACACCCCATGCACGTGATCTCCTCATCGTTCACTTCGATCCGCAGCCACTGCTCCTCCGGGATCGGCGACCCCGCCCCACAGTGCGGACAGAACCGGACCTGCTTCACCAGCCGAGCCGCCAAGATCGACCGCACCGAAGGCGCCATCATCGGCCCGAACTCCTGCCGAAACCGCCGGCCAGGGAGGAACTCCTTCGCGAACTCCCACACGAACGCCGCCAGGTTCCCGATGGCTCTCATGCCGCCCCCTCACACAGGGCGAGACCACCATCCCAGTCCTGGAACTTCTCTTCCGTCCCGAACGGCACGAGACGTTCCGCCTCATCCAACAGTTCGATCAGGTCATCGCGGTTCAGGTCCAGCTGCATCGTCAACCCGTCCACGACGTGGATCAGGAACCGAACCTGCGCGGGCCGGGCGAAGAACTCGGGACGGATCCACAAGTCGAGGTCACCGGTCGGAACCGACACACCACGGTTCAACAGGTCCCGAGAGACCAGTCGCATCAGCGGGTTCCGGCCGTGAACGATCAGCTTGAGCGACCACGGGAACTTGGTGTCGTACACCCACACGACGCGCACAAGCGCGTCATCGTGACCGCCGACCGTACCGGCGATCCCCTGGTGCTGTAACCGATGCTCCGCCATCATCACGCCGCCTCCCTCGCGTCGAACATGCCCTCGATCGCGTGCACGTCCCGCACGAGCTGGTCGAACCTGGCGAGGATCGGGGCCGTCATCTCCAACGGGTGGCGATTCAAGACACCTCGCACCAACTCGACTGCCTCGTTCAGTGCGGCGTGGTCGTTGTCTGTCAGTCTCTTGAGGGCCATCACGCCACCGCCGGAAGCTCGACGCTGATCTCACGCGGCGCATGCCCCGGAGCCGGCCGGTCAGCCTTCACCGCGTCGTACTGGCGGATGCCCCAGACGATCGCGTGGCAGGCCCACACGAACCACCAGTCGTAGTCCCGGAAGTCCCACTCCCACGTGTCGTAGAAGCGGAACCCCCTGTGCTCGAAGTCGTCGAGCATCGCCCGGGCCTGCTCCTCGTACATCAGGTCGTAGTCCTCAGCGTGCGAGAGCAGCACCTTGCTCGCGCCGGGCGGCACCCCGCCATCCCGGACCTCCTCGACGAAGTGCTCGCGAATGGTCCGGACGAACAGCTCCTCGTCGTACTTCTTCAGCGCGCTCTGTTCGCTGGTGACCTTCTCGGCCCAGTAGCTGAGGTTCGGCCGCCCCTGCCACGCCGACATCCGGAAGAACGCGAACATGTCCGTGTCGTGTGCGAAGACGAACGATTCGCCGTCGCCTCGGAAGACCAGCGACCCGGGAACGGTGATCAGCTCGAACCAGTAGATCGACGACAGCCGCGGCTTCACCAACGGCGGGCGCCACACCTCCTGCTGGAACCGCAGGTGCCGGTACAACCCGTCGTCGTGCAGCACGGTCATCGCGTGATCGGCGGTGTTCAGTACGAACCGCTTCTGGACATCCATCACGCCACCACCGATGCGCGGGCGACCAGATCCAGGACCGACACGGCCGGCTCATCCATGTGACGCGTGTGGGAGTGCTTGCCGTAGGCACGGGGCACACCCCAGTCGGAGACGGTGCCGTGCTCGTTCTCCAGATCCCGGTACGTCAGCTGTTCCCGCATCGACGGGTCCGCCTTGCACTCGTCGCACTGGCACACCCACAGCGAGACGGTGCGGTCCCACTTCCACTCCAGGCCATCCGCGGTGTACACGGTGCGCTCATAGTCGTGGCTCATGGTCACGCCGCCTCGTCCGGAACGAACCCGGCCGGCTGGGTGAGCAGCGATGCGACTTCGTCGAGGCGGACCGTGGTCTCACCGTTCGCGATCGCCGCGTACACGGTGAACCGGGCGCGGCCCCGCTGACGGTCGACCGCGGTGGTACGGGTTCCTTCGCGCTTGCCACCCCGGATCAGGGTCAGGTGCCCGCGGGTGCGGACGGTGGCGATTTCGGGCAGGGCGATGCTGATCATGGTTTCTGCTCCTGAGGGGTAGGAGGTCTGGTCAGGCGGCTGCGCGGTAGCGGCGCGTGCCGGTGGAGGGGGCGCGGTTCGCGGCCCAGCGGAGAAGGTCATCGACGTGGATCAGGTAGTGGCCTTCGTCGCTGCGCTGGATCGCTTTTAGACCGCGGCGTCCGTCGGTCTTCTTGAAGAGGCGGGTGGCGCGGCGGACGGTCTCGACGTTGCAGCGGGCGTACGTGGCTGCTTCGTGCGAGGTCATCCAGGGCGACTCAAGGTCTGGGACGACACGCAGTGCGCGAAGCTCGGTGTCGCGTGGCGTCGTATTCATGCATATGACCCTAGACCACCTCAGACCAGGTTTCAACAGGGTTTACGCACGTTTTCAGGTCACAAAGTAGCTTCGGGCACGGTTGAAAGTGGTCCGATCCGGTGAAGAAGGTGGCCCTTACCTCGCACGCCTTGGCGCGGCGTTACAGATCTGGGAGGATGCATAACCATGAAAACCGGGGTAGGGAACATGGCAGCCCTCGCGGCAGCCCTCGTGAAGAGGCGTGACGAACTACGCGTCACACAGAAAGAGCTAGCCAAGCTAGCCGGCGTGTCCATCGACGTGGTCCAGGCGATCGAGGGCATGGAAGAGCGCCAGCTTCGACCAGGAACCAAGAAGAAACTTGAAGACGGCATGCAGCTGGAACCTGGTTCGATCGACGACGTACTACATGATCGCGGGCCGTTCCGGGAACAAGGTTCTGTTGACGTGGCGACAGTAGAACAGCCGTTCGATCCCATGACGGCCAGTAACGAAGAACTCGGACGGCACGCCGACTTCCTGTCGAAGAGTTCAGGCGATCCCACGCTAGGGCCGCGTTGGATGGTCGGTGTCATGCAAAAACGCTTGAACGTTGAAGAATCACACGACGACAGTGCGGAGGCCGACAGACACGTGATGTAACAAGCCACTCTGAGTTTCTGGTCTAATCGGGTGAATCGTCGACACGCTAACTAACGAGTCTTCACCCGGTAACGACACCCGATTCGAACCGGGGTCGGACCAGCAGCAAGGAGACACATGGCCGCCAAGCCGAACGTCAGCACCGACGCACCCACCTACATGGTGATGCCGATCGATGCTGGCGGGATCACCATCCCCCGGGCACTCGCGTGGGCGATCTTGACCGCAGTCGTCACCACCACACTCGCAGTCCTCGCCTATGCCCTGAAGATGTCGGTCCAGGTTGTCATCATCGCAACCGGTCTCGCTGTAGTGGCCGGCTGCTCGATCCTCGCCGCCGTAGTGATCCTCTGCTGCCGTGGCGCCATCAATGCCCTTCGCAGAGAGTTGCGTCAAGCGCGCATCGACAACGAGGAACGCCAGGTCGAAATCCGGTTGGAGCTGATCCAGACCGCCGAGCAGTTCGCCGCGCAGACCGACAACCTGTTGAAGAGCATCCGAAGGATCGTCAAAGACGTGCGGGTCGACTTCACCAACCAGATCGACCAGCACCGCGCCGCCCTGTCGCGGGAGATCACCGACGTGCGCGTGCATCAGGGTGCCCTGATCGCCGAAGCCTTGTCGGCACAGCCGCAACAGCGCCGGCGCCTGAACCCCGTGGACTAACACCATGGCATGGGCAGAACCGATGCCCGGTGGCGGCTTCCGTGGCCGCTACCGGCTCCCCAACGGCACGAAGCACACAGTCCTTCAGCCTGACGGGACAGCCTTCCCAACGAAGCCGAAGGCGAAGAAGGCCGCCATCGCGGCCGAGGTGGAAGGTCAACGCAAGGCCCCCGTGGTCAAGAAGACCGCATCCGCGATCCCCGCCAGCATCCTGTGGGGTGACTGGTGGGATCGCCTGGTGCTCGATCGCCCGTTCGCAGAGTCGGGAACCGCCGGCGTAGAGGCGACGATCGTGCGTCGGCATCTGCGCCCGTACTGGGGTGACGTGCCGCTGAACCGGATCATCACCTCGAACCCAGATCTCGCCGCCGGCGAGGTCGGCATCCAGGAGTGGGTGGATTCGCCGTCCGGGCTGGCTACCCGCAAGGGAATGTCGCCGAACTACGCGATCCGCGTCTTTGGGGTGTTCTCGGTGTCGATGCAGGCGGCGTGCAAGGAAAACATTCTGGACACTCCGCCCACCACGGGGGTGAAACTCCCGAAGGTTTACCGGCGGAAGAGGCCTGCTCTCACACCTACCGCGGTTTCGTCGCTGAAGATGCGCGATGACTATGAGGAGTTGCTTCGGTTCGCTACGCATACGGGTTTGAGACCGGGCGAGTTGTGCGGGCTTCACGCTCACCATTGCGACCTGGATAGGGGAATCGTCACGGTTGCGGAGGTTCTGGTGGAGAGACGCAAAATCATCCGGGCGTTCCCCAAAGACGATGACCATCGAGATGTGCCGTTGACGCCGGTGGCGTTGGAAATCCTGAAGAAGCGCCTGGAGGGTCGGGATCTTTCGGGCAAGTGCCCGTTTTCGCACTTCAACGGCGCGACGTGTCACAGTCCGCTGGTCTTCATGAGCGCGTGGAATCGGCCGTACATGCCGCATAGCGTCAGTGAGTCGATGAAGCTGGCGGCAGGGAGACAGCAGTTGATGAACACTGGTGGGATGTATTCGACGCGTCACGGGTTCGGCACGACCGCGGCGGACAACGGTCTGAACGTGTTCGAGGTGGCGGACATTATGGGCCACTCGAAGCTGGAGACGACTCGGCAGTACTACCAGGGCTCAGGGAAGGTCCGGGAGCGCTTGTCGGAGGCGTTCCGTGACCAGTGAACTTCTGGGGGCGCCCCTGGGGCAGCCCTGGGGCAAACCGCTGTCGTGCGGTGTTGCGCGGTGTTGAGTTTCGGGTCGCCCTGTCACGCACCGTAGGATGATCAAGCAGTTCACCCACCTGCGAAACTACATTCCGTGACCATACGGTAGCTGATTACTCCGATTCAGGTAACTCAGGTTCCGGCGCGGTGAACATCTGCTGACAACGGTTTCGTTTCCGCGCGAGAGGATGCGACGATCTCCGGGTGACGACGCCCCGTGCGGTCCGGTTCGCCTTCCAGCCGATGTACAGCCTGCACACCGGTGGCGTTGTCGCGTACGAAGCGCTCGCCCGCCCCGGCAAGGGCACGGCCCACGAACTGCTCGCCGAAGCGCGCCGCGACGGCCGCCTGGCCGAGGTCGACCTTGGCCTCGCCGCGGCCGCAGTGCGCCAGGAGGCCGAGCGGCCGAGCGCCCTGCCCCTGCACCTGAACATCTCCGCCCGCACGCTCGCGTCGGGCCCCGCCGCGTTCGATGAGCTGATCGCCGAACTCGGTGCCGCCGGCCGCCGCACGCGTGACGTGGTCCTGGAGATCGGCCCGCCGTTCACGCACCTGCCCGGAGACCGGCTTCTGGGCGGTATGCGCGCTTTGTCGGAGCTGGGCTTCCGGCTGGCGCTCGACGGCCTCGGTCGCGGCGATCTCCCTCTCGCGTTGCTGGCCCAAGCGCCCGTGGACTTGGTGAAGCTCGACCGCAGTGTGCTGCGCGGCCTGCCGGACGAGCCGGCGGCGGTGGCCGTGGTCGAGTCGCTGCTGCACTTCACGACGCGCACCGGCATCCGGCTCGTCGCGACCGGCATCGAGACCGGTCCGCAGCTGGACGCGGCACAGAACCTCGGCGTGCGCATCGCGCAGGGCAACCTCCTGGCGCCGCCGGCCGCGCACCGCAGCGCGCCGTCGGCCGGCGCCGTGGTGCCCGACGACCGCCGCTCACCCGCGCCGCCCACCGCTCCCCGCGTCGGCGACTTCCTGCGTCCCGCCACCACGCTGCCGTCCGACGCGACCTGCGACGCCGTGCGCGAGGTCCTCGCCGCGGCCGACGCCCCGACCGGCGTGATCGGCGTCGACGAGCACAACCGTCCACAGTGGTCGGTTGACCGCACGCGGTTCCTGGTCGCCGTGACCGGCCCGTACGGCCACGCCCTGCATGCCAAGCGCCCGGCCGAGCGGCTGGCCGACAAGCCGCACACCATCGACGCCACGGCGAGCGCGCTGGAGTTCCTCGAGCTGGTCACCGACGCCGACTGGGGTCGCACCGGCGACGACGTGGTCGTGGTCGACAACGCCGGCCGGACCCTCGGTGTGGTCCTGGTGACCGAGGTGGTCCGCGGCGTGGCCGAGGCGAAGGTCGAGGAGGCCGTGACCCTGAGCCCGCTGACGCGGCTGCCGGGCAGCGAGGCCGTGGCGCGCGACGTCGAACGCCGCATCTCCACGGGCGAGCAGTTCGTGGCGGCGTGGCTCGACGTGGACTCCTTCAAGTCCGTGAACGACAACGCCGGCTTCGCCGCGGGCGACGACCTCATCCGCGCCCTCGGCGAAACCCTCACGGGCCTCTCGCGGCGCCTCCCGCGCATGCGCGTCAGCCACGTCGGCGGCGACGACTTCCTCATCGTCTGTGACGTCGACGAGATCGGCACGGTCGCCGCCGCCCTCCTCGACACGCACTGGTCCGCCGAGGGCATGCCGGTCACCGTGTCGCTGGCCACCCTCGTTTGCGGCAGCGGCTCCATCCCTTCCTACCGCGACGCCTCCCGCCTGCTCGCCCCGCTCAAGAAGCGAGCCAAAGCGGTCCCCGGCTCGAGCTGGGTCCTGAGCCGCCCGGGCTCCGACCGCGTCGAAGTGCTCCGCGGCATCGGCCGCGACGTGGCGGTCAGCCGCTCGGCTTGACGAAGCGAGCAACCTGGCCAGGGCTTCGTCGGCGCACAGGTGCGTTAGGTCAGGGCTTCGGGGCGACGAAGCCGAACTCGTCAGTCCGGGTCCCCCGCATCCGGCCACGACCGGCGCAGGGCCGAGCCGAAGAGCCGCAGCGTGGCGTCGCCGGCTGCCCGCTTGTTGTGCCAAACTCCGACGCCCGCCGCCAAACTCCGAGCCTCGCGGAATCCGGCAGCCGCGAGTTCCGGCTCGGCCTCCGCCGCGGGAGCCACACGAGGCACGTGGAAGCGCGGCTGGACGGTCAGGTCTCCGGGGGACGAAACCGGACTCGTAGGTCCGGCGCGCATCCCGCCTACTTCCGGCGCAGGTCGGGCCGCAGCCCGGCGTCGCCAGGTGCTCGCTTGTCGTGCCGGGAGCCCCGGCGCCCGGCCTCGAATTCCTAGCCGCGGCTGTCAGGCGAACCGTCGCAGGAGCGCGGCCGGTTGGGTCCGCGCGGCCGGATCAGGGTTTCGGTGTCACGAAGCCCGACTCGTAAGCCCGGATCACCGCCTGGGTGCGGTCGCGCGCGCCCAGTTTGGAGAGGATGTTGCCGACGTGGGTTTTGACCGTTTGGAGGCCCAGGTAGAGGTCCGTGGCGATTTCCGTGTTGGACAGGCCGGCGGCCATGAGGCGCAGGACTTCGCGCTCGCGGTCGGTGAGGGCGGCGGAGGTGAGGCCGTCGCGGGCCGGGCCGCGGGGGTGGGCGGCGGCGAGGCGGCGGATGGCGGCCGGGAACAGCAGTGACTCACCGGTGGCCACGGTGCGGATGCCCGCGACGATCTCCTCCGGGCGGGCGCGCTTGAGCAGGAAGCCGCTGGCGCCGGCGAGCAGGGCGTCGTAGACGTAGTCGTCGTTTTCGAAGGTGGTCACCACGATCACCTTCGGCGGTTCGTCCACAGTGGACATCAGGTGCTGCGTCGCGCGGATCCCGTCGACGGCGGGCATGCGCACGTCCATCAGCACCACGTCGGGACGCAGGCGCGCGACCAGGCCCGGCACTTCGGCGCCGTCGGCGGCCTCGCCGGCCACCGTCAGGTCCGGCTCCGCATCGACGATCGCGCGCAGGCCGGCGCGGATGAGCTGTTCGTCGTCGACCAGCAGCACGGTCACGTTCATCGGTTCCCCCACGGCACCGTCACCACGACCTCCCACCGGTCCCCCGCCGGTCCCGCCGCCAGCTTGCCACCCAGCAGCTCCGCACGCTCGGCCATGCCCCGCAGGCCCCGCCCACCGCGGGCCCGCGACGGCCGCGCCGCGCCCAGCGGGTTTGCCACCGTCGCGCACAGCTGCCCCGCCGACACCACCACGGCGACGCTCACCGGCGCCTTGCCCGCGTAGCGCACCGCGTTGGTCAGGCACTCCTGCAGGATCCGGTACACCTCACGCGACACGACCGCGGGCACGGCACCCAGCGAACCCTGCACGTCGGCGTGCACCTCCGCGCCCGCCAGCCGAGTCGCCTCGACGAGCGCCGGCAGCTCCGTCAAACCCGGCTGCGGGTTGCGCGACGAAGCCCTATCGCGCAACAACCCGAGTACGTGATCGAGGTCGTCCAGCGCCGTGCGCGCGGATTCCTCGATGGCGGTGAGCGCCTGCTCGGTGAACCCCGGATCGGTCCGCAGCGTCCGGCGCGCCGCCCCCGCCTGCACCGTCACCACCGACAAGGCGTGCCCCACCGAATCGTGCAGCTCGCGCGCGAGCCGCGTGCGCTCGGCCAGCTGTTCGGTCCGCCGCTCCAGCTGCGCGATTCGCTCGGCCGCCGACATCCCCAGCAACGCCCCCGCCGCCCGCCGCAGCAGCCCGCCGACGCCCCACACCGCGTACACCAGCACCACGAACGCGGCCGCGAACGCCACCGGCAGCCACGCCGACCCCCACCCCCGGTCCACCGCGACGACCTCGGTGCCGTTGTCCACCAGCTTCCCCGTGAACACCGCGCTCACCGAGAACCCGAACCCCACCGGCACCGCGAGCGACACGGTGCTCACCACCGCCCCGACCGCCACGTGCAGTACGAACATCACGCTGTACCGCGCCCGCCCCCGCACGGTGGCCGGCTGCCCCGCCGCAGCCTCGCCCAGCAGCTCCCGCACCGCGGCCGCCTCCAGCACCCGCACCGCCGGCAGGAACGACGTCGCCCCAGCACCACCACCGTCACCACGACCGCGAGCGCCGACGCCCACCCCAGCGACGTCACGAACGGCACCAGCGAAGGCACCGCCACCGCCGCGAACAACAGGTACGGCACGCTGATCGCCCCGCCCAGGATCAGGTAGACCCATCGGCGATAGGTCACCCCGCTCACCACCGGCCGGAGAACTCGCACCCCCGGATCCTCCCAGCCACCCCGCCCTGCCGCCTCCCTCCACAGCGGGAACAACTCACCCGGCAACGCGACAACAGGCAATTCAGCGAGCCCGAACCCCACACCAAAACCGCCACCCGGCACCCGGCACCCGGCACCCGGCACCCGGCACCACAACAGCAGCGCTACTCCCCCCGGTCAAACCGCAGCCGATCTACCCACCCCGCAGGAACGCCCAGCCCCTCCCCCGCCCCGATCCGAAGCCAAAACACGGTTCAGGGCCATTTTGTCAAGGTAATCTTTCCAGCCTTGACAAAATGGCCCTGAACCGTAGTCACAATTAAACTTCGGGGTGGCTTCCCGCACCCACCACCCAATCCTCAACAGAACCTGAATCGCTCAATAAACCCCAGCCGTAACCCGAGTCCCCAAGACCTTCACACCCCCGAACCCGTTCCGCCACAACTGCTGCACCTTCGCCGCCTCCTGCGCACTCGGCTTGGCGTTCGTGCACGAAGTCCCCGGCCCATGCCCCGACATCAATTCCGAACAAGGCCCGTCGTAATCATCCGGCAACCCGAGATTGTGCCCCAATTCGTGCGCCGCAATCCTCGTCGGATCAAACCCTTCCGCTACCTGAGACGTATCCAAATAAACGTCCCCGTTCCCATGGCCATCAGTCTGCGTATACGACCCGCCACTGTGGATCTCGTGGAACACCACCGTCGCCCCGGACGAGCGCTTCACCAGCTTCACATCGGTCACCACGGCGTTCCAGTTCGCCGCGCCCTGGTCGATCTGAGCCACGTAGTCCGGTGCCCCACTCGACGTGTAGTACACGGTCGTCGCCGCGGCGGCCTCCGCGCCCGGCCCCGCGACCAGCCCGACACCCAGCGGCGCCGCCACCGCCACCGCGATCGCCGCGATGCTCCCGAACCCGCGTGCCCTCATTCGCGTCTCCTTCACCGAAATGTCCGCTCCGGTCACCGGAAATCCGGCAACCGCGGTTCGACCCACGACGTTAGGAGTTAACCAATCCCGGTGGCCACGTCCGAAAGTAGGTGACCCGGCACTGTCCGTCAGCACGGTCCCCCGCGGGAGTGAGCGCGGTCCCGCCACGGCTGGAACCGCCCGGCCGCGAACCCTGGTGTGCTCGGCAACCATGGAAACCTGCTGGTCGGCCTCTTCGCCTACGTCCTCGTGCTGTGGCCGCTCGTCGCCGCGTCGCGGCGGGTGCTCGGCGTGCGCGTCGGGTACGTCCGGGCGCTGTGCGCGGCGGTGTTCGGCTGCGTCGTCGGCGGCCTAGTTGTCCGAACCTTCCCCCTCGCGGTGCTCACCAGCGCCGGCGCGGCGGCCGGGCTGCTCATCCCGCTGGCCGGGTGCGCGCTGGCCGCGACGCTGCTGTTCCTGTTCGTCGCGGAGCTCGCCGCGCCGTCGGGGGCCGGGCTCGGGCTGTTCGGGCAGCTGCGTTCGGTGCGCGCCCGCGTGGCGCGGGCCCGGCACTACTCGCGGATCGTGTGCATCGCGATCGGCCACGGCCTCGGCGGGTACCTCGCGGGACGCCGCGAACCCGGCCTCGGGCCCGGCCGCCACGCCAAGCTCGCGCGGTCACTGCGTCGCGCGCTGGAGGAGGGCGGCGTGACGTTCGTGAAGCTCGGCCAGCTGCTCTCCACCCGCTCCGACCTGCTGCCGCCCGCCTTCGTCGACGAGCTCGGCCGGCTCCAGGACCGCGTGGCGCCCGCACCCGCCGAAGCCGTGTTCGCCCTGCTGCGCGAGGAACTCGGCGCCGATCCGGAGGACGTGTTCGCCGAGTTCGACCCGGAACCGCTCGCGGCGGCGTCGATCGCACAGGTCTACGGCGCGCGGCTGCGCTCCGGCGCCGAGGTCGTGGTCAAGGTCCAGCGGCCGGGCATCCGCGCGCAGGCCGAACGCGACGTCGACATCGTCCGCCGCCTCGCCGCGCTCCTCGACGAACGGGCCGGCTGGGCCCGGGCGCTCGGCGTGACCGACCTGGCCGACGGCTTCGCCGACGCGCTGGCCGAGGAGCTGGATTTCCGCGTGGAGGCGGCCAACGTCGAAGCCGTGGCGGCCCGGGCCGTGGCCGGGGTGGACACTCCCGACCGTCCACAAAGCACTGTCCACCGAGCGCGTACTCGTGATGGGCCGCCTCGACGGCAAACCCCTCTCCACCGCGGCGCCGGGCGACCGTGAGGAGCTCGCGCGGGCTTTCCTGCGCTGCCTGCTCGACCAGGTGCTCATCGGCGGCGTCTTCCACGCCGACCCGCACCCCGGCAACGTCCTCCTGCTCGACGACGGCACCCTCGGCCTGCTCGACTTCGGCTCCGTCGGCCGCCTCGACGCGGGCCTGCGCGCCGGCCTGCAGAACCTGCTGCTCGCCCTCGACCGCGGCGACCCGGCGGGGCTGCGCGACGGGCTGCTGGAGATCGTCGACCGCCCCGACGAGATCGACGAGCAACGCCTGGAACGCGCGCTCGGCGCGTTGCTCGTGCGCCACTTCGGCCCGGGCCGGGCGCCAGGGTTCGACCTGTTCACCGACCTGTTCCGCGTGGTCGCCGACTTCCGCCTCGCCGTGCCGCCGCCCATCGCCGCCGTCTTCCGCGCGCTCGCGACGGCCGAAGGCACCCTGGCCACGCTCGCACCCGGCTTCGACGTGGTCAGCGAATCACGCGCGTTCGCCGGCGAGCAGATCGGCGCCCGCCTGCGGCCCGAGACCATGCGCGACGAGGTACTGGCCCTGCTGCCGGTGCTGCGCCGGCTTCCCCGCCGCGTCGATCGGATCGGCGCGGCCCTGGAGGGGGGCCGGCTTTCGGTCAACGTGCGACTGTTCTCCGACGAACGCGACCGCGATCTCGTGACCGGCCTCGTGCACGAAGTGCTGCTGGCGTTCATCGGCATCGCGACCGGTCTGATGGCCGTGCTGCTGCTCGGCAGCGCGAGCGGCCCGCGGCTGCTGCCGGACCTGACGCTCAACCAGGTCTTCGGCTACAACCTGCTGGTCGTCAGCGCATTGGTGGGCCTTCGGCTGCTCTTCGTCGTCTTCCGCCGGAGCGCGCGACGGTCACGATCAAACCGATGAACCCGAGCAGGAACAGCGCGGCACCTCCGGCCGCCAGGTACCGGTCGGTGGTGAGACCGGTGTCCGCGGTGGCCGCTCCGGGCAGGCCGGCGTCGGTGAAGGCCGTGGTGGGCTTGAGGGTCACGGAGGAAAAGATCGTCCCCTTTGCGACGACCACACCGTCCACCTTGGACAGCGGGACGGAGCCGGCGCCGGGGTCGTAGACGTACTCGCGGGAATCGTCGGTGATGTCGCGCCTGTCGTTCGCGACGAAAACCGAACCCGGTGGCACCTGCGTCGCGAACTCGTAGGCGCCGGCCGAAAGTGACACCGCCGGATCGAGGTAGGGCTCGGTGACGGTCTTGCCGTTCACCTGCAGCCGGTTGTCGGGCCCGCAGCAGACCACCCGGTCGCCCCCGACCGCGATCACGCGCTTGATGTAGTAGTAGCCGGGCGGCATGTCGGGGAACGCGTCGGCCTGGAACGAAACCAGGTCGCCCCGGTGGATCTCGTGGCTCCCGGCCCAATGCAGAACCACGGGGTCGCCGGCCGCGATCGTGGCTTCCATGGAGCGGCCGCCGATGCGCGATGTGCTGTAGCCGCCGAGCACGTTCAACACCCCGGTTACCACGAGCGCGGCGCCGGCCACGACGAACACCACAAAAAGCGCCAGAAACGGCGAAAACCGGCGCGTGCGAGGCGGCGCCGCCGGGGGCGCCGGGAAGTCTGTCACGCACCTCTATCGGACCGGCCCGGCCGGCGTTACCCGCCGCCCGACCAGGTCTTCGGCGGCAACCTGCTCGTGATCAGTGCGCTGGTGGGACTGCGGCTGCTTTTCGTCGCCTTCCCGCGGACCGCACGGCGATCACAATCGCGCCGATGAACCCGAGCAGGAACACCACGGCACCACCGGCCGCGAGGTAGCGGTCCTTGCTCAGGTCGGTGTCCTCGGTGGACGCTCCCGGCAGGCCCGCGTCGGTGAACGCCGTGGTGGGCTTGAAGCTCTCCGAGGCGAAGATGCTGCCCTTCGCGACGACCACACCGTCCACCTTGGACAGGGGGACGGCACCCGCACCAGGTGCGCTGACGTAGATGCGCGAGTCGTTGGAGTTGTCGCGCGTATCGCCGGCTACGAAGATCGTGCCCGGCGGCACCTGCGCGCTGAAGGGCATCGCCGCCGCAGCGGGTGACACCTTCGGGTCGAGGTAGGGCTCGGTGACCGACTTGCCGTTGACCTCGATCCGGTGGCCGGGGTCGCAGCAGACCACCCGATCGCCACCGACCGCGATCACGCGCTTGAGGAGCCGACCGCGTTCCATGTCAGGCAATGCATCGGCCTGGAACACGACCAGGTCGCCGCGGTGGATCTCTCGGCCCTCGCCCCAGTTGTAGACGACGGTGGTGCCCGGCGGGATCGTGCCGGCCATCGAGCCACCCGGCACGGTCACCATGCTGTAGCCGAGCACCTTCACGACACCGGTCGCCGCGGCCACGGCTCCGACGACGGCGAGCACGAGGAAGATTGCCAGCAGCGCTGAGAACCGCCGCTTGACCTGCACCGGAGCGGGCGGCGGCGGAAAGTCGGGTTCGGTCACGTTGATCTATCGTGGGCGTTGCGCGAGCGTTACCCGGTTCGCGGCGCGTACATGATCACCGCGACGCCCACGAGGCACAGCAGGGCGCCGATCACGTCGAACCGGTCGGGCCGGTAGCCGTCGGCCACCACGCCCCAGGCGAGCGAGCCGGCCACGAAAACCCCGCCGTACGCGGCGAGGATGCGGCCGAAGTGGGCGTCGGGCTGCAGCGTGGCGACGAATCCGTAGAGCCCGAGCGCCACGATGCCCCCGCCGATCCACGCCCAGCCGCGGTGCTCTCGCACGCCCTGCCAGATGAGCCACGCGCCGCCGATCTCCAGCACCGCGGCCGCGACGAACAACGCGACCGACTTGAGGACCGTCATCGGCCGAAGGGGTTACCGAGGGTCCCCGTGTCGAAGGTGACCATCGTCGATGTCCACAGTGGATTGACCGCGAACGCGACCGCCCCGCCGAGCGCGACCACGCACGTGAGCCCGCCCAGCAGCACGCCCGCGCGAGCCACGTCGCCTCCGTGTTCGCGACCACCGCCGGTCAGGCCCAGCACGATCGCCAGCACCCCGGCCAGCAGCCCGACGAAGAACAGCGCCCCCAGCACGAGTAGAAACACCTGCCCCACGATCGGGTACACCGGCCCCGCCTCCATCCTGGGCCGCACCAGCAACCACGCGATCCACGTCGCCACGACCAACATGAAGCCCACAGCCGCGATCGCCACCGCCGCGACGGCCAGGCCACGCCGGGGTCTCTCCTCGTTGTCCGGTTCGGTCATGCCCCAGTCATAGCACCCGGGCCCGGTTTTCGTCGGACCTTCGCGCTAGCTTCACCGCCATGGATCTTGACGACGTCGCCCACAGACTGGCGACCGCGCTGCACGAAGCCGTCGGCGCCGAAGAAGCCGTGCTGCGAGTGCGCGTATCCGGCGGCGCACTGGTCCTCGACGCCTGGGCTCCGGCCCGCCACCGGGTCGATTGCGGCGCCGCAGGCATGCGCGCCCTCTACGACGCCCGGCCCGGCACGTACGAAGTGCGGCTGCGCGCTGACGGCAGTTACACGTTCGAGGCCGGCGGTGCGCTCTGGCCGGTCGCCGACGGCTGGCTTCTGTTCGACGAGGACTTCCGCTACCCAGGACACCCGTTGCCCGGTATGCCGAGGCCGGCAGCCGCGGCCCCCACCGGCGCGCCCACGAATCCAGCTGTGCTCGCCGAGCTCACGGCGCTGTGCGAGGAGTTCGCCGGGCACTACACGCGAATCAAGGGTCAGGCACCGCCCTGGCCGGCCGGACGGACCGAGGCGGAGATCTCGGCTGTCGAAGAGCGCATCGGTGCCCGGCTGCCGGAAGACCTGCGCGCGCTCTACCTCGTGGCCGACGGGGATCCCGAGGAGACCGGACTGTTGGGGCCGTACTCGGCCAATCCGCTGGACCAGGTGGTCGGCGACCACACAGGCGGCCCGCCGGGCGCGTACGGCTGGGAAGACAGCGTGTCCGACACCGGCGTCGTATTCGAGCCCCCGCCGTTCGGGCTCGTGAAACGCCTGTCTCGCAACGACTGGTGGATCCCGTTCGGCAGCGACCGCGCGTTGAACTTCCTGTGCGCCGACCTCGACCCCGCCCCGGGCGGACGCGCCGGCCAGGTTCTGGAGTACGGACGGGATGTCGAGGGGCTACGCTACGTCGCGCCGTCCGTCACGGCGATGATCCGTGAGGTCGTCGAGGCGCTGCGTGCCGGCAAGCACAAGAAGGGCGGCGGCAGCGCTTTCCTGCGGACCGAAGTTGCGCTGCGGGACAACAAGTTCCGCAGCCACAGCGGGGTGGTGACCGGCTCGGCGTCGGCTGTGCACGAGATCGCCGACCGGCAGCTGATGCAGCACCTGTGCCTCAACGACGCCGGCACCGTGAACCTCGGCGTGATCGAGGACTTCCCCGCGCTGCGGGAGCTGGAGGTCAATCGCGCCACGCGGATCATCGGCGGCCTCGATCACCTGCCGGCGATCGAGGCGCTGAGGGTGCGCGCGGGTGAAGTCGACCTCCGCGCATTCGCCGGCCATTCGCTGTGGAGTCTCGAGCTCGCCGGGCTCACGCGGCCCGTGGCGGTGCAGGAGCTCGCCGCTTTGCCGAACCTCACACGGCTCGCCGTCGCCGAGGCCGAGGTACTGGAGCTGGAACGGATCGCGGAGCTGCCGAACCTGCGTGTGCTCAGCCTGTCTCGCGCCCAGGTCGGTCACCTGCTCGCGGCCGGCGCCCCATTCCCCCGCTTAGCAGCTCTCCAGGTCCCGCGCCGGACACCGGTGGCTGCGGCTGCTGGGCTCTGGAGCCGGTTCTCGCCTGAGCGCGAAGCTCCCTGGTACACCGAATTGACCGGCGCTGTGTAGGACGTTATACGGCCCGCGAAACAGAACAGGCCACCCCGCCAGAAGCGGAATGGCCTGTTCCTTCGAAAAAAGCTCAGACGGTGAACCCGAGCGCACGCAGCTGCTCGCGGCCGTCGTCGGTGATTTTTTCCGGGCCCCACGGCGGCATCCAGACCCAATTGATCCGGAAGTCGCTCACGAGGCCGCCGGAGGTCAGCGCCGCGGAGGTCTGGTCTTCGATCACGTCGGTCAGCGGGCACGCCGCCGACGTGAGCGTCATGTCCAGCGTGGCCGAGTTGTCCTTCTCCACGCGGATGTCGTACACCAGGCCGAGGTCGACGACGTTGATCCCGAGCTCGGGGTCCACGACGTCGCGCATCGCCTCTTCGATGTCCTCGATCTTGGCGACGTCGGCGGGCACCGACGACGCCGTCTGCTCCGGCAGGTCCGCGGCGGTGCGCCCTTCGCGAGGGTCGGCCTCCGGGGCCACGGTCTCTTCGCTCATGCCTTCTCAGCTCCTGTGGTGGTGCGGGCCACGGCGTCCTTGAACGCCATCCAACCGAGGAGGGCGCACTTCACGCGCGCCGGGTACTTGGCGACGCCGGCGAACGCGATGCCGTCCTCCAGCACGTCCTCGTCGGGCTCGACCTTGCCCTTGCCCTGCATCAGTTCCACGAAGGCGTCCATGGTGGTGAACGCCTCCTCCACGGTGTGGCCGGTGACGAGGTCGGTCAGCACCGACGTGGAGGCCTGGCTGATCGAGCAGCCCTGCCCCTCGTACGACACCTGCTCGACCTTGCCGTCCGCGAGCTTCACGCGCAGCGTCACCTCGTCGCCGCAGGTCGGGTTGACCTGGAACGACTCGGCGTCGTACGGATCGCTCAAGCCACGTCCGTGCGGGTTCTTGTAGTGGTCCAGGATGATCTCCTGGTACATGCTCTCGAGGTTCACTTCGCGACCCCGAAGAACTTCTGCGCCTCGCGGATACCGTCGACGAGAGCGTCCACTTCGGACAGTGTGTTGTAGAGGTAGAACGTGGCGCGCACGGTGGCCTGCGCCGAGCACGCCCGGTGCAGCGGCCACGCGCAGTGGTGGCCCACGCGCACGGCGATGCCCAGGCTGTCGAGCACCTGGCCGGCGTCGTGCGGGTGCACGCCGTCGATCACGAACGACACCGCGCCGCCGCGGTCTGCCATGTCGGTCGGCCCGATGATGCGGACGCCGTCGATGGCGCTGATCCCGGCGAGCGCGTGCTCGGTGAGCAGGTGCTCGTGGGCCGCGATGCGCTCCATGCCGATCGCCGAGAGGTAGTCGACGGCCGCGCCGAGGCCGATGGCCTGCGACGTCATCGGCACGCCGGCCTCGAACCGCTGCGGCGGCGGGGCGAACGTGGAGCCCTCCATGCGGACCAGCTCGATCATCGACCCGCCCGTGAGGAACGGCGGCATCGCTTCGAGCAGCTCGCTGCGCCCGTAGAGCACGCCGATGCCGGACGGTGCCAGCATCTTGTGCCCGGAGAACGCCGCGAAGTCCACGCCGAGTGCCCCGAAGTCCACGGCCCCCTGGCCGTACACCCCGTGGGGCACCGACTGGCACGCGTCGAGCACGGTCAGCGCGCCGACCGACTTGGCCTTGGCCACGAGCACGTCGACCGGGTTGATCGTGCCGAGCACGTTGGACTGGTGCGCGAAGGCGACCAGCTTGGTGCGCGGCGTGATCAGCTCGTCGATCTCCGACAGGTCGAGCCGGCCTTCGGGCGTCACCTTGAACCACTTCAGCGTGGCCCCGGTGCGCTGGCAGAGCTGCTGCCAGGGCACGAGGTTCGCGTGGTGCTCCATCTCGGTGATCACGATCTCGTCGCCGGGCCCGACCTTGAACCGCTCTGACTCCGGGCCGGCCGTGCTCGCGTTGCTCATCGCGTACGCCACGAGGTTGATGCCCTCGGTCGCGTTCTTGGTGAACACGAGCTCCTCCGGGGAGGCACCGACGAACTCGGCGATCCGCGCGCGGGCGGACTCGTAGGCGTCGGTGGCCTCCTCGGCGAGCTGGTGCGCACCGCGGTGCACGGCGGCGTTGGAGGTCTCGAGGAACGCGCGCTCGGCGTCGAGGACCTGCGTCGGCCGCTGCGAGGTCGCGCCGGAGTCCAGGTACACCAAGGGTTTCCCGTCGCGCACGGTGCGGGACAGGATCGGGAAGTCGGCACGCAGTGCCGCCACGTCAAGGGGAACAGAGTTGGTCGGGCTGTTCGAAGCCGTGGTGGTCATCGAGCCAACTCCTCTCGGTGTAGTCGGGAACTTCGTGATGCGGCGAAAACTCAGAGCGCGGCCGGCTCGGCCTTGCCCACGTACTTCACGTAGCCGTTCTCCTCCAGCTCGTCGGCGAGCTCCTTGCCACCGGACTCGACGATGCGCCCGTCGGCGAAGACGTGCACGAAGTCCGGGGTGATGTGCCGGAGGATGCGGGTGTAGTGCGTGATCAGTATGACGCCGACCTCGCTCGAAGCCTTGTACTGGTTGACACCCTCGGAAACCACGCGCAGCGCGTCGACGTCGAGCCCGGAGTCGGTCTCGTCGAGGATGGCGATCTTCGGCTTGAGCAACGCCAGTTGCAGGATCTCGTGGCGCTTCTTCTCGCCGCCGGAGAAGCCCTCGTTCACGGAGCGCTCGGCGAACTCCTGCGAGATCTCGAGCTTGCCCATCTCCTCCTTGACCTCCTTGACCCAGTGGCGCAGCTTGGGGGCCTCGCCACGGACCGCGGTGGCCGCGGTGCGGAGGAAGTTGGACATCGAGACGCCGGGCACCTCGACGGGGTACTGCATGGCCAGGAACAGGCCGGCGCGGGCGCGCTCGTCCACGGTCATCTCGAGCACGTTCTCGCCGTCCAGCAGCACCTCGCCGGAGGTCACCTGGTACTTCGGGTGACCGGCGATCGCATAGGACAGCGTGGACTTGCCGGAGCCGTTGGGGCCCATGATCGCGTGGGTCTCGCCCGACTTGATCGTCAGGTTCACGCCCTTGAGGATCTCCTTGGCGCCTTCGTCGGTGTTGACCGAGGCGTGCAGGTCCTTGATTTCCAGGGTAGCCATTCTTCGTTTCCTAAAGTCTGCGGTGGACGGGGTCAGGCGCCAACGGCTTCGAGCTCAGCCTCGATCGCGGCTTCGAGGCGCTCGCGCACCTCGGGCACGTCGATCTTCACCAGGATCTCGTGGAAGAACCCGCGCACGACCAGCCGCCGCGCCGCTTCCTCCGCGATTCCGCGCGACTGGAGGTAGAACAACTGCTCGTCGTCGAACCTTCCCGTCGCGCTCGCGTGGCCGGCGCCTTCGATCTCGCCGGTCTCGATCTCCAGGTTCGGCACGGAGTCCGCGCGCGCCCCGGGTGTGAGCACCAGGTTGCGGTTGAACTCGTAGGTGTCGGTGGCCTCGGCCTCGGCCCGGATCAGCACGTCGCCGATCCACACCGTGTGCGCGCCCTCGCCCTGCAGCGCGCCCTTGTAGCCCACTCGCGACTTGCAGTTCGGCACCGCGTGGTCGACGAAGAGGCGGTGCTCCTGGTGCTGGCCGCCGTCCGCGAAATAGACGCCGAGCATGTCGACGTCGCCACCCTTGTCGGTGAAGGTCGCCGTCGGCGAGACGCGGACCAGGTCACCACCCAGGGTGATCACGGTGTGCCGCAGCGCGGCGTCGCGGCCCAGCTTGAGGTGCTGCTCGGAGACGTGCACCGCATCGTCGGCCCAGTCCTGGACGCTGACCACGGTGACCTTGGCGCTGTCGCCGATGACGAACTCGACGTTGTCGGCGTAAGTGCCGGAGCCGACGTGGTCGAGCACGACGACGGCTTCGGCGAACGCCTCGGCGCGGACCTGCAGGTGCCCGTAAGCGACCAAACCCTCACCCGGGCCGTGGATGCGCAGCACCGACGGCTTCGACGCCTTCGTCTCCTTGGGCACCGTCACGACGGTTGCCTTCTGGAACGAGGAGTACGCCTGGGCGGCGATCCGGTCGCTCGGCACACCGGCCTGGCCCAGCCGCGAGTCGTCTCGGCCGACGGTCTCGATCGTCAACTCGGGCGCGGCGTCGGCTTCGAGCGTGATCTCGCCGGAGGCGACGACCGTGCCGTCGTGGAGGCCGCGCAGACGCTTCATCGGGGTGAAGCGCCAGTTCTCCTCACGTCCGCCCGGGACCTCGAAGGCCTCGACGTCGTAGGAGGTGAACCGCTCGGCGCGGGAGGCCGCCGGAATGACGGCGCCCTCCCGCAGCGACTCGGCAACGTTGTTCTCGGTAACCGACATGACTAGCCGACGGACCCTTCCATCTGGAGCTCGATCAGGCGGTTCAGCTCGAGCGCGTACTCCATCGGCAGCTCACGCGCGATGGGCTCCACGAACCCGCGCACGATCATCGCCATCGCCTCGGCCTCGTCGAGACCGCGCGACATCAGGTAGAACAGCTGCTCTTCGCTGACCTTGGACACCGTGGCCTCGTGGCCCATGGACACCTCGTCGTTGCGGATGTCCACGTACGGGTAGGTGTCCGAGCGCGAGATCGTGTCGACCAGCAGTGCGTCGCAGACCACGCTGGAGCGCGAGTGGTGCGCCCGCTTCGCGACGCGGACCAGGCCGCGGTAGGAGGTACGGCCGCCGCCGCGCGCCACCGACTTCGACACGATGGTCGAGGAGGTGTGCGGCGCGAGGTGCTCCATCTTGGCGCCCGCGTCCTGGTGCTGGCCCTCGCCCGCGAATGCGACCGAGAGGACCTCGCCCTTGGCGTGCTCGCCCATGAGGAAGACCGACGGGTACTTCATGGTGACCTTGGAACCGATGTTGCCGTCGATCCATTCCATGGTCGCGCCCTCTTCACACTTGGCGCGCTTGGTGACCAGGTTGTAGACGTTGTTCGACCAGTTCTGGATCGTCGTGTAGCGGCAGCGGCCGCCCTTCTTCACGATGATCTCCACGACCGCCGAGTGCAGCGAGTCGGACTGGTAGATCGGCGCGGTGCAACCCTCGACGTAGTGCACGTAGGCGTCTTCGTCGACGATGATGAGCGTGCGCTCGAACTGGCCCATGTTCTCGGTGTTGATCCGGAAGTAGGCCTGCAGCGGGATGTCCACCTTCACGCCCTTGGGCACGTAGATGAACGAGCCGCCGGACCACACCGCCGTGTTCAGCGCGGAGAACTTGTTGTCGCCGGCCGGGATCACGGAGCCGAAGTGCTCCTGGAAGATCTCCGGGTGCTCCTTGAGCGCGGTGTCGGTGTCCAGGAACAGCACGCCCTGCGCCTCCAGGTCCTCGCGGATCTGGTGGTAGACGACCTCGGACTCGTACTGCGCGGCGACACCGGCGACGAGGCGCTGCTTCTCCGCCTCGGGGATACCCAGCTTGTCGTAGGTGTTCTTGATGTCCTCGGGAAGTTCTTCCCAGCTGGCCGCCTGCTTCTCCGTGGAGCGCACGAAGTACTTGATGTTGTCGAAGTCGATCCCGGAGAGGTCGGCTCCCCAGTTCGGCATTGGCTTCAGCTCGAAGAGCTTGAGCGCCTTCAAGCGGGCTTCGCGCATCCACTCCGGCTCGGACTTCTTCGAGGAGATGTCGGTGACGACGTCCTCGTTCAGCCCGCGGCGGGCGGTCGAGCCCGCCTCGTCGGAGTCGGCCCAGCCGAACGCGTACTTGCCAAGGGACTCGATGGTCTCTTCCTGGCTCAGTGGCGCGGTGGTGGGAGTGCGCTGCTCGGCAGCGGCAGTCATGCGGGTTTCCCTCCATTCGGGATCCGTGCTGTACGCCCCCGGTCCGCCCGCGCCGGCTGCGTCGCCGCAACCGCCTCGGTCGTCCCGGAGGGCCTGGTGCTGTCCGGCTCGGGAAGGGCCGGGATACCCGTCGTCACGGCGGGTACGTGTGTGGTGCACGCGTTGTCGCCGCGTGCGATCGTCGCCAGCCGCTGCACGTGGGTGCCGAGCAGCCGGGCGAACGCGTCGGTCTCGGCCTCGCACAGCTGCGGGAACTCAGCCGCGACGTGCGCGACCGGGCAGTGGTGCTGGCAGAGCTGTTCACCGACACCGACCTGGCGGGTCGACGCAGCGTAGCCCTCCCTGGTCAAGGCCGTGGCCAGGGCCTCGGCGCGCTCCGCGGGATCACTCGAACCGGTGATGGCGGAGCGGTGCGGGCCCACCAGCGCGTCGACGCGGCTCTCCGCGAACGCGCGCACGGCGCCTTCCCCTGCGTGCTCGGCGAGGAACCGGATGGCCGACACCGCGAGGTCGTCGTAGGCGTGCCCGAACCGGGCGCGGCCCGACTCGGTGAGCAGGAAGAACTTGGCCGGGCGCCCGCGTCCGCGCGGACCGCGCCGGGGCGCGTCACGGGTCTCGGCCTCGCCGTCGGCCACCAGTGCGTCGAGGTGCCTACGGACGGCCGTGGGGCTGATGCCGAGCTGCTCCGCGACCACCACGGCGGTCATCGGGCCCTGCTCGAGAAGCAGGCGTGCCACCTCGTGGCGCGTGCGTCCTTCGAGCGAATTAGCCTGGCTGACCTGCACAGGAACGCCGAGATCCGCGGCGCGCGGCTGATCGCCGAACTCCTCGCAGACCTCTACCTCAGGCGTCCCGTTCTTTTTCACAACACAAGTGTGTCTTATTTCCGGCGCAGGGGCAAAGGCGGGGTGTCCGGCAGTGACCCGCGTCACGGCCGGAGGGACTCGATACCCTTCCTGACGTGGCAGTCGGCGAGCAACCCGTGCAGCGGGACCCGGAAGTGGGCACACCCGGCGACACGGCGACGGCCGTGGCGCCACCTTCGCCCGTCCTCCCGCGCGAGCCGCAGCCGCTCGACCAGGCCGAACACCGCGGCCTCGACATCGTCCGGCGGTTCGGCACGGTCGGCTCGCTGTTCCTCGCGCTCGGTTCGCTCGGCGCCGGCGCGGCGCCCGTGATCAACCCGGTGCAGGACCTGCCGGTGCTGCGCCTGTTCACCCGCATCCCCACCGTCTCGCTCGCCATCGCGTTCTCCGGCATGGGCATCCTCGTGCTGAGCTGGCTGATGCTCGGCCGCTTCGCCCGGCCCGCGAGCGCCCGCCTGGCCAGCCAGGGCCAGCTGGCCCGAACGATCGCGATGTGGGTGGCGCCGCTGCTGCTCATCCCGCCCCTGTTCTCCCGGGACGTCTACAGCTACCTCGCGCAGAGCGAGATCGTGCACCGCGGGATGGACCCCTACACCCTGGGCCCGGCCCAGGCGCTCGGCGTGGCCGACCCGCTCACCGCGGGCGTGGCCAACATGTGGCGCGAGACGCCGGCGCCGTACGGGCCGCTGCTGCTGCGCCTGGGCGGCTGGCTCGCGCCGATCGGCGGCACCAACATCGTGACGGGCGTGCTGCTGCAGCGCGGCCTGGCGCTCGTCGGCGTGGTCCTCATCGTGTGGGCGGTGCCGCGGCTGGCGCGCCGCTTCGGCGTTCAACCGGTGACGGCGCTGTGGCTGGGCGCAGCCAATCCCCTGCTGATCTTCCACTTCATCGCCGGCGCCCACAACGACGCGCTGGCCATCGGGCTGATGGTCGCCGGGCTGGAGGTCGGCATCCGGCGGCTGCCGGTGCGCGTCAAGGGCGACTCCCCGCCGCCGATGGCAAAGGGTGAGCTGCTGTGCATCGCGCTCGGTGTAGCGATCATCACGCTCGGAGCCGCGGTCAAGGTGCCCGCACTGCTCGCGTTGCCGTTCTTCGCGGTGATGGTGGCGCGGCGCTGGCACGGGAGCATCAAGGACCTCGTGCGGGCCGGCGTGCCGATGGCGCTGCTGTTCGGTGCGGTGCTCGTCGTGGTCTCCTACGGCACGGGTCTGGGCTTCGGCTGGATCGGCGCGCTCGGCACCCCCGGCCTCGTGCGCTCGTGGATCTCCCCCACCGCCGAGCTGGCGAACCTCACCGGGGTGCTCGGCATCGCGCTGGGGCTCGGCAACCACACCGACGCGCTGGTGCCCATCATCGGCGCGCTCGGCTACCTGGTGACGGCGTTCGTCACCGTCAAGTTCCTGTGGGCCAGCTTCAAGTGGCGCTACCGGCCCATCATCGGGCTCGGGGTGGCGCTCGGCGCCGCGATGATCCTGCAGATCAACCTGCAGCCGTGGTACGTGCTGTGGGCCGTGATTCCCCTCGCCGCGGCGGCGGGCACGTCGCGGTTCCGCGTGGCCGCGACCGTGATCAGCGCCGGGCTGCCGTTCCTGCTGCCGCCCACCGGGAGCACGTTCGACGGCCACGCCTACATCCTGCCGTGGGCCTACGGCGCGGCCGTGCTCGTGACGCTCGGCGGGCTCGCGTGGGTGTACCGGCTTTCGCCGCTCCTGCTCTCCAGGACGTCCCCGGAACGGCCCGCCGTGGTGGACGTCGTATCGTAATTCGTTGTGGACAACCCAGCGGTCGAGATCACCGGCCTGGTGAAAAGCTACGGCTCCACCACCGCGGTCGACGGGCTCGACCTGCGGATGGAGCGTGGCTGCCTGCTGGCCTTGCTCGGGCCCAACGGCGCGGGCAAGACGACCACGGTGGAGATCTGCGAAGGGTTTCGCAAGCCTGACGCCGGAAAAGTCCGGGTCCTCGGCCTCGATCCCGTGAAAAACAGCGCCCGGCTGCGCCCGCGCGTCGGCATCATGCCGCAGGGCGGCGGCGCCTACCCGGGTGTGCACGCCGCCGAAATGCTCGGCTTGGTCGCGTCGTGCGCGGCGAACCCGCTCGACCCCGCGTGGCTGCTCGACGTGCTCGGGCTGGCCGGCGCCAAGCGCACCCCGTTCAAACGCCTCTCCGGCGGGCAGCAGCAACGGCTTTCGCTGGCGTGCGCGCTCGTCGGGCGGCCCGAGCTCGTGTTCCTCGACGAACCGACCGCGGGCATGGACCCACAGGCGCGGCGCCTGGTGTGGGAGCTGCTGGCCGCGCTGCGCAGCGACGGCGTGAGCGTGCTGCTCACCACGCACCTGATGGAAGAAGCGGAAGCGCTCGCCGACCAGGTCGTGATCGTGGACCACGGCAAGGTCGTGGTCCAGGGCTCGCCCCACGCGTTGACGCTGGAAGCGGGCGACGCCGCGCAGCTGCGGTTCCGCGCGCGCACGCGGCTGGACCTGTCGCTGCTCACGGCGGCGCTGCCGGAGGGCTATCGCGTGAGCGAGTCCTCGCCCGGTTCGTACCTCGTGGAAGGCGCGGTGGATCCGCAGGTGGTGTCGACCGTCACGTCGTGGTGTGCGCAACAGGGCGTGCTGCCCGAACAGCTGCAGGTGGGGCGGCGCACGCTGGAAGAGGTTTTCCTCGAGCTGACCGGACGGGAGCTGCGAGCGTGAGCATGACGTTCCCGGAAGGCACCTTCACCCCCGCGCCGGGCCGCGGCCCACTGGGCCGAATGCTGCGCACGCACGCGCGCATCGAGGCCGCTTTGACGTTGCGCCACGGCGAACAGCTGCTGCTCACGCTGATCATCCCGCTCGCGCTGCTCATCGGCCTGAGCCTGCTGGACATCCTGCCCGCGAGCCAGCTCGGCTCGACGTCCAAAGTGGACTGGATCACACCGCGGATCCTCGCGCTGGCCGTGATGTCGTCGGCGTTCACGGGGCAGGCCATCGCGCTCGGCTTCGACCGGCGCTACGGCGTGCTCAAACGGCTTTCGGCCACCGCGCTGCCGCGCTGGCTCCTCGTGGCCGGGCGCGTGGTCGCGGCGCTCGTGGTGGTCGTGCTGCAGTCGATCGTGATCGGCGTGGTGGCGGCGTTCCTGGGCTGGTCGCCCTCGGGTGCCGGAATCGCGTCGGCGATCGTGCTGCTGGTGCTGGGCACGGCCGCATTCGGCGCACTGGGCGTGCTGCTCGGCGGCGCCCTTCGGGCCGAAGCGGTGCTGGCGCTGGCCAACATCGTGTGGTTCGTGCTGCTGCTCGCCGGCGGGATCCTGCTGGCGCCTTCGGCTTTGCCGGCGGGCCTCGGCGTGGTCGTCTCGCTGCTGCCCTCGGGCGCGCTCGCGGAAGGCATGCGCGCGGCGCTGGTGGACGGTCACTTCGCCGTCGGGCCGATGGCGGTGCTCGCCGTGTGGGCGATCGTGTCCGGACTTATCGCGACACGGACCACAAAACTCACCTGAGTGCGGCGTGAAACGGGTGTGAGAAAAGCGTCGCCGTGCATGCGGTGGGAAAGCGCGGAATTGCGCGCGAGTACGATTCCCCCGTGCCTCTTCGCAGTTTGATCGCCCGCTTGCCCTATCCCTCCGTCGGCGTGCAACGAGCCGTCGGGATCGCCGCCGTGGTGGCGATGGGCGGCATCGGCGTCACGGGGTCCGTGGTGCGGGTGACGGGTTCGGGCCTCGGCTGCCCGACGTGGCCGCAGTGCGTGCCCGGCAGTCTCGTGCCGGTGCAGCACCCCGGGATCCACGCGGTCAACCAGTGGATCGAGTTCTCGAACCGCATGCTGACGGGCGCGGTCATCGTCGTGGCCGCCTTGGCGGTGCTCACGGCGTGGCGCATCCTCATCGACCACCCGAGCCGCAAGCGGCTGCTGGTGCTGGCCTGGACGATGCCGGGCGGCGTCGTGCTGCAGGCCGTGCTCGGAGGCATCACCGTGCTGGCGAAGCTGGAGTGGTGGACGGTCGCGATCCACTTCCTCGCTTCCACGCCGTTGATCTGGCTCGCCGTGCTGCTGCTGCGCGCGTTCCGCGAGGGCGACGAACCCGCGCGCCCGATCGTGCCGCCACTGGGCCGCAAGGTGCTGGTGCTGCTGACGGTGCTGATGTGGGCCGTCCTCATCGCCGGCACGACCGTCACCGGCGCCGGCCCCCACGGCGGCGACATCCACACCCACCGCCTCGACGTCCCCATCGAGAAGCTCGCCCAGGTCCACAGCGGACTCCTGATCGTCTACCTCGTGGTCCTCGCGGTCTTCGGCCTGCAGCTGCTGCGCGTGGGCGCGCCGAAGAGCGTGTGGCAGCGCTACGCGTGGGTCTGGGCGGTCGCGCTCGCGCAGGGCGTGCTGGGGACCGTGCAGTACGCGCTCGGCGTCCCCGAGGCGATGGTGTCGTTCCACGTGCTCGGCTCGGCACTGGTCATCGTCGTCACGGCGGCGCTGTGGACCGGCACCCGAGACCGCGGCCCGGTGGTGTCGCTGGAACCGGCGCCTCCGACGGACCGCGAACTCACCCCGGCGGGCTGACGCCCCGGACGGCCACGCCTTCGTAACTCTCCGTCGGCTCGCCGTCGGCGCAGCGGACAGAACGGGCACCTACTCTTCGGCTCGGAATCGCCATCCGAAGCGCCGCGAGGTGACGCTCATGACGTCCGTCCAGTCCAGCACCGTGAAGCCGTTGATCTCCGGACGCCGGGGTCCGGCGGAGATGGTCGTGCTCAAGACTTTCCTGCTGGTGCCGTTCGTGGCACTGGTCGCCGCCGTTCCGCTGTTGTGGGGCTGGGGGCTCAGCTGGGTCGACGCGGCGCTGTTCGTGGTCTTCTACACGTTCGGCACGCTCGGCGTGACCGTCGGGTACCACCGGTATTTCACGCACGGCGCGTTCAAGGCGCCACGCGCGCTGCGGATCGCGCTGGCCGTGTCGGGGAGCATGGCGGTGCAGGGTTCGGTGATCTTCTGGGTCGCGAGCCACCGCCGCCACCACGCGTTCGCCGACCGCGAGGGCGATCCGCACTCGCCGTGGCTGTTCGGCACGTCGCCCGCGGCGCTGCTGCGCGGGTTCTGGCACGCGCATATGGGCTGGATGTTCAAGCGCGAGGTGACCAACGCCGACCGCTTCGCCCCGGATCTCGTCGGCGACCGCGACCTGCGGCTGGTGAACCGCTTCTTCGCGCTGTGGATCGCGCTCAGCGTCGCCCTGCCGGCCGCGCTGGGCGGGCTGATCACCTGGTCGTGGTGGGGCGCCGTCACGGCGTTCTTCTGGGCGGGCCTGGTGCGTATCGCGTTGCTGCACCACGTGACCTGGTCGGTCAACTCCGTGTGCCATCTGATCGGTGAACGCCCCTTCGCCAGCCGCGACAAGGCCGCCAACTTCTGGCCGCTCGCGATCCTGTCGATGGGCGAGTCGTGGCACAACTCGCACCACGCCGACCCGACCTGCGCGCGCCACGGCGTGCTGCGCGGCCAGGTCGACGTGTCGGCGCGCGTGATCTGGCTGTTCGAGCGCTTCGGCTGGGCCACCGACGTGCGATGGCCCCGAGCCGATCGCTTGGCCGCCAAGCGAAAGCAGCCCGCCTAGTACCGCACCGGCTCAGTTCACGATGAACTCATCCGCGAAGGTGCGCAGAGTTTCTGCGTCGAGCGCGTTCCCGAAGCCGACGATCAGCTCGTCGACCCCGGCGTCGCGGTAGCCGTCGAGCCGCTCGCGGATCGTGTTGATGGTGCCGACGAGCCCGTACGCGGCCAGGTCGCCGGGGAACACCAGCGGCGCCCACGTCGGCACGGCGGCGCGGGCTTCCTCGTCGGTGTCCGCGATGATGCAGTACGTCGTCGATGTCTTCGTGATCGCCGAGAAATCACGTCCCACCGTGTCGCAGTGGCGAGCGAGGATCCCGTACTTGCGGCGCACCTGTTCGGGTGGTTCCTGCACGTTGCAGAGATCGCCGTACAGCGCGACCAGGCGGAGCGTCACTTTCTCCCCGCCCCCGGCGATCATCACAGGTGGGTGGGGGAGCTGGACGCCCGTCGGCGAATTCACTGCGGAGTCGGTCGTGAAGTACCGGCCGGTGAAGGTCGCGGGTTTCCCGGTCCACAGTTCCTTGATGATCTGCAGCGCCTCTTCCAGCCGCCGAAGGCGTTCTCCCGCGCCGGGGAAGTCGTAGCCGAACGCCCGGTACTCGTCTTCGTACCAGCCGGCTCCGATGCCGAAGGTCAGCCGTCCGCCGGAGACGACGTCGAGGTTCGAGGCCATCTTCGCCAGGAGAGCGGGATTGCGGTAGCCGTTGCCGGTGACGAGCTGACCGAGCCGCGCGGTGCCGGTCTCGCGGGCCAGCGCCGCCAACGTAGTCCAGGCTTCGAACACGTACGACCCCGAAGGGCCGAACGGGATGAAGTGGTCCGGAGCCCAGATGGTCGCGAAACCGGCCGCGTCGGCGACCTGGGCCAGCTCGAGCAGCTTGTCGAACGCGGTGACCGGGTTCGTGTGGCCCGCGAACTCGTGGGTCGTCCCGGTGGGCAGGTAGTAGCTGATTTTCATGGTCTCTTGGACCGCCGGCGCCCCGCGAAGGAATCGTCGCGCGGCACCCACCGGCCGGACCGATTCCTTTTCGGCCCGTGCCGGGTCCAACTCCCCATGACGAGGCAAACCCCGCGGCGACTGGTGCTCAGCACGCTCGTGTCGCTCAACGGTGTGATCAGCGAGCCGCTGAAGTGGGCGGGGCCCTACTTCGGCCCGGGTAGCGCGGCCGCGTCGCTGGCCGCGCTCCGTGGCTACGAGGCCATGCTGATGGGCAGGCGGACCTACGACATCTTCTCCCGGCAGTGGCCGGCGACGCCGGGCGAGTACGCCGCACACCTCAACGCCATGCGCAAATACGTGTTCTCCTCATCCCTGCGGCAACCTCGATGGACGAACACCGCGGTGATCGACGACGATGTCGTCGACGCCGTCGCCGCGCTGAAGCGGGAAGCAGGTGGGGACTTGATCGTCTGCGGTCACGGCCGGTTCGGCCAGACGCTGACAGCGGCCGGGCTGATCGACGAGCTGGCCCTGACCGTCGTGCCGGTCATCGTCCCCGATGGTGACACCTTCGCCCGCCCCGGTGGCACTGGCAGCGTATGGGAGCTCCTCAGCGCGGAGCCCGGGGCCGATCCGGGCCTGGTGTCGTTGCGCTACCGACCGGCGCGAGGTTGACGGACTTGTCGGATACGTGGGACGAACTGGAGAGCTTCCGACCGGAGCTGATGGCACTGTGCTACCGGATGACGGGCTCGGTGCACGAAGCCGAAGACCTCGTGCAGGAAACCTGCCTGCGGGCCTGGCGCAGCCGAGACGCGTTCGAAGGCCGCTCCTCGGTACGGACGTGGCTGTACCGGATCGCCATGAACGTGTGCTTGACGACGTTGCAGGGCAGAGGGCGCCGAGTGCTGCCGGCCGGTCTCGGTGTCCCCGGCGAGGACCCCGACGTTCCACTGGCGACAGCCGACGTCCTGTGGCTCGATCCGTTGCCCGCGGACCCCGCCCACATCGCCGAACAACGGTCGACGCTGCGGCTCGCGCTGGTCGCGGGTCTGCAGTACCTGCCTCCGCGCCAGCGCGCCGCGTTCATGCTGAGGGAGGTGCTGGCGATGCCGGCCTCGGAGATAGCCGAGGTCCTCGGCACGAGCGTGCCCGCGGTAAAGAGCGCGCTCCAGCGCGCCCGGGCCCGGCTCGACGAACTGTCGCCGTCGCCGGAGGCCGTCGTCGAGCCGGATTCGGTCGAAGCGCGACGCATCCTCGACTCCTACATCGCGGCCTTCGAAACCGCCGACATCGGGGCGCTGACGCGGCTGCTGCGCGACGACGCGACCCTCGAGGTCATCCCGTCCGGTCTTTCGCTGTCCGGGAAACGGCTGTGCGTGCCGTTCCTCGGGGAGCACGTGCTCACCGAGCCTGGCCTGTACCGGATGTTCCCGACCGTCGCCAACGGACAGCCGGCCGCGGCGGCCTACCACCGCGACCACACCGCCGCGCCGTTCCGGCCGTTCGGGCTGGCATTGCTGACCGTCGACGCCACGCACCTGGTGTCGATCACGACGTTCCTCGACCCGGGCCTGGTGGGCGCCGCGGGCTTCCCCGAGGACCTCACGCAGCTCCCGTGACGGCTGCGGCGGGCCGACGACGGCCGGTGATCACTGAGCCGCGCCGGTCCGGTATCCGCCGGGCGTGGTCGCGAACTCCCGCCGGAACGCCTTGGCGAAGGCGAACGCGGAGCCGTATCCGACCGCTGAGGCGACCTGCGCGAGGGTCTTGTCGGTGCCGCGGAGCAGCCGGGCCGCGGTGTCCATCCGCCACCGTGTGAGGTAGGTCAGCGGCGGTTCACCGACCACCTCGGTGAACCGGCGTGCGAACGCCGCCCGCGACAGGCCGGCGAGGCCGGCGAGCTGCTCGACGGTCCACGCCTCAGCCGGTTCGGCGTGCATGGCCGCGAGCGCCCGCGCTGTGGGCGGATCGCTCAAAGCCGCCGCCCAGCTGGTCGTGGCGGCGGATTCGTGCAGCCACGCTCGCAGCAGATACACCAGCAACGCATCGACCAGCGACGGCGCCACGACGGCGGCACCCGGCGGAGCGTCGCGCAATTCCGTGTCCAGGAGCTCCACCATCGCGCGCAGCCCAGGATTCCTGCCGCGCAGGGTGGACAGGTGCACGACTTCGGGCAAGTCCCGCAGTAGCGGGTGCGGCCGGCTGCGCACGAGCTTGTAGGCGCCGCACACGATCGTCGACCGGGCGCCGGGCCCGGGTAGCTCGAAGCGTCCGAAGGGGGCTCCCGCAGTGCCGCGGACCGGCGTGAAAGCCGTGAGGGGCACGTCCTGAGTGGAGCTCATCGCGTGCGCGGCGCCACGCCCGAGCAGCACCGCGTCGCCGGGGCCCAGTTCCCGGGGGGCGAAATCGCCGTCGGAGAGCGGAGTCAGCAGGCAGGTGCCCTGGAGCACCACGTGGAAAGCGGCCCCCATGACGTGGTCGAAACGCAGCCCCCACGGTGAGTGCACCTCGGTGAGCGCGGCGACCGGCTGACCTACCCGCATCGCGGTCAGGATGTCCCCCAGCACGTCCACAACGGAACTCTACAACGCGGAGACGATGAGACAAAGGTTCGCGCTTCTCAGCCATTACTCGTCTCGTCTCCTCGCTCTACTTTGATCCTCGGAGACCGGATGAAAGGAGCCGCAGATGATCGCGAAGACGGTATGGGTGGAAGGCGCCACCGGTAAGGCGGGCAAGCGCGTGACCGAGGCGCTCACCGCCGCCGGGCTCGACGTGCGCGCAGCGAGCCGCCATCCGGGCGCGGCAACGGGTCACCTCACGCCCACCCTGTTCAACTGGTCCGACAGGTCCACTTGGGACACTTCGGTCGCCGACGCGGATGCCTTGTTCCTCAAGGGCCTCGACAGCGACGACGACGCGGCGGGCACGATTGCGAGCCTGATCGCCGCGGCGCCGCGCGCGCGGCACGTGGTGCTCATGTCGGCGTTCGGCGTCGACAAGGGGCCCGCCGCGGGCAACCGCGCACGGGTCGAGCAGGCGGTACGGGAGTCGGGTCGCGACTGGACCATCCTGCGGCCCAACTGGCTGATGCAGAACTTCGACGAAGACGAGGCCGTCTACGCGAGGGCGATCCGCGAAGATGACGAGCTGTACGCGGGCAGCGGCGGCCACCGCGCGAGTTTCGTCGACACCCGGGACGTGGCCGATGCGGCGGTCACGGTCCTGACGACCGACGGCCACCACGGCCGGGCTTACGACCTCACCGGCCCGGAGTCGCTGACCTTCGGAGAGGTCGCCGAAGTGCTCGCGAAAGCGTCGGGGCGTCCCGTCCGGCACGTCGACGCCGACCTGGCGCAGCACCGTGCCCACTTTGCCCGCTCAGGCCGGCCGGACGCCTGGATCGACCACATGATGCACCTGTTCGTCCTCGTTCGCGCGGACGCCTGCGATGGTGTGACCGACCACGTCGAACAGCTCACCGGACACGCACCCCGCACCCTGGCCGACTACGCCCGGGAGAACTTCGCAGAGGTCCGGGTGTAGCGCCCGGAGTGGTGGGGAACGGGGCGACGCGTGATCGGATGATCTCGGTTCGAGGGAGGACCTCCGGGTTTGGTGTGGATCACCACGATCTGCACCAGCCACGGAGGTCCTCGTGTCACACCATGATGCCCCGCTGAGCCTGACCGGCAGAGGCCGTCTGGCTCGTGTGTCGTGGATGAGGGCCGGCCGGATCAAGCCGCGAGCAGGCGCAGCAGGCGCGCGGTCTCCGTTTCGACGGCCGCGCGCCCGAGGCGGACGTACTTGCGCGGGTCGACGACGTCCGGCCGCTCGTCGAGGAACTGCTTGAGCGAGCGGGTGAACAGGCCGTTCAGGTGCGTCGAGATGTTGATCTTCGTCATCCCGCTCTCGACGGCGCCACGCAGCTCGTCGTCGGACAGGCCGGACGATCCGTGCAGCACCAGCGGCACCGCCACCGCGTCGCGCAGCCGCGAGACGAGCGCGCGGTCGACGCTGGCCGTGCGCGACACCATGGCGTGCGACGTGCCGACGGCGACCGCCAGCGCGTCGACGCCTGTGGCCTTCACGAACGCGGCGCCCTCGGCCGGGTCGGTGCGGGCGCCGGGAGCGTGGACGCCGTCCTTGCCGCCGACCTCGCCGAGCTCCGCCTCCACGGCGATGCCCGCCGCGTGGCACAGGTCGGCGATCTCGCGGGTGGTGCGCACGTTCTCGTCGTAGGGCAGACGGGACCCGTCGTACATCACGCTGTCCACGCCGAGCTCGACGCCTTCGAGGACCAGGTCCTGGTCCTCGATGTGGTCCAGGTGCACGAGCACCTCGACCTTCGCGCGCTTGGCGATCTCCAGCGACGCGAGCGCGATCGGCGCCAGCCCGCCGTGGTAGCGCACGCAATTCTCGCTGATCTGCAGCACCACGGGCACGCCGGCCTGCTCGGCGCCGCTCGCGATGGCCTCGGCGTGTTCGAGCAGGATCACGTTGAACGCGCCGACCGCGGCGTTGCGCTCACGCGCCGACGCGAGGATCCGGGCGAGAGCCGGGCGGGTGATCATGCGGGTTCTCCGTTCGGTTCGAGAAAACGTCGGTAGGCCTCGACATCGACCTCGCCCGCCACCGGGCGCAGTACGGCCGCCGCCCCGAGCGCGGCGGCGCGGCGAAGCGCTTGGACGAGGGGGACGCCGTCGACGAGCGCCGCCGCGAGGCCGGCGGTCGCGGCGTCGCCGGCTCCGGTCGGGTTTCCGGTGACGCCGGGGACGGCGGGGATTTCGATGGTGTCGTCCGGTGTGTGCGCGGCGATCCCTTCGGCGCCACGCGAGACGACCACGAGCCCGGCGCCTCGCCGCTTCAGTTCGGCGGCGCCGGCATTTTCGTCCACAGTGGACGTCGCGTCGAGCAGCTCCGCGAGGTTCGGCTTCACGACATCCGCCCCGGCATTCGCCGCTGCCACCAGTGCGGGGCCGGAAACATCGGCGAGCACCCGGGCACCGGCCTCGTGCGCCGCCCGCACCCAGTCCCCGAGCAACTCGGCCCGCGCCCCCCGCGGCAACGACCCCGAGACGACCAGCAGCTCCGCGCCCGCGAGCCGCCGTCCGAGCACCTCACCGAACGCGGCCCACTCGGCTTCGCTCGTCTCCGGCCCGGGCTCGGTGTAGACGGTCGGATGCCCCTCACCCACGACGGTCACCGTCGTCCGCGTCTCCCCCGCAAGCGGCGAGACTTCATGCGGCACAGTCAGTTCACCCGCGACCCACCGCCCGGCCTCACCTCCGAGCGGCAGCAGGGCCAACACCTCGACCCCCAGCCCGGCCAGCACCCGCGCGACGTTCAGCCCTTTGCCACCGGGCCGGCGCTGAACCTCCAGCACCCGGTTCGTCTCCCCGGGCTCGTGCCGCGCCACGCGGTAGGTGACGTCCACCGCCGGATTCGGCGTGACCACGACGATCATCGGGCCACTCCGGCGGCCGGTAAGTCCTTCATCGGCAACGTCGCACGGAGCACGGGAGCGCGCCCACCACGAGCGAGTCCTGAGCCGACAGGCACCGCGCCACCTCGGTGAGCTCGCACGATCACCGACTCGTGCCGAGCCACGCGATCGGTGGCTCCCGCTGCCGGACCGAGCACGATCACGCCGGTCATCGGGCCACTCCCGCGGCCAGCAAGTCCTGCGCCAGCAAGGTCGCACCGATGACCGCGGCCGCGTCGCCGTGGTGGGCGCGGACGACCGACGGCGCGCGGAGGATGCCGAGGCGGGCAGCGACCTCGTGGGTGAGCGGGTCGAGCAGCAGGGCGCCCGCCTCGGCCAGTCCGCCCCCGACCACGACGGTGCCGCAGCCCACGGCGGCGGTGGTCCAGGCGATGGACTCGGCCAGCACACGGACGCACTCGCGCCAAGCGGTAAGGGCGGCACCGTCGCCGCCGCGGACGCGTTCGGCGACTGTAAAGGCGTCGGGCGCGCCGGCGTGGCGCGCGAGGGCGGAGGCCGAGGCGACCTCCTCCACCCGTCCGCCACCGGCCAAGAGCACCTGGCCGATTTCGCCGGCCCACGGGCTGTCGAGCACCCGGCCGTCGACCACCAAAGCGCCGGCCAGACCCGTCCCGACGGCGGCGAACAACACCGGCTCCGAAGAACCGGCCGCCGCGCCCGTGCGGACCTCTGCGAGCGCGCCGGCGCGGACGTCCTGCCCGAACGCCAACGGCACGTCCACCGCAGCGGAAACGAGCTCCCGCACCGGAACGTCGCGCCAACCGAGGTTCACGGCCTGCAGGCACAGCCCCGCGCGCTCGTCGACGATGCCGGGCACGACGAGGCCCACAGCGTCGACCGGGTACCACTCGGTGGCGCGGCGCACGAGCCCCGCGAGCGCCTGCGGATCGCCCGTCGGCGTGGGTTCACGCCACTGCGCGAGCACCGCGCCGTCGTCGCCGGTGACGCGCGCCTTGACCGTGGTGCCGCCGACGTCGACACCGAGCACCGCCATCAGGTGAGGATGACCGAGCGCGTGAGCGAGCGCGGGTGGTCGGGGTCGAGCCCGCGGCGCACGGCCAGCGCGACGGCGAACCGTTGCACCACAACCAAAGCCGCCATCGGGTCGAGGTCGTGGTGGACGAACGTCGCGCCCGTGCGGGCGATGTCGTCGGCCAGGCCCTCGGGCGTCGCGCCGAGCGACCACACGAGCCGGCCGGGCTGAGCGATCGCGATCGGGCCGTGGCGGTAGTCCATTGCCGGGTACGACTCCGCCCAGAACTGCGCGGCCTCGCGGGTCTTCAACGCGGCTTCGAACGTGAGGCCCACCGCGGCGTCGCGGCCGACGAAGCTCACCTGCTCGGCGTCGAGCAGCTCGGTGATCGGCACCTGCAGCGCCTGCTCGGCCTGCGCCGCCAGCGCTTCGACGTCGTCGCCGAGCCCCGCGCGCAGCAGCGCGAGCGTGGTCGTCGCGAACCGCGTCTGCACCACGGATTCCTCGTCGGCGAAGGGAAGTTCGACGACCTCGTCGGCCACCGCGGCGGCCGGCGCGTCGCCCACGGCCGTGATCAGCACCGTGCGCTGCGAGTCGAGCGCGCCGAGCAGGTCGACGATCTCGGTCGTGGTGCCGGAGCGCGAGATCGCGACCACGCGGTCGTACTGGCGCTCACGCGGGTACTCGGAGCCGGCGAAGGCGTCGGTCAGGCCGTGCCCGCGCTGCTCGCGCGCGACGGCGTAGCTCATGGCGATGAACCAGCTGGTGCCGCACCCGACGACGGCGACGCGTTCCCCCGGCTGCGGCAGCGCGCTCGCGACGGAAGGGAACAGCTCGGCGGCCGTGCGCCACATCTGCGGTTGGGACGCCAGCTCACGGGACACGAAGGAGTCGGACATGGAGACCTTTCGATCCGAGGGCGATCGACGTGATCGCATGGTGAGCATAGACGATCATTCTTGATTGGAGTGAGCGATATACGTCATCTTCAATCATCCGGCTCAGTGGAGATGACCTCTAGGATGAGTCGGTCCTACCCCTCGACCTCGAACGCGAGCCGCCCGATGACACCCCAGCAACGCCTCAACGCCCTGCTCGAGCTGGTGAGCGAACGAGGGAACGTGACGATCACGGAGATCGGTGAAACGCTCGGCATCTCCCCCGCCACCGCGCGCCGCGACCTCTCGATCCTCGCCGACCAGCGCCTCATCACCCGCACGCACGGCGGCGCGGCGGCCCTCGGCGCCGGCTACGAGCTGCCGCTCCAGTACAAGATCGCACGCCAGGCCGAGGCCAAGACCGCGATCGCCCGCACCGCCGCCGAACTGGTCCGGCCCGGCGAGACGGTGGGGATCAACGGCGGCACCACGACCACCGAGGTCGCGCGGGCGCTCGGCAAGAGCGAGCGGTTCATCCGCGCCGACGGCGAAACCGGCCTGACCATCGTGACCAACGCCCTGAACATCGGTTACGAGCTGTCAGTGCGCGCGCACGTGAAGATCGTGGTCACCGGCGGCGTGGCCCGGCGCCAGTCCTACGAGCTGGTCGGCTCGCTGGTGTCCAACGCGCTCGCGGCGTTCGCCCTCGACACCGTGATCCTCGGCGTCGACGGGCTGAGCGCGCAGTACGGCGCCACCACCCTGCACGAGGGAGAAGCCGAGGTCAGCCGGCATTTCAGCCAGGTCGCGCGGCGCGTGATCGTGGTCGCCGACGCCACGAAGCTGATGAAGTCCACCTTCGCGCGCATCTGCCGGCTCGCGGAGATCGACGTGCTGGTCACAGACGCCGAAGTGCCCGCTTCGTTCGCCTCCGAGCTGGCGGCCGCGTCGGTCGAGCTCGTGGTCGCGAGCTGACCCCGGGCCGACCCCGGACTGACCAAGGCCCACGTAACGGTTCGCGCACGCGTCTGAGCAGACGCATCATCGCGTGTTGTGCACTAGTGATTGGTTTGCCATCATACGGATCAATATCACGCAGAGGTGAGGTGACCAGGTGGGAAACGGCGAAGCTGTCCGCGTGGGTGTGGTGGGAGTCGGCCAGCGGGCCGTCATCGCCCGGCACATCGCGGAATCCGGGCTGGCCGCGACCGTGGTGGCCGCGGCCGACCCGACCGAGGCCGGCCGCGCCCGGGCCCGTGAGCTGTTCGGCGAGATCGACGTCGTCGAGCAGCACACGGATCTGATCGACCGCAAACTCGTCGACGCCGCGATCGTGACCGCGCCGGACTGGACTCACGCCGAGATCGCCGTCGACCTGCTGCGCGCGGGCATCGCCGTCTACCTCGAGAAGCCGCTCGCGATCACGCTCGAAGACGCCGACGCCGTGCTGGCCGCCGCGCAGGAGTCGAACACGCCGCTCTACATCGGACACAACTTCCGGCACTCGGGCGTGACCCGCGCGCTGCGCGAAGTGGTCGACCGCGGCGAGATCGGCGAGGTCAAAACCGTGTGGTGCCGCCACTTCGTGGGCAACGGCGGCGACTACTACTTCAAGGACTGGCACGCCGACCGCAGCAAGGTCAACTCCCTGCTGCTGCAGAAGGCCAGCCACGACCTCGACGTGATCCACATGCTCGCCGGCGGTTACACCCGCCGCGTCGTCGGCATGGGGCAGCTCGCGGTCTACGGCGGCATCACCGACCGCGGCGGCCACGAGAACGAGCTGATGCACGACTGGTTCTCCTTCGACAACTGGCCCCCCGCCGCGCAGACCGGCCTCAACGAGGTGGTCGACGTCGAGGACGTCTCCCTGGTGCTCATGACCCTCGACAACGGCGTGCTCGCCAGCTACGAGCAGTGTCACTTCACCCCGGACTACTGGCGCAACTACACGGTGATCGGCACCGAAGGCCGCGCCGAGAACTTCGGCGACACCGGCGGCGGTGTGGTGAAGGTCTGGAACCACCGCCGCGGCTGGTCCGCCGACGGCGACCGCGAGTACCCGATCTCGGGCGTCGAAGAAGGTCACGCCGACGCCGACCTGCTCACGATGACCGAATTCCTGCGCTACGTGATCGACGGCGAGACGCCGACGCTCTCGCCGGTCGCCGCCCGCGAGGCCGTGGCCGCCGGCGCGCTGGCCACCCGGTCGCTGCGCAACGGCTCGGTCCCGCTCGACGTGCCCGAACTGCCCGCCGCCGTGCGCGCCCACTTCCCCGCCGGCACCCGCTGACCCTGATCGTCTCCCCCGCCCGCTGAAAGGAATCCCGATGGCTTCATTCCCCCGCCGAGCCCTGGCCGCGGTGGCCGGCACGGTGGCCGCCGCCGCCACGCTCGCCGCGTGCTCGTCCACGGGTGCGTCCACTGCGTCCGATTCGGACACCCCGTACAGCCCGCCCGACGCCGGCGTCTCGGCGAACCTGACCTACGCGGTCTGGGACCAGACCCAGGTGAAGGCGATCAACGCCAACCTGGCCGAGTTCAACAAAAAATATCCGAACATCAAGGTGAACGTGGACGTCACCCCGTACGCGAACTACTTCACCAAGCTGCAGACCGAGGCCTCCAGCGACAGCCTGCCCGACCTGTTCTGGATGAACGGCCCCAACTTCCAGCTCTACGCGAGCAACGGCAAGATCGCGCCCGTCACCAGTGAGGTGAAGGCCGGCGCGATCGACCCGAAGAACTACCCGCAGTCACTGGACCAGCTGTACACATTGGACGGCGTGCAGTACGGCGTGCCGAAGGACTTCGACACCATCGGCGTGTGGATCAACAAGGCACTGTTCGCCGAGGCCGGCGTGCCGATCCCGAGCAAGGACTGGACGTGGGCCGACCTGCAGTCCACCGCCACGCAGATCTCGCAGAAGCTCTCGAGCAAGGGCGTCTACGGCATCACCGCCGGTATGGACAGCGGCCAGAGCACGTACTACAACACGATCTTCCAGGCCGGCGGCTCGGTGATCTCACCCGACGGCAAGAAGTCGGGGTACGACAGCCCGGCCACCGCGAAGGGCATCCAGTTCTGGACCGACCTCGTGAAGTCCAAGGCGATGCCCACGATCAAGCAACTCACCGACACCACGGGCGACCAGTGGTTCGTCTCCGGCAAGTCGGCGATGTACCAGGGCGGCAGCTGGGCTCGCAGTGAGGTGGCCGCCGCGCCCGTCGCCAAGGACATCGCCGTGCTCCCCGTACCGAAGGGCGACCAGCAGGCCACGGTGATCCACGGTCTGTCCAATGTGGTCGCCGCGAACAGTCCCAACAAGCAGGCCGCGCAGGCGCTGCAGGTGTTCCTCGCGAGCAAGGAAGCCCAGCAGCAGCAAGGTGACCTCGGTGCGGTGATCCCCGCCTACACCGGAACGCAGGACGCGTTCGCGAAGTCCATGCCCGGTGTCGACCTGCAGCTGTTCCTGGACGAGGTCCCCTACGCCAAGCCGCTGCCGGTGTCGAAGAACACCGCCGCGTGGAACACGCTCGAGACCAACCTGCTGCCCGACGCGTTCGACGGCACCAAACCCGTCGACGCCGCGCTGAAGGACCTGGCGTCACAGATGAACGCGGACCTGGCCAAGGAATGAGCGCCGTGTCCGCCGACGTCTCCGAGTCCGCTCCGGCGCCCGCCGCTCCCGCCACCCGGCGGAAGCGGCGCGGCGTCCGGCGCGGGGACGGCCTGTGGCCCTGGGCGTTCGTGCTGCCGTTGCTCGCCGGGGTGCTCGCCTTCTACATCTGGCCGATCCTGCAGACAGCGTTCTACTCGTTCACCACCTGGGGCGTGTTCGGCGGCTTCAAGTGGTCAGGGCTGGACAACTACAGCCGGCTGTTCACCGACCCCCAGCTGTACCGGTCGCTGCTGAACACCCTGATCTACACGGCGGTGGTGCTGCTCGGCGTGCCGATCGCGGCGTGGCTCGCGAGCCTGCTCAACACCCCGGGCCTGCGGTTCGCGCAGTTCTACCGCGTGCTGTTCTTCCTGCCGTACGTGGCGATGCCCGCCGCCGTCGCGCTGGTATGGCGCATGATCTTCAACGGCGACTACGGCATCCTCAACTGGGCGTTGTCGCGGGTCGGGATCACCGGCCCATCGTGGGTCAACACCCCCGGCTTCGCGCTAGCCGCGGTGGCCGTGGTGGGCCTGTGGTCCTCGCTGGGCTTCTCGATGATCGTGCTCGGCGCGGGCCTGAAGAACATCCCGACGGAGCTGTACGAGGCCGCCGAGCTCGACGGCGCGAGCCGCTTCCGCCAGTTCCGCTCGATCACGCTGCCGCAGCTGGCGCCCAGCGTGTTCTTCGTGATCGTGGTGACCACCATCGCGAGCTTCCAGCTCTTCGACCTGCTGTATGCGTTGCTGGGCAACCACAACGCGGTGCTGCCGAAGACGATGTCGCTCGTCTACTACTTCTACGACGCGGGTTTCGTAGAGAACGACAAGGGTTTCGCCGCGGCCATCGCGATGGTCATCTTCGTGCTCATCGGTCTCGTCACGCTCGTGCAGTTCCGCTTGCAACGGAGGTGGACCGGCAATGCCTAGAACACGGCGCCGGCGGCAGTCCCACGCGCTGATCCACCTCGTGCTCGGGGTGGGCGGGCTGATCATGGCCTTCCCGTTCCTGTGGCAGATCGTGATGTCGTTGTCCACCAACGCCGAGGTGCAGAGCGTGACGCCCACGTTCTGGCCCGCGCACCTGCAGTGGCAGAACTACGCGGCCGTGTTCCAGCGGCTGCCGTTCCTGTCGCAGCTGTGGACCTCGGTGCTCATCACGGTGATCCGCACGCTCGCCCAGATCGTGCTCTGCACGCTGGCCGGGTACGCGTTCGCCCGCATGCGCTTCCGCGGGCGGGCGGTGCTGCTCGGTCTCGTGCTGTCGATCCTGCTGGTGCCCTCGCAGGCGTACCTGATCTCGCAGTACCAGATCGTGCAGGGCCTCGGCTGGCTCAACACCCTGGCCGGCATCGTCGCGCCCGGGCTGTTCAGCGCGTACGGCACCTTCCTGATGCGCACGGCCTTCCTCAACCTCCCGGCGGAGCTGGAGGAAGCGGCGCGCATCGACGGCAGCGGGCCGTTGCGGACGTTCTGGAGCGTGCTGCTGCCGGTGGTGCGCCCGAGTATCAGCGTGCTCGCGATCTCGGCCGTGCTGTGGTCGTGGAACGAGTTGCTGTGGCCGCTCGTGGTGTCGACGCGCGCCACGCAGATGCCGCTGTCTGCCGCGCTGGCCACGCTGGCCGGCGACGTGACGGTGAACTACCCCGTGCTGATGGCCGCCAGCCTGCTGGCGATGGCGCCGATCCTGATCCTGTTCATCCTGCTGCAGCGCCGGGTGATCGACGGGCTGGCGTCGTCGGGCTTGAAGTGACCGGGCTTGAAGTGACCGGGTTTGAAGTGACCGGGCTTGAAGTAACTAGGCCAGCTGCTGCCGCACCGCCGACGCGAACCTCAACGGGGCCCCCGCGTCGGCGTTGCGGAAGCCCAGTGACGGTTCGGCCAGCTCGAGCTCCAGCACCAGCGGGTGCCCGTCTTCACCGCGCACGATGTCCACGCGGGCGTAGAGCAGTTCGGCGCGCAGGATGCCCATGAGCGAGCACGCCGCGTCCAGGGCGTCTTCCGCGACGGCACGCACACCGGACGCCGGGACGGCCGGGGCGAGCTTCTCCGTGAGGAACAGGCCGGACGGATCGGTGCCGGCGCCGAGCATCGCCGCTTTCGTGAAGGCGTGCGAATAAACGCCGCCGAAGTACACGAGCGCGATCTCGCCCTGGGTGTCCACACTGGACTGATACGGCTGGATGACGGCGGTGCGGCCGTCTGCGTGCAGCTCGCGCAGGTGCTCGGCCGCACCGGCGGCGTCGGCGCCGAAGCGGGCGGCGCCGCGCGAGCCCGCACCGACCGAGGGCTTCACCACGAACGGCACCTTCGGCCACTTCGCCTGCTCACCCGGCTCGACCAGTGTGGTCGGCACCGTGGGCACGCCGGCCTCGATCAGCTCGGCGAGGTAGGACTTGTCGGTGTTCCAGCGCACGACCGCGGCGGGGTTGGCCAGCGTCGGCACGGTCTCGCACCAGTCTAGGAACTCGGCGCGGCGCTCGGGGTAGTCCCAGGTCGCGCGCAGCACCACGAGGTCGGCGCTCGCGTAGTCGGCGCCCGGGTCGTCCCACACGGCCCAGCGCACGGCGAAGCCCAGGTCGTCGAGGGCGGCCGCGGCGCCGGTGTCGTCGCCGTCGCCTTCCGGCATCTGCGCGCAGGCGACGAAGATCGCTTCGCGGTTCACCGGCCGGCTCGCGGACCGGCCATCTTGCGGCGGTGGGCCGCGCCGATCTTGGTCGCCTTCACCGTCTCGCTGTCCCATTCGGCGGGTTCGAGGTCCTCGACCGCCTCGACGAGCGCCGTGCCCGTCTCCGGGACCGGCACGATCACGTCGCCGAGGGCCCCGTCGGCTCCCACGAGCACCACGCGAGCGCCGGCGCGGCCGATGTTCTCGACCACCGCGCGCGACGGTTTCCCGTGCCGCGCCACGAAGTCACGGGCGGCGGCCAGCTGCCGGCCGGTCGGTGCGGGGGGCGTCTGCTCGGTCTCCTCAGCCACGTCGGCGAGCTTAACCGGTCTCACCCGGTGGCGCGGAACAAGCGTGGCGTCGGCCATAGTTGGCACTTGGTGAGAGCCGAACCCGACGCGAGGAGGAAACATGCCGTCCGCTGTGCAGGTCAGGACGACCGGTGGTCCCGAGGTACTGGAGGTCACCGAGGTCGAGGTCGGCTCGCCGGGTGCCGGTGAGCTGCTGGTGGACGTGGCCGCGGCCGGTGTCAACTACATCGACACCTACCAGCGTCAGGGCATCTACCCGATCGACCTGCCGTTCGTGCTCGGCCTGGAGGGCGCGGGCACCGTGGCCGAGGTCGGCGAGGGCGTGACGGCGTTCGCCCCGGGTGACCGCGTGGCCTGGCAGGGCTCGCTGGGCAGCTACGCGGCGCGCAAGCTCGTGCCCGCGGCCGGCGCCGTGAAGGTGCCCGACGGCGTGTCCGACGAGGTCGCCGCCGCCACGATGCTGCAGGGCATCACGGCCCACTACCTCGTCCGCTCGACGTACGAGGTCAAGCCGGGCGACGACGTGCTGGTCCACGCCGCGGCCGGCGGCGTCGGCCTGCTGCTGGTGCAGCTGGCGAAGGCGCAGGGCGGGCGCGTGATCGGCACGGTGTCCACCGAGGAGAAGGCCGAGCTGGCCCGCGGGGCCGGCGCCGACCACGTGATCCGCTACGACCGGGAGGACTTCGCCAAGGTCACGCGCGAACTGACCGACGGCGAGGGCGTGCACGTGGTCTACGACGGCGTCGGCAAGGACACCGTCGACGGCAGCCTGGCCAGCCTGAGGATCCGGGGCATGCTCGCGCTGTTCGGCGCGGCCAGCGGCCCGGTGCCGCCGATCGACCCGCAGCGCCTCAACTCGGGCGGCTCGCTGTTCCTGACCCGCCCGACGTCCGGCCACTACGTCCGCACGCGCGAAGAGCTCGACTGGCGCGCGGACGAGCTGTTCGCCGCCGTGACCGACGGTTCGCTGAACATCCGCATCGGCGGGCGCTACCCGCTGGCCGACGCCCGCAAGGCCCACGAAGATCTGCAGGGCCGCCGGACGACCGGGAAGCTGATCCTCGTCCCCTGACACGTCATCACTGACGCTCTCGCCCAGCCGACAGCGCGCCCTACCGGTCCCGATGTGGCGTTCGGTGCACCCAACGCACCGAACGCCACATGGGGCGCTTCAAGCGAGGCGAGGACCGACGGTGTCGGGCACGGCTCAGCTCTTGTCGTTCGGCACCGTGACGGCGTCGGTGACGAACACGAGGGTCTCGTTCGGCGCGATGCCGTTGCCGCCCTGGCCGTAGCCGAGGTCGGGCGGGATGATCAGCAGCCGGCGCCCGCCCTGCTTGATGCCCACGAGGCCCTGGTCCCAGCCGGGGATGACCTCGCCCGCGCCGAGGTGCAGCGAGAACGGCTCGCCGCGGTCGAAGGAGCTGTCGAGCTTCTTCTTGTCCGACCACGTGACCAGCGTGTAGTTCATCGACAGTTCCTGGCCGGCCTTCGCGCCGTTGCCGGTACCCGCGACCAGGTCCTTCGTGATCAGCTTCTTCGGCGGATCGCAGTCGTCCGGGATGGTGATGGTCGGCGCCTGGCCGAAGGTCCCGGTGGTCTTGATGTCGTCCGCGGTGCACTCGCGGCCCTTGGTCTGAGCGCCGGCCGCAGCGGCCGAGCTCGACGGGGCGGCCGGGGCCGACGGGGTGCCGGACGGCTGGGCCGCGGTGTCGTCGCCGCCGCACGCGGTCAGGCTGAACGCCGCGGCCACGGCCACGGCGCCCACGGAGGCGATCTTGCCGATTCTCTGCATGCCCGGCACCCTAGCGCGCTGCCAGGCACCCATCCGACCACAGCCACGGCGGGAACGGTTGCGGCATACGAGAACGGTCCCGCCGGGGACCCGTCTACTTGTGGTCGGCTGGGTGACCGAGCCCCTTCAGCGCCTCCACGGCCTCACCGGTCTCGACCACGCCGAGCCGCTGGGTCGCACGCGTGAGGGCCACGTACAGGTCGTTGAGCCCGCGCGGTGACGCCGCGACGATCTCGTCCGGCGCGACCAGCAGAACGGCGTCGAACTCGAGGCCCTTGGCGCGCTCGACCGTGAGCACGCTCACGCGTTCGTCGGCGGTCACCGCGGCTTCCACGGCGGCGAGCCGGGCCGCCGGTGTGAGCACGGCCACGGTGCCACCGTCCACTGCGGACAGCTCCTGCGCGACGAGGCCGCCCAGATCGGCGTCGAGGTCGCTCGTCGCCTTCGACCACGGCGCCACGCCCGTCTCCCGGACCGACGCCGGGGCCGCGAGGTCCACGTCGAGCACGGCGAGCACGCGCGCGGCCACGGCCATGATCTCGGCCGGCGTGCGGTAGTTCACGGTGAGCTGCTCGAGGCGCCAGCGATCCGCGACGTAGGGCGAGAGGACCTCGTCCCACGTGCGCGCTCCCCCGGGCGTGCCGGTCTGCGCGACGTCGCCCACGAGTGTCATCGAGCGGTTGGGCGAGCGGCGCATGAGCAGGCGCCAGTCCATGGCGGACAGTTCCTGGGCCTCGTCCACGATCACGTGCCCGAACGTCCACGTGCGGTCCTGCGCGGCGCGCTGGGCCGCGGTCAGCTCGCTGCGCTCCTGCTGGCGCTCGGCGAACAGCTCGGCGTCGAGCACGTCGGACACGCGCAGGATCTCCTCGTCCTGGATCTCCTCGTCCTGCTCCAGGACGTGCAGCACGCCCTCGGCGTAGGCGCGCTCGACGCGCTCGCGGCGCCGGCGCTCGGCGCGCTCCTCGCTGTCGTCCTCGCCGAGCAGCTCGGCGAGCTCGTCGAGCAGCGGCACGTCGGCGGGGGTCCACTTCGCGTCGTGGCCGCTCTCCAGGTGCCCGCGGTCCGCCTCCGACAGCAGCTTGCCGGCGGCGCGATCGAGGTGTTCGCGCTCGGCGAACAGGTCGTCGAGCAGGCCTTCCGGCGTCAGTTTCGGCCACAGCTCGTTCACGGCGGCGGCCACAGCGGGGCTGGCGGCGAGCTCCGCGCGGATGTCCTGCACGTCCTGCGCGTCGAGCAGGTCCTCCCCCAGCTTGCGGGCGGCCTGGCGGGTGAGCGCGTCGAGCACGTCGGACACGAACAGGCGCCGCGCGAGGTTGTGGGGCCGGCGCGAGCGGCGCGCGCGGGTGCGGGCCTCGACGCAGGTCTTGCGGTCGAGCTTGAGGATCTCCCGCTCGTGCTCGATCTCCACCACGGGCTCGGGCACGCGCTGGCGGTCGCGCACGGCGTTGGCGAGCACGTCGGTCATCACCAGGCGCCCCTTGACCTCCGCGGCTTCCGGCGCCTCGATGCCTTCCGCGTCGAGGCCCGGATAGAGCTGCCCGATGGTGGCCAGCAGCACGCCGGTCTCGCCCAGCGACGGGAGGACCTGGCCGATGTAGCGCAGGAACGTGCTGTTGGGCCCGATCACGAGCACGCCGCGCGTGGTGAGCTGCTGGCGGTGCGTGTACAGCAGGTACGCGGCGCGGTGCAGCGCGACGGCGGTCTTGCCCGTGCCCGGCGCGCCCTGCACCACCATCACCCCGCCGAGCGGCGCGCGGATTATCCGGTCCTGCTCCGCCTGGATCGTGGCGACGATGTCGCTCATCTCGCCCGTACGCCGCCGCTCCAGGGCGGCCAGCAGCGCGGCCTCGCCCGCCAGCCCGAGGTCCTGGCCCTGGTCCGCAGCGCTCAGGTCGAGGATCTCGTCGTCGAAGCCCGTCACCTTGCGGCTCAGCGACCGCAGGTGCCGGCGCCGGCGCACACCGTCGGGCGATGCCGCCGTGGCGAGGTAGAACGGCCGCGCGACGGGCGCCCGCCAGTCCACCAGCAGCGGCTTGTAGTCGTCGTCCTCCTCGAACAACCCGAGGCGGCCGATGTAGGTCGTTTCCTCGGCGCTCTCGGGCACGAAGTCGAGGCGGCCGAAGCACAGCCCCTGCTCCACCGACCCGAGCTGCGCGAGCCGGTCGGAGTACAGCGTGGTGGCGACGTCCCGCTCGGTGCGTGCCTGCGGGGTGCCGCCGGTCTGCCGCAGCGTGGTGTCGAGGCGCCGCTGGGCCTCGACCCGCTCGGTGTCGAGCTTCGCGTACAACGTCGTGACATACGCCTGCTCACGCGCCAGCTCGGCGGCGTGCTCGGGCGTACCGTCCTCGAGGGCGCGGTCTGCTTCCCGGTCCGGGGACACGGACAAGTGAGATCCTGCTTTCGCATCGGGGGAAGGCGGCGGAGAGCCGGAAGAACACAACGGCCAACCAGACTACGCCATTCCCGAGCGCGGCTCAGGAGGATCGGAGGTCGTGGAGAGTGCGGAACAGCTCACCTTCACGCGACTCCGGGGTGGCGAACACCGGCGAACTCAGGTTGTGGACGTCGCCCGGATCGCCGTAGTAGCAGCGGTTCAGGGTGGCGGCGCGGGCAAACCGAGCGGCCCTGCGCAGAACGCGGAGTGACCGGACCGGGCAGGCGAGACCGGGCCAATCCTGTAAGAACTCGACGAGGCCGAACTCGTACCCACAGCCGACCGCGCAGCCGGCACGGAGGCCGTGGAGGCTGGTCCACACGCCAAAACGCCGCCGGGCCGAAGCCACGGCGGCGCTGCTGGTCAAAAAATCAGAACGGCAAGCCGAGCGTCGGCAACCCGATCGCCGAGTCCACGGCCAGCGCGACGAACACGATCATCAGGTACGTGTTCGAGCGGTGGAACAGCGACATCGGCTTCGTCTCCTCGCCGCGGCGGACCGCGGCCTGGAGGCGGTGGGCGTAGAAGAGGAACCAGGCTCCGGCGAGCACGGCGAAGGTGGCGTACAGCCAGCTGGTGACCGGCAGCAGCAGGAGCGTCCAGGCGACCATCACCCACGAGTAGATGACGATCTGCTTGGCCACGTGCTGCGGCGTCGCCACGACCGGGAGCATGGGGACGCCCGCGCGCTCGTAGTCGTCGCGGTACTTCATGCCCAGCGCCCAGGTGTGCGGGGGCGTCCAGAAGAAGATGACGCCGAACATCACGAACGCGGGCCACTGCACGGTGCCGGACACGGCGGCCCAGCCGATGACCACCGGCATACAGCCTGCGGCGCCGCCCCACACCACGTTCTGCGACGTGCGCCGTTTGAGGCCCAGGGTGTAGACGAAGATGTAGAAGAGGATGGTCGCGATCGCGAGGATCGCCGACAGCAGGTTCACGGTGAAATACAGGACCGCGAACGAAGCGACGCCGAGCACGAGACCGAAGATCAGCGCGTTGCGCCGCGGCACCGAATCCTTCACCAGCGGGCGCTTCTTGGTGCGGTTCATCACCTTGTCGATGTCCGCGTCGATCACGCAGTTGAGTGCGTTGGCGCTGCCGGCGGCCATCGTGCCGCCCACGAGCGTGGCGAGCACGAGCCACGGCGAAGGGATCTCGCGGCCCGCGAGGAACATCGCCGGGATCGTGGTGACGAGGAGGAGCTCGATCACCCTCGGCTTGGCGAGCGCGGCGTAGGCGCCCACAACCTGGCGGACACTTCGCCGGGCACCACGCGGTCGTTCACCGGTCGGGTGTTCGGCGCTGGTGTTCTCACTGCGTCCGTGCGCAGCGTTCACCAACGACATTTCACTCCCTGGGTCAGTTCGGGGCCGGGCTGCGATCCGGAAGACCGCGATGGAACTGGTGAAGCTCCCGGACCAGGCCCGCGTTCGATGTTAGACGTGGCGAATCCGGTGGGTGATCGAGGGTCCTCGACACGCCGAGGTCTGTCTTCTGCGTCACGCCACCGGGTTCACGCTCGACGACAACGGCGGCGCACGGTGTGTCCGGAAGGAACCGGTCGCGGTGTCCGGCGAGTCCGGTCGGTCCCCTCGATCGTCCCTTTTGCACGGTCCGTGACCAGCGGCGGACGGCGGGCGACCCGCATGGGCGGGATCACCCGGCCGGAAGGGCCGGGCGCGGCCGTCGCGGCTGCCCGGAGCACACCCCAAGCACTAGGCTGTCGCGGACGGGCCGCGTGGCACCCCGGCGCAGTGCTCCCAGCAGGAATATCGTCCCTTCGGGATCGATTGAGATTACTGGCAGTGCACACCGGCTACACCATGACGGAAAGCAAGCGACAACCTCAGGACGGGGAGTTCGAGTTCAGTGTCCGAAACCGCCTCTACCAGCGAGAACAACCCTTTGCTCCGGCGTGACGTGCCCGCCGACTGGACCGGGACCGATTCCCGCGCCGTCGACACCGTCCGGGTCCTCGCCGCGGACGCCGTCGAGAAGGTCGGCAGCGGTCACCCGGGCACCGCGATGAGCCTCGCCCCGCTCGCCTACACGTTGTTCCAGCGGACCATGCGCCACGACCCGACCGACCCGCACTGGCGCGGGCGCGACCGCTTCGTGCTCTCGGCGGGGCACTCCAGCCTCACCCTCTACATCCAGCTGTACCTCGCCGGCTACGGCCTCGAGCTCGAGGACCTCAAGCAGCTGCGCACGTGGGGTTCCCTGACCCCGGGCCACCCGGAGTTCGGCCACACCAAGGGCGTCGAGACCACCACCGGCCCGCTGGGCCAGGGCCTGGCCAACGCGGTGGGCATGGCGATGGCCGCCCGTCGCGAGCGCGGCCTGCTCGACCCCGACGCGGCGCCCGGCGAGAGCATCTTCGACCACCACATCTACGCGATCGCCTCCGACGGCGACATCGAAGAGGGCGTGACCTCCGAGGCCTCGTCGATCGCGGGCCGCCAGGAGCTGGGCAACCTCATCCTCTTCTGGGACGACAACAAGATCTCCATCGAGGACGACACGAACATCGCGCTGTCCGAGGACACCGCGAAGCGCTACGAGGCCTACGGCTGGCACGTGCAGGTCGTCGAGGGCGGCGAGAACGTCACCGCGATCGAGGAGGCCATCAAGGCCGCCAAGGCGGAGACCGAGCGCCCGTCGTTCATCGCGCTGCGGACGATCATCGGCTACCCGGCGCCCACGAAGATGAACACCGGCAAGGCGCACGGCGCCGCGCTCGGCGCCGACGAGATCAAGTCGGTCAAGGAGATCCTCGACTTCGACGTCGAGCGCACTTTCCAGGTCGACGACGAGGTCATCACCCACACCCGCAAGGCCCTCGACCGCGGCAAGCAGGAGCACGCCGCCTGGCAGGAGCGCTACGACGCGTGGGCCGCGGCGAACCCGGAGCGCAAGGCGCTGGCCGACCGGCTCGCGACCCGCACACTGCCCGAGGGCTTCGCCGACAACCTGCCCCACTGGGACCCGGACCCCAAGGGCATCGCGACCCGCAAGGCCTCCGGTGAGGTCCTCAACGCGCTGCGCGACCCGCTGCCCGAGCTGTGGGGCGGCTCCGCCGACCTGGCGGAGAGCAACAACACCACGATGAAGGGCGCCGACTCGTTCGGCCCGGCGAAGGCCACCACGTCCGCGTGGAATGCGAACCCGTACGGCCGCACGCTGCACTTCGGCATCCGCGAGCACGCGATGGGCTCGATCCTCAACGGCATCGCCCTGCACGGCGGCACCCGCCCGTACGGCGCGACGTTCCTCATCTTCTCCGACTACATGCGCCCGCCGGTCCGGCTCGCGGCGCTGATGGGTCTGCCCACGCTGTACGTGTGGACGCACGACTCCATCGGCCTCGGCGAGGACGGCCCGACGCACCAGCCGATCGAGCAGCTCTCCGCGCTGCGCGCGATCCCGGGCCTCAACGTCGTCCGCCCGGCGGACGCCAACGAGACCGCCTACGCGTGGAAGGCCGTGCTGGAAGACGTGCACCACCCGTCGGGTGTCGCGCTCACCCGCCAGAACGTGCCGGTGCTCGAGGGCACCAGCGCCGAAGGCGTGAAGCGCGGCGGCTACGTGCTCGAAGAGGCGTCCGACGGCACTCCCGAGGTCGTGCTGATGGCCACCGGTTCCGAGGTCCAGCTGGCCGTCGCGGCCCGCAAGACCCTCGAGGCCGACGGCGTGCCGACCCGCGTCGTCTCGATGCCGTGCGTCGAGTGGTTCGACGAGCAGGAGCAGTCCTACCGCGACGCGGTGCTGCCGCCGGCAGTCAAGGCGCGCGTGTCCGTCGAGGCCGGGATCGCGCAGTCGTGGCACCGCTTCACCGGTGACGCGGGGGTGAACGTTTCGATCGAGCACTTCGGTGCTTCGGCCGACGCCGCCACACTGTTCCGTGAGTTCGGGTTCACCCCGGAGAAGGTCGTCGAGGCCGCCCGTCGCTCGATCGCCAACACCAAGAACTGAATTTTCTTCCTTGAAGGGGATGAAGAAGGTATGAGCACCACCGATCGGCTCGCACAGCTTTCGGAGGCGGGCGTCTCCATCTGGCTGGACGACCTCTCCCGCGAGCGCCTCAACTCGGGCAACCTCGCCGCGCTGATCCGCGACAAGCACGTCGTGGGCGTCACGACCAACCCGACGATCTTCGCCAACGCGCTGTCAAAGGGCGAAGCCTACGACGCGCAGGTCAAGGAGCTGGCCGAGCGCGGCGCGGACCTCGACGGCACCGTCCGCGAGCTGACGACCAGCGACGTGCGCAACGCCGCCGACCTGTTCCGCGACGTCTACAACGCCACCAACGGCACCGACGGCCGCGTCTCCATCGAGGTCGACCCGCGCCTGGCGCGCGACACCGACAAGACGATCGCCGAGGCCAAGGACCTGTGGAAGGCCGTGGACCGGCCGAACCTGATGGTCAAGATCCCGGCCACCGACGAGGGCCTGCCCGCCATCACCGCGGCGCTGGCCGAGGGCATCAGCATCAACGTGACGCTGATCTTCTCCGTCGAGCGCTACGCGCACGTCATCGAGGCGTTCTTCGCCGGCCTGGAGCAGGCGAAGGCCAACGGCCACGACCTCAAGGGCATCCACTCGGTCGCGTCGTTCTTCGTGTCCCGTGTGGACACCGAGGTCGACAAGCGCCTGAACAAGATCGGCACCGACGAGGCCAAGGCTCTGCTGGGCGAGGCGGCCATCGCCAACACCCGGCTCGCCTACGCCAAGTTCGAGGAGCTCTTCGCGAGCGACCGCTGGCAGGCGCTGGCCGCCGCCGGCGCCAACGCGCAGCGTCCGCTGTGGGCCTCGACCGGCGTCAAGGACCCGGCGTACTCCGACACCCGCTACGTCGACCAGCTCCTGGTCCGCGACGTCGTGAACACGATGCCGGAGAAGACCATGGACGCGGTGGCCGACCACGCCGAGCTCACCGGTGACACGGTGACCGGCCGCGGCGCCGAGGCGCAGGCGGTGTTCGACAAGCTGAGCGCGGCCGGCATCGACGTGCCGGACGTGTTCGTGACCCTCGAGACCGAGGGTGTCGAGAAGTTCGAGAAGTCCTGGCAGGAGCTGCTCGAGACGGTGACCGGCCAGCTGAACAAGGCGAAGGGCTGAAGCCAGACCATGACAGGGGACGAAACCGGCGTCGAGCTCGTCGACGCCGAACTGGCAGGCAAGGCGGCGCCGCTGGTCGAGCGCCTCGTCGCCGACCAGGCCGCGTCGAAGCTCGCCGCGCAGGACGCGACGCTGTGGGGCCCGGACGCCGAGTCCGAGGCGTCGATCCGGCTCTCGTGGACGTCGCTGCACAAGTCGTCGCGGCCGCTGATCGGTGAGATCGAGGCGCTGCGCGCGGAGCTGCAGTCCGAGGGCGTGGACCGCGTGGTGCTCGCCGGCATGGGCGGCTCGTCGCTCGCGCCGGAGGTCATCACCGCGACCGCGGGTGTCGCGCTGACGGTGCTCGACACGACCGACCCGGGCCAGGTGGCCGACGCGCTCGCGGGCGACCTCGAGCGCACGGTGATCGTGGTGTCGTCGAAGTCGGGCGGCACCGTGGAGACCGACAGCCACCGGCGCATCTTCGCGAAGGCCTTCACCGACGCGGGGATCGACGCGGCGCGGCGGATCGTGGTCGTGACCGACCCGGGCTCGCCGTTCTCGGAACTGTCCGAAAAGGAGGGTTACCGCAAGACCTTCCTGGCCGACCCGCACGTCGGCGGCCGCTACTCGGCGCTGACCGCGTTCGGCCTCGTGCCGGCCGGCCTCGCGGGCGCGGACATCGCGCGCCTGCTGGACCAGGCCGCCGCGGTGGCCGAGGTGCTGGGCTCCGACTCGCCCGACAACCCGGCGATCAAGCTCGCGGCCGCCTGGGCCGCCGCCCACGAGGGCGGCGCGGAGAAGGTCGTGCTGGCCGACACCGGCTCCGGCGTCAAGGGCTTCCCGGACTGGGCCGAGCAGCTGATCGCGGAGTCGACCGGCAAGCTGGGCACGGGCCTGCTGCCCGTGGCCGTCGAGGGTCCGCAGGCCGCCGGCTTCGCCGACGCGAAGTCCGACGCGACCCCGGTCGCCGTCGGCGCCGCGGAAGGCGCCGCGAAGATCTCGGTGACCGGCCCGCTCGGCGCGCAGTTCCTGCTTTGGGAGTTCGCGACCGCGCTCGCCGGCCGGCTGATCGGGATCAACCCGTTCGACCAGCCCGACGTCGAGGCTGCGAAGAAGGCCGCACGCGCGTTGCTGGACGAGCCGGAGAAGCTGTCCGGCAAAGAAACTCCGGCCACTGTGGACGGTTCCGTCGAGGTCTTCGGCAGTGAAGGCGTTGCCACGGAAGGAAAGCTGGTGGACGTGCTGCGCGCGTTCTTCGGCTCGGTCGCCGACGGCGGCTACTTCGCCGTGCAGGCCTACCTCGACCGGCTCGACGACGCGTCGACCTCGCTGCTGCGCGGCGAGATCGCCAAGCGCACCGGCGTGCAGACGACGTTCGGCTGGGGTCCGCGGTTCCTGCACTCCACCGGGCAGTACCACAAGGGCGGCCACCAGAACGGCAGTTTCCTCCAGATCACCGGCGCGGTCGCCGAGGACCTGGGTGTGCCGGACCGCCCCTACACCCTGGGACAGCTTCAGCACGCGCAGGCCCTCGGCGACGGTCAGGTCCTCGCCGAGCACGGCCGCCCCGTGCTGCGGCTGCACCTGACCGACCGGGCCGCCGGGCTTGCCGAGCTCGTGCGGGCCGTACAGGAGGCCGGCGAGTGACGACCTGGCAGAACCCGCTGCGGGACCCGCGCGACAAGCGCCTCCCGCGGATCGCGGGCCCGTCGAGCCTGGTGATCTTCGGGGTCACCGGCGACCTGGCCCGCAAGAAGCTCATGCCCGCCATCTACGACCTGGCCCACCGCGGCCTGCTGCCCGCCGGCTTCTCGCTGGTCGGGTTCGCGCGCCGAGACTGGGAGCACCAGGACTTCGGCGAGCTGGTGCACGACTCGGTGCGCGAGCACGCGCGGACGCCGTTCAAGGAGTCGGTCTGGAACCGCCTCGCCGAGGGCATCCGCTTCGTGCAGGGCACGTTCGACGACGACGACGCCTTCGACCGCCTCGCCCAGACCGTGAAGGACCTGGACGCCGAACGCGGCACCGGCGGCAACACGGCGTTCTACCTCTCGATCCCGCCGGGCGCGTTCCCGGTGGTGACCAAGCAGCTGGCCCGCTCGGGCCTGGCCGACACCGACGCCACGACCTGGCGCCGCGTGGTCATCGAGAAGCCGTTCGGCCACGACCTCAAGAGCGCCAAGGAGCTCAACGGGATCGTGAACGACGTCTTCCCCGAGGAGTCGGTGTTCCGCATCGACCACTACCTCGGCAAGGAGACGGTGCAGAACCTGCTGGCGCTGCGCTTCGCCAACCAGATGTTCGAGCCGATCTGGAACGCCAACTACATCGACCACGTGCAGATCACCATGGCCGAGGACATCGGCCTCGGCGGCCGCGCGGGGTACTACGACGGGATCGGCGCCGCGCGCGACGTCATCCAGAACCACCTGCTGCAGCTGCTCGCGCTCACCGCGATGGACGAGCCGCTGTCGTTCGAGCCGAAGGCGCTGCGCTCGGAGAAGGCGAAGGTGCTGGCGGCGACCATGCCGATCCGGCCCTTCGACGAGACCACCGCGCGCGGGCAGTACGCCGGCGGCTGGCAGGGCGGCATGAAGGTGCCGGGCCTGCTGCAGGAAGCGGGCTTCGCGAAGGACTCCAAGACCGAGACCTACGCCGCGGTGACGCTGGAGGTGCAGAACCGCCGCTGGGCGGGTGTGCCGTTCTACCTGCGCACCGGCAAGCGGCTGGGCCGGCGCGTCACGGAGATCGCCGTGGTGTTCAAGCGCGCACCGCACCTGCCGTTCGACTCCACCTCCACCGAGGAGCTGGGCCAGAACGCGCTGGTCATCCGCGTGCAGCCCGACGAGGGCATCACGCTGCGGTTCGGCTCGAAGGTGCCGGGGACCACGATGGAGGTCCGCGACGTCACCATGGACTTCGGCTACGGCCACGCCTTCACCGAGTCCTCCCCCGAGGCGTACGAGCGGCTGATCCTCGACGTGCTGCTGGGCGAGCCGTCGCTGTTCCCGGTGAACGAGGAGGTCGAGCTCTCCTGGGAGATCCTCGACCCGATCCTGGAGCACTGGGCGAAGGAAGGCGCACCCGAGCAGTACGCGCCGGGCACGTGGGGTCCGCAGAGCGCCGACGAGATGTTGGAGCGTACGGGCCGGAACTGGAGGCGTCCGTGATCCATAATCGCGAAGCTGATCGCGGACGCCGACTGGGTGCGGGTATCCCGCAAAAGCACTGGAGGCGTCCGTGATCATCGACCTGCCATCCACCACGACTTCGCAGCTGAACAAGAAGCTGGTGGAGATCCGCGACCAGGGCGGTCAGGTCGCGCTGGGCCGGGTGCTGACCCTGGTCATCGTGGCGGACGACGACGCCAAGCTCGAGGAGGCCATCGAGGCCGCGAACCACGCCAGCCGGGAGCACCCGTCGCGCGTGATCGTGGTCGCGAAGGGCGCGCGCACGGCGGCTCCGCGCATCGACGGCCAGATCCGCGTGGGCGGCGACGCCGGCGCGAGCGAGGTCATCGTGCTGCGCCTCTACGGGCCGCTGGCCGCGCAGGGCCAGAGCGCGGTCGTGCCGCTGCTGCTGCCCGACGCGCCGATCGTCACGTGGTGGCCGGGCGCGGGCCCGAAGGCCCCGGCGGAGGACCCGCTGGGCCAGATCGCGCAGCGGCGCATCACCGACTCGGCCGCGGAAAAGAGCCCCATAAGGGCTCTGACCACGCGGGCGAAGGCCTACGTGGAGGGCGACACCGACCTGGCGTGGACGCGGCTGACGCACTGGCGTGCGCAGCTCGTGTCGGCGCTGGACCTGCCGCCGTACGAGGAGATCACGGCCGCGACCGTCACCGGTGAGGCCGACTCGCCGTCCACGGAGCTGCTGGCGGGCTGGCTCGCCGAGTACCTCAAGGTGCCGGTGAAGCGGATCAAGAGCTCCAGCGCGCAGGGCATCATCTCCGTCGAGCTCGAACGACGTTCGGGTGCAGTGGAGCTGACCCGGCCCGACGGCCGTGTCGGCACGCTGACGCAGCCGGGCCAGCCGACGCGGCGCATCGCGCTGCAGCGGCGGAGCAACCCGGAGTGCCTGGTGGAGGAGCTGCGCCGGCTCGACCCGGACGAGGTCTTCGAGGCGGCGATGCACGGGCTGCCCAAGATCACCGCGCCGACGACCGCGGCGAAGGCTTCGTCTGCGGCTGCTTCTGCTTCTGCTGCTGCTGCGAAGCCGAAGGCCTCGGCGGCCAAGGCTCCGGCGAAGAAGGCCGGCAAGGCCAAGGCGGAAAAGAGCGGTTCGTGAGCCGCACGGAGGTCGTCGTCTACGAGAACGCCGGCCTCCTGGCGGCCGCCGCGGCGGCGCGGCTGGTCACCCGGATCGTCGACGTGCAGGCGGCCAAGGGCTCGGCTTCGGTCGTGCTCACCGGCGGCGGCACGGGCATCGCGGTGCTGGAGGAGCTCAACTCCTCCAGCGCGCGCGACGCGATCGACTGGTCGCGCTTGGACGTCTACTGGGGCGACGAGCGGTTCGTCCCGGCCGACTCCGACGAACGCAACGAGAAGGGCGCGCGCGAGGCCCTGCTGGACCACGTGCCGCTCGACCCGAAGCGCGTGCACGTGATGGCGCCGTCGGACGGCGAGTTCGGTGACGACGTGGACGCCGCGGCCGCGGCGTACGCGGAGGTGCTGGCTTCGCAGGCGGGTCCGGACGAGGGAGGCGTGCCCGCGTTCGACATCTGCCTGCTCGGCCTCGGCGGGGAGGGGCACACCGCTTCGGTGTTCCCGGACTCCCCCGCCGTCCACGAGACGCGGCTTTCGGTGGTGGCGGTGCGCGACTGCCCCAAGCCGCCGTCGACCCGCGTCTCGCTCACGCTCACGGCCATCCGCCGCGCGCGTGAGGTGTGGCTGATGACCGCTGGTGAAGCGAAGGCCGAGGCCGTGTCGCTGGCTCTCGCGGGTGCGCCGGAGGTGCAGGTGCCCGTGTCGGGTGCCCGCGGCTACCGGCGGACGCTGTGGCTTCTGGACCGCACGGCGGCCGGGAAGCTGACGAAGGTGTACGAGCCGCCGACCGCGTGACGCTCGTCGGTTCTCGAAGGCCGCCCCGGGTTCGCCCGGGGCGGCCTTTTCTGTCTCCGCGCAGCCGGTTCGCGGCCCTGACCGTGGGTTTCCGGGCCCGCTCGACCGGCTGACGCGCGCCACCCGTAAGCGTGAAGATCATTCATGTGCGAACGGAGCAGTGACCACTACTCCATCAAGCGGCTCACCAGTATGTGGGATCACCCGTAAGGTGAACGTAGGGTGTTGTGATCGACACCAGGTGACGTCAGACGTCTTCGCCTCACCTGGTTGCTGTAGTGATGGAGATCAGACGACCAAAGTTGTGGGTCCGGGTGAAACTTACCGTCGTCACACGTCTTCTCGTTAGCATCCGCACATTTGTTGCCCGCCGCGCGTCCCGATCGGGTGTCCGGCGCATCTCATCATCAAGTCCACAAGACGAATGGGGTCGCCGCATGAGCACTGAGGGACTCTCGATTCCAGGAATCTCGATGGGCAGCCCCGGCGCGGGGGCCGCCGATCGGGTCCGGCGGTTCAGCCTGCGCGGTGCATTCGCTTCGCTGCGCCGGCCGATCGCGACGACGGTCGGAGTTGAGGCCGTCGCCGTGCTGCTGGCCGTGCTCGACGTGTGGCTGGTGATCCCGCCGAAGGCGCCGCCGTACTCGATCTACCTGTCGGCGGCCGCGTGTCTCGCGGTGGTGCTGCGGCGGAAGCTCCCGTTCCTCGCAGTGGTGCTCGCGGTGCCGGGCTTCCTCGCCGGGTGGGCGCAGCTGGCGTCGATGATCACGCTGGGCACGCTCGCGACCAAGCGCCAGATCCACTGGCAGACGTGGGTGGGCGCCGGGCTGGTGTTCACCTGCCGGTTCGTGCAGTGGCCACTGGACGACTTCGCGCAGCTCAGCTGGCGCGAGCACGTGCTCGACGGCATCTACGGCGTGCTCGTGGCGGGCATGCCCATCGCGATCGGCCTGCTGATCGGCGCCCGCGCGGAGATCTCCGCGAAGCTCGCCGAGCTGGCCAAGAGCCGCGACCGCGAACGCCGCTTCCACGCCGACGCCGTGCGCGCCGAGGAGCGCGCCCGCCTGGCCCGCGAGATGCACGACGTGGTCTCCCACCAGATCACCCTCATCGCCATGCAGGCCGGCGCACTGCAGGCCCAGGCCACCGACGGCCCCGCGCTGCAGACCGCGCAGGTAATCCGCCAGCTCTCCACCCGCACGCTGGAGGAACTGCGTTCGCTCGTGAGCGTGCTGCGCTCCGGCGCCGAGGACGACGGCCCGCGCCCCGGCATCGGCGAGCTGGACCACCTGATCCGCACCGCCGACGTCCCGGTCCACCTGACCGTCGAGCGCCTGCCGGACACCGTGCCGAGCCAGGTGTCGGCCGCCGCGTACCGCACCGTGCAGGAGTGCCTCACCAACGTCCACAAGCACGCCCCCGGCGCCACCGCCACCATCCGCATCCAGGGCGGCAGCGGCGCCCTGAACATCGAGGTCCGCAACGAACGCGCCGAACGCGCCGGCGAACACCTCCCCTCGGGCGGCCACGGCCTCACCGGCCTCGCCGAACGCGCCCGCCTCCTGGGCGGCAGCTTCGAAACCTCGGACACCGAAGACGGCGGTTTCCGCGTGCGGGCCAGGTACCCCCTGGACCGCTGACCCTCTGACCTTCCCCGGTCCCCCGCAGGTCGAAGGGGTGGCCCCAGTGCGCGCCGCGATCCGGCTGCGCCTGGGTGCCACCCCTTCGCCGCGTTCGGGGCTTCTCGGGTTCGGGTTCGTCGGGTTCGGGTTCGTCGGGTTCGGGTTCGTCGGGTTCGGGTTCGTCGGGTTCGGGTTCGTCGGGTAAGGGTTCGGGTTCGGAGCTCGCGCTGACCGGCCCCGCATGTCCCAGAAGCCTCTGGCGGAGTCTTTGCACTGCGCCGACTCCGATTTGCCGGGTGGGCGTTTGGTGCTGTTCGCCAGACACCCCGCCTCGCCAGACACTGCGCCCTCCCTGGGGGGCGTGCCCAGTTCCATTCTATCGGCCGCCCCCGACAGAACCTGCTCGAAAGCCGGTCGAGGGCCGAGTTGTCCACACCCGGGGTCTGGTGTGGACAACTCGCGCTCGCGGCCTCAAAGGGCTTGCCGGAGAAGGGGTTTCAACCCTGGCCCGCGCTCCGGCGACCGCGCCGGGCGGAACCGAGCCACGAGCGACCGCACCGGGAGCAGTCGCACCACCAAGACCAACACCGCAACCAGCATCTGCGCCAGCACCGGAAGCAGCCTCGCCACCCCGTACCCAAGCCGGCGCCAACACACCGGAACCCCCCGAAACGCGAAAACCACCGGCCAGAGCCGAACCGAATCGGCCTGGTCGGTGGTTTCCGACAGGGAAAACCTAGATCAGTTCCCGGCGCTGACGCAGACGCTCGAGGGCCTCGGCGAGGATCGCTTCGCCGTCGGCGTCGCTGCGGCGCTCCTTGACGTACGCGAGGTGCGTCTTGTAGGGCTCGGTGCGGGGCGCGGCGGGCGGGTTCTGCTCGTCCTGTCCGCCGGGCAGACCGCAGCGCGGGCAGTCCCACTCGTCGGGGATTTCGGCCTCCATCGCGAACGACGGACGGGCCTCGTGGCCGTTTGCACACCAGTAGGAGATGCGGCGCCGCGGCGCCGACTCACCCCGCTCCGATTCGCCCGAAGGACCGGCACCCACCCGGGTGCCTCGAATCGCGTTACCGCCAACCATGAATCCTCACACCTAGGAATCGGCGGCGCGCCCCCCAATAGGCACGCCGATGCACACAGAGCCCCTGACTCGCCGGGCCCCGAGCGGGGAGTCCGGTCAGACCTTGAGCAGCAGGCCGAGGCCCACGATGCTGATCAGCCAGATGGCACCCAGCAGCAGGGTGATCCGGTCGAGGTTCTTCTCGGCCACGCTCGAGCCCGAGAGGCTGGACTGCATACCGCCGCCGAACAGCGACGACAGACCGCCACCCCGGCCGCGGTGGAGCAGCACGGCCACGACCAGCAGCACGCTGGAGACGATCAACAGGATTTGCAGGAACAGCTTCATGTCATCCTCTGTGCTCATCGGAGAATGCAGGGGTACGGCTCGAATATCACCGTACCCCTGGACTCGTCCACTGCTGTGTGACGGACCGGATACACAGGTTACCCGGTAGTGGCCTCGATCAGGGCAGGGGGCCACCCGCCGCGAGTGCGCAGAGTTTGGTGAACTCGTCACCGTCGAGGCTCGCGCCACCCACGAGAGCACCGTCGATGTTCTCGCAGCCCACCAGCTCGCCCACGTTGCCCGACTTCACCGAACCGCCGTAAAGCACCCGAACGGCCGAAGCGACCTCGTCGCCGTACTTCTCCGCCAGCACCGTGCGGATGGTCTTGCAGACCTCCTCGGCGTCGGCCGGCGTCGCCACCTTGCCGGTGCCGATGGCCCACACCGGCTCGTAGGCCACGACGACGTCCTTGACCTGCTCGGCCTTGAGCCCCTTGAGGCCCTCGATCAGCTGGGTCGTCGCGTGCGCGTGGTGCTCGCCGGCCTCGCGGACCTCGAGCTTCTCACCGACGCACAGGATCGGCGTGATCCCGTGCTTGACGGCCGCGCGCACCTTCTTGTTGACCAGCTCGTCGGTCTCGGCGTGGTACTCGCGCCGCTCCGAGTGGCCGATGGCGACGTAGGTGCAGCCCAGCTTCGCGAGCATCAGGCCCGACACGTCACCGGTGTAGGCACCGGAGTCGTGCGGGGACACGTCCTGCGCGCCGTAGGTGAGCGACAGCTTGTCGCCGTCGGTGAGGGTCTGAACGCTGCGGATGTCCGTGAACGGCGGCAGCACCGCCACGTCCACCTTCGCGTAGTACTTCGCCGGCAGCGCGAAGGCGATCTTCTGAACCAAGGCGATGGCCTCGAGGTGGTTCAGGTTCATCTTCCAGTTGCCGACGATCAACGGCTTGCGTGCCACTAGTGCTTCTCCTCCAACGCCGAAACGCCGGGCAGTTCCTTGCCCTCCAGGTACTCCAGGGAGGCGCCGCCCCCCGTGGAGATGTGGGAGAAGCCGTCCTCCGGCAGGCCCAGCTGCCGCACCGCGGCCGCCGAGTCACCGCCGCCGACCACGGTGAACGCGTCGCTCTTCACCAGTGCCTCGGCCACGGCACGGGTGCCGCCCGAGAACGCCTCGAACTCGAACACGCCCATCGGGCCGTTCCAGAACACGGTGGCCGCGTCGGCCAGTTTGCTCGCGAACACCTCGCGGCTCTCCGGGCCGATGTCGAGGCCCTGGCGGTCGGCCGGGATGGCCGTGGCGGCCACGACCTCGTGCTCGGCGTCGGCCGCGAACTCGGTGGCGGCCAGCACGTCGACCGGCAGCACGAGTTCCACGCCGCGCTTCTCCGCTTCGGCGAGGAAGCCCGACACCTGGTCCAGCTGGTCGGCCTGCAGCAGCGACTGGCCCACCTCGTGGCCCTGGGCCTTGAGGAAGGTGTAGGCCATGCCGCCGCCGATGAGCAGGCGGTCGACCTTGGTCAGCAGGTTGGCGATCACGCCGAGCTTGTCCGACACCTTCGCACCGCCGAGCACCACCACGTAGGGGCGCTTGACGTCGTCGGTGAGCTTCTTCAGCACGTCGAGCTCGGCCAGCACGAGGCCGCCCGCGTAGGCCGGCAGCACCGCGGCGATCTCGTAGACCGAGGCCTGCTTGCGGTGCACCACGCCGAACCCGTCGGACACGAACGCCCCGCCGGGGACGAGCGCGGCCAGCTCGGCGGCCAGCTCGGAGCGGTCCACGGCGTCCTTGCTGGTCTCGCGCGCGTCGAAGCGCACGTTCTCCAGCAGCGCGACGCCGCCGTCGGCGAGGCCGCCGACGAGCGCCTTGGCCGAGTCGCCCACGAGGTCACCGGCGAGCGGGACCACCGTGTCGAGCAGCTCGCCCAGCCGCTTCGCGACGGGCGCGAGCGTGTACTTCGGGTCGGGCTCGCCCTTGGGTCGGCCCAGGTGCGCCGTGACGACGACCTTGGCGCCCGCGCCGGCGAGCTTCTCGATCGTCGGCAGAGCCGCGCGGACGCGGCCGTCGTCGGTGATCCGGTCCGCGGCGAGCGGGACGTTCAGGTCGCTGCGTACGAGTACGTAGCGGCCCTGAACGCCCTCGCTCAGCAGGTTTTCGAGGTTCTTGACCGTCATCGGGTTCAGGAGAGCTTCGAACCGACGAGCTTGACCAGGTCGGCGAGGCGGTTGGAGTAGCCCCACTCGTTGTCGTACCAGCCGACGACCTTGACCTGGTTGCCGATGACCTTGGTCAGCGGCGCGTCGTAGATGCACGACGCCGGGTCGGTGACGATGTCGGCCGACACGATCGGGTCCTCGTTGTAGCGCAGGTAGCCCGACAGCGGGCCCTCGGCGGCGGCCTTGTACGCGGCGTTGACCTCTTCCAGCGTCGCCGGCTTGGTCAGCGTGACCGTGAGGTCGGTGGCCGAGCCGGTCGGCACCGGGACGCGCAGCGCGTAACCGTCGAGCTTGCCCTGCAGCTCCGGCAGCACCAGGCCGATGGCCTTCGCGGCACCGGTCGAGGTCGGCACGATGTTCAGCGCGGCGGCGCGGGCGCGGCGCAGGTCCTTGTGCGGCGCGTCCTGCAGGTTCTGGTCCTGCGTGTACGCGTGGATCGTGGTCATCAGGCCCTGCTCGATGCCGAACGCGTCCTGCAGGACCTTGGCCAGCGGGCCGAGGCAGTTGGTGGTGCAGGAGGCGTTGGAGATGATGACCTGCGAACCGTCGTACTTGTCGTCGTTGACGCCCAGCACGATCGTGAGGTCCTCACCCTTGGCGGGCGCGGAGATGATGACCTTCTTGGCGCCGCCGGCGATGTGGGCCTTCGCGGCGTCGGCGTTGGTGAAGAAGCCGGTCGACTCGACGACGACGTCCACGCCCAGCTCGCCCCACGGCAGGTTCGCCGGGTCGCGCTCCGCCAGGGCCTTGATGGTCTTGCCGTCGACGACGATGCCGTCGTCGCTCAGGCTGACCTCGCCCGGGAAACGGCCAAGGATGGAGTCGTACTTGAGCAGGTGGGCCATCGTCGCGACGTCGCCGAGGTCGTTGAACGCGACGACCTCGATGTCGTGACCGCTCGCCTTCACGGCGCGGAAGAAGTTGCGGCCGATCCGGCCGAAGCCGTTGACACCTACGCGAACGGTCACTGCTGCCACTCCTCTTATCGCTGTGTTTCCGAACCGGGGCCCACGCCCCGGAAGACTTCCGGGCTCGGCGCAACCCTAGCGTGCGGGCGCGGTCGACCCTGACTGCCCCGACGAGACTTCCACCACTGCGCCGAACCGTCAAGAATCGATTAAGAAGCCAGCTCACGAGCTTGCGACAGGAAATCCGGCGGTGTCACAGGAGGGGTGCGGACCACACGCTTGATCGGTCTTGGTGCCGCGGTTCACGCGGTGGCCTGACGGGGGGTGGAGTCCGGAAGGTCGGGATCGGGGGGCGGGCCCGGGCGCGTCGCGAGCAGGATGCGCGGGGTGGCGCGTCGGGCCGCGGCCGCGTCTCGCGGGTGTGCGGCCGGCTCGCCGAGGCGCGGGACCGGCCGGGCGTCGGTCACGAGCGCGGCGGGTCGCGACGGGAACCGGGGGTTGCGGCCGGCCGGCCCAGCAGGCCCAGCCGGCGTCGACGGCCCGGCCCCGTAGCTCTCGGTCGCCTCGCGAGGCGACCCGTCGAGCCGGCGGTGCTGCCCGGACAGCCGGGGCTGCTCGTCGGCGCGCTCACGTGGACAGCTCACGTTCGGCCGGGGTGCGGAACTTCGGCACCACGCGTGTCTCCCCCAGCCACGTCGTCAGGCGGGCGGCTTCGGCTTCCAGGGTGGCCGCCCGGTCGGCGCCGACGTCCTCCAGGAGGCGCAGCACGACCTCGCCGGTCGGGCGCTGGGCCCAGGCGCCGACGACGCGGCCGTCGCACCAGGCGGTGGGGCCGATGTTGCCGCTGCGGTCGAAGAGGGCGGGGCGGTGGGGGCCGAGGTACCAGTCGCGGGCGGACCAGCCCATGGGCGTCGGATCGAGGGCGGGGAGCAGAGCGACCCAGGGTGCCGGTTCCGGGACGGGCTCGAGGTCGTCGGACAGGACGAGGCCGGGTTCGCCGTCGAGGTCGACCTCCGTGGGAGCGACGGCGGCGAGGGCCTGTTTGGTCTGGCCGGCCGTCCAGCCGGTCCACCAGCGCAGGTCGGCGACGGGTGCCGGGCCGAAGGCGCGCAGCCAGCGCCGCGCTAGTTCGGCGCGGGCGTCGGCGGTCGGGACCGGGGGCAGGCCGCCGGGGAGCCAGCCGTCGAGCGGGGCCCAGTGGTACTGCGTGCTGAGCCAGCTGCCGCGCGGGCGTCCGCGCACGATGCGGCCGTCGACGGCGAGCTGGAAGAGCACGCGGCTGGTGACGTTGCCGATCGCCGCGTACGGCTTACCCTTGGCCATGTGGAGCTGCTGGCGCAGGCGCGGTTCGTCGTCGACCAGGTCCTGCGCGGTGGCGGATCCCCTGGCGCGCAAGGCTTTCTCGACGCTCGCGGCAACGTCGGCGAGCCAGCTCGGTGGATCGTCCACATTGGTGGGATGGCCGACCGTGCCGAGGTGCTGTTCGAGCAGTTTCCGTTGCTTCGCAGCGATATCGCTCGCGCAGCCGGCCTGCACGAGCGCGGCCGTGGCCACCTCGGCGACGAACATCGTGCGGCGCATGCCGAGGAGCCGCAACAACGTGCGGTCTTCGTACAGCGCGCGCTCGACATCGGCGACGCCCACTTCCGGCACCCGCGCCCACGCGGCGAGGAACACCGACGCCGGGTCGGTCGCGTGCAGGGCGACGACCCCGGCGGCGGCCTCCTCGACGGTGGCCGCGGGAACCGCGAGGTGGTGGCGCACGCCGAGCCGGGCACGGCGTTGCGCGAGGGAGATCTTCACGCTGTCGTTGTACCAGCGGGATCCGACAAAAACGTCTCGTGCCGACGCGGCCGCGCGTTCTACGCTCGGGAGATGGTCACGCCTGCGCACTTCGCGGCCTTCGCCGCGCTGACGTTCCTCATGGTCGTCGTCCCCGGGCCCAGCGTGCTGTTCACCATCAGCCGCGCGCTCACCGTGGGCCGCCGCGACGCCCGACCTCACTAGTTGCGGCGGTCTGAACAGGTGCTTCGCGAATTGACCAGCGGGGCACCATCGCCGGGAGGCTGAGGGACGCCCGCTCCTATCGCAGGAGCACCCGATGTCCAAACAGGACACCCGCCCCCGAGCTCTACGCAAGTGCGCCGTGGCCATCATGGCAGCATTGCTGCTGCCGCTCACTCTCGCCGCGCAGTGCGACGCCCCGACCCCGGCCAAGACGCCGGCCCCGTCGGCCCACTGCGAGGAGGACCGGCCGTGCTGGAACTGCTCCACGATGGGCAACCGCCGCTGTGATCCGAACGGGGCGGACCTGTGATCCGCGCTGCCGGGACCGTGTTACGAATTGGCCGGCTCAGCGATTCCTCCACCAGACCCACGGAGGAACCCACGATGACCATCAGACGAAGACGTTCGATTGCCGCCCTCGCAGGGGCGCTGCTTGTAGGCGGCCTCGCGGCCTTGGCCTTCGTAACACCAGCTCCGGTGAACGCCGGTCACGCGATAGCCCCGGCTAACCCTGTGGCGCACGAGGTCGCCGTGACGATCTGGGACCCGCAGAACGCCGACAGCTACCGCTACCTCGACTCCCCCACTGGCTTCGTCATCAACGCCGACGCGTCGGTGGTGCAGGGAAACCGAGTCGCGAGCGGCGTGTTCGACGGCACGGAGGGCTCACGCACCCGGACGTTCACCATCGGGACCTACGAGACCAGGGACGCCTTCCGTCTCCAGGTGGCCGTGGCCACGCCGACGATCTACATGGACGACACCGCCGACGACATGGGGTCCAAGCCCCGCCCGGTATGCACGATTGCGTGGGACGGTGTGACCGCCACCGACTCCAACGTTGATCCTCGCCAGGGGTGGATCAGCGACGGGCAGGGCGGCTACCGCGACGTGTCCACGTGCACGCTCAACACGTCGCCGATGACCTACGACGAGATGCGCACCTTCTGACCGAACGGACAGCAGGAAGCCCCCAGCGTTCTCGAATCGCTGGGGGCTTCCTCGTGTGCGCAGTCAGCGCCCGAGCTGCGCCAGGAACGCCGACCAGCTGTCACGGCCGACGGCGACGTGCCCGGAAACCCGGTCCTTTGTGTCCCGAACCCCGACGACGGCCGCGCCCACCGCGACCTCGACACAGTTGTTGTTCGCTCCGCTGTAGCTGCTCTTCCGCCACTCGGCGGCGTGCCTCTGCTCGGTCATCTGCTCATCCTGTCTCTTGCGCGAGACGCTCGATGAGGTTCCGGCTTTCCACCTCCCCGAGCGTCGCAGCCTTCAGTGTTCCAAACAGCTCGCTCAGCGTCCGCACCACGTCCGGATCGTCGATTAGGTGCCCGCCCACCGCGTATTCCTGGTAGGCGACCGGCGTCGACACTTCCGGCTCGAAATCGAGCAGGTGAAACGACCCGCTCATCGCGGGGTGCAGCCCTGCGGACAGCGGCAGCACGCGGATGGTGATGTTCGGCTTACGCGACATCGCGACCAGATAGCGCAGCTGCTCGACGCCGACGCCGTCCGGCTCGTGAGCAGCCCGCAACAGCGCGGACTCGGACAGGATCGCCGACAGCGACGGCCCGCCTGGATCGTCCAGCACCGCCTGGCGCCGGATACGCGCGCTCGTGAGCCGCTCCACCGCGTCCGCCGAGACGACGTGCGTACCCTTCTCGTGGGTGCGCCGTGCGTACGCCTTCGTCTGGAGCAGCGCCGTCACCAGCTCGATCTCGAACACCCGGATGGCGCGCGCGTCGGCCTCCATGCCCACGTAGGTCTGAAGCCACGGCGGGAGCTTGTAGGTGGCCCACCAACCGCGTTGCGCGCCTTCCTTGCGCAGCTGCTCCAGCACCGCGCGTACCTCGGCCGGCGCGCCGTAGAGGTCGAGCAGCACCTGGAGGTCGGGCTTCCGGGGTGCGTTGCGGCCGTTCTCGATGTGCCCGATGCGGCTCACCGAGCAGTCGAGCACCTCGGCCGCCTGCTCCACGGACACGTCTCCCTCGACGCGGAGACGGCGCAGCTCAGCGCCGAGCCGCTTGCGGCGCATCGTCGGACTGTTCGCCATGCACGGATCGTATCGCTACCGCGTCCGCCCGTAGTGACAGCTGCAAAACGTAGTGCTACGTTTTAGCGACGCCGGATGACTGGTCCGACGTAGGGCGCCAGGGTAGGGGCGACAATATGACGGTACGAATCACGGGCGAGCTGCCGCCGGCGGCAGTCGACACGGCGCTGTACGGCGTGCACTTCTGGGCCGGTGACACCCGCAACCATCGATACCTGCGGTCCCAGCTCGACGACCCGGAGCGCGACACCTTCCAGCCCGAATGCACCTTGAGCAGCTTCGTCATCCCCCGGCGCTGGGCCTTCCGTTCCGAGCTGTCGGCGGACGAGCTGGGCGAGGACCGCGACAAGACGCGTGACTGCCGTCCGTGCTTCCGGGCGAGGCGATGACAGTGGGTGTCTGGATCCAAGACGACGGTACCGAGGTCCTGACGGACCCGAAGACGGGCGACCTGATCGAGCCCGACGACAAGAAAGCCCTGCGGGACTTCGCTGAGGGCGTCCTGGTCAAGCACGAGCAGGGCCACACGGTCGAGGAACTCGCAACGTGGCTCGTGATCGACATCCCCCTCGTGCGAGTGGCCATCGCCATCGGCCGCCGGAACCGCAAGATGGGGCTCCGCTGATCTCCCGGCTGCTGCGCTGCTTCCCCCGACAGTGGTGCAGTGGCCGGGTTCCCACTCCCGCCCACGGGCGGGTGAGTCGACGCCCCCCGAAGACTTCTCGAACTTCGGGGGGCGTCGCGCTGTCCGGACACGACAGAAGAGCCCCCGCCGCCTGCGCGATGCAGGAGGCGGGGGCTCGTTGCTGTGCGCCGAGGTGGCGCGGTCGGTACGGTTCGGGCGCGGGTCCGGCGCCACCCTCCCCCTCGGTGCGCCGGACCCGCCCGGAGACGACGAAAGGGCCCCGCCCCTGCGTAATGCAGGAGACGGGGGCTCGTTGCTGCGGTGCGACGGCGCGGCTCCACGGCTTGTCGGTTCGGCCCTTTGGTCATGCCTCGCCATCGGCACCGCGCCCGACTAATATGGCGCGTCGCGGGCCCGGGGTCCCCAGACCCCGGTTCGCCGGGCCCGCCTCGATCAGCTCGGCGGGCCATAAGGCCCCGGGTGTGGTGATTGACCTCGATCGAACTTGGGTAGCTTTCACCGGGAGTGTTCGCCCCACTCTCGGAGGTGATCATGGCGAGCCTGCAGAATCAGCCGACGGCGGCAGACGAACTGGCAGACCGCTGGTCGAGACCGGAACCAACGCCCAGGGACTATAGAGCTGCGGTGGCAGAGATTGAGCAGCTCCGCGCCGCATTGCGCTCGCGCGCCCCGATTGAACAGGCCAAAGGGATGCTGATGGAGCGACACAGCTGCGGACCCGATGAGGCGTTCGACGCTCTGCGCGCCATCTCTCAAGACACCAACACCAAACTCCGCGACGTTGCCCGCACCATCGTCGAGGCGACGCTCGAAGAAAGAACGACCCGTCGGCCGACTGCTTGACCGACAGGCCGTCCGTCCCTGGCGGCCCGGAACCCCTGCGTCTCCCTCGACCGCAGGTCCAAACCGCCATTCCGCCACCCTACGCTGCCGGCGGCGGGTCGTTCGGCTTCGCGCGCACGACCGCGCTGGTACCGAGCAGACCGCCGCCGATCGCGATGACCAGCGCGGCGGTGTCGGCGTCGATGTGCACGCCGACTGCCGCGAGGACGCCGACGACGGCCGGCACGGTGAGGTAGCCAGACAGTCCGGCGATCGCCTTGCGGTATCGGCCGGGCGCCGTGCGAACCCAGGCGGCGAGCCGCTGCCACCGGCCGGGCGCGGGCGAGGCGGTCATCAGCCGACCACGTCGATCACGAACGGCTTGGCCGCGGAGTAGTTCAGGTCGCACCAGAGCGCGCCCGGCAGCGGGTACGTGCGGTGGTTGTCCAGGCGGTCGTTGTAGCCCTGGGCGGCCGCGGGGTCGTGGCCGATGCCGGCACCGTCCTGGCCCCACGCGTAGATGTGCCCGACCCACATCGGCGCGACGACCGTCTTCGCTCCGGGCGTGAGCGGCGGCCGCACGATGACGCGGCAGTTCGGGCCGCCCGGCAGGTTCAGCCGGACGCTGTTCTGGCCGTTGTTGGGCGGGGTGACGGTGATGCGTTCCATGAGTTCCACTCCCGGATCGGTGCTCGGCGCCGTAGCGCCCTGGTAGTTGTGCTGGCCCCAGTCGTCGGCGAGCACGTCGCTCTCGTCGCAGTCGACGCCGTCCACCTCGACGGTGCCGAGCTTCTGGTAGAGCGCGGCCTTGCCGGACTTCTTGCCGTGGGACCAGGCCGCGGTCTGCCAGCCGTAGCGGGCGTGCGGGCCCACCGCCTGCTCGATCACGTCGTACTCGCCGTACACGCCGACAAGGACGACGCTCCCGAGGACCGACGCGACGCCGTCGAGGTAGGCCATCACCGCGTCGAACTGGGCCGCGGTGACCTGGTCGGAGTCCACCGCGAAGTAGATCGGGCGGTCGCGCGGGAACCCGCACGCGTCGGCGTCCGCACGCGCGGTCTGAGCCGCCACCACACCGGCCGAGCGCCCGCCCGCCGCGTCGCCGCCGTGGTTCTCGTAGACGAGCGCGACGCCGACGCCGTGCGCGTCGAGGTCGAGGAACTCGGCGCGAGTGAGGTTCTTCGGGCGGCCGGGCGTGCCGATGTAGCGGACGACGCCGGCGTGGCCCCGTCCGGCGACGGCCGCGCCGCTCGGCCGGCCAGTGGAGTAGTCGAGAACGGTTGCCATCGGTCAGCCTCCTGTGATCGCGGCGACGATGGCAGCGCCACCCCAGGAGATGACCGCGGTGACCCCGGTCATCGTCCAGCGCCACTGCTCGAGCGAACGGATACGTGCCTCGTGGTCGGTGTCGCGTTTCTCCACCACTTCGAGCTTGTCGACCAACTTCGAGGTGAGGCCCTTCGTGGCCAGCACCTGGTCGTAGATCTCGCGGTTGCTGACCGTGACGCCGGAGCGGCGATCGTCATCGGTGGGCACGGCCCACCTCCTTCTGTTCATTGTGGACTGTCACGGGATCGGGATCCCGTTGTCGAGGTTGTATTGGGCCATCGAGACGCCGACCGCTTCGTCGTGCCCGTAATAGAAGCTCTGCGCTCCCCCGGTGTTCGTGACCAGCAGGAGAGCCTTTACCTCGTTGGCCATCGCTGTCTCGGGCAGCAGGATTGTCGCGGCGCAGAACTGTCCGCCGGTCAGCCCGGTCACCAGCGGGGAGAAGATCGTGCCGTCGGGGTGGTTGACTTGCCACCGGAAGTTGTACGTGGTCGTCGAGGATGGACGAACGAAAGCCTTCAGCCGAAGCGCGGGGTTGTAGCAGAAAGTCCAGCCTTGACCGATCACGGTTTCGGTGTTGTTCGCGATGGCGGCGGCACCGAAACCGTCGGACGCCGGGCCGGTGGCGAAGCTCATTGAGGGGTGCGACAGGCCATAGCCTGCGAGTTCGTCGTGTGCCCACATGACGGTGCCGTTGAGGTCGAGCATCCGCGCGGCTTTGCCGTTGTAGACGGTGGAGTAGAACGTTTCGAGCACGACGCCGCCGGCACCGTTGCCGATGACGACCTGTGCGTTGCCGTCCGGGTCGTTCGGGTCCGGGACGATCTGGAAGTCGGGAAACCCTGCGCCGTGCGACACGACGAACGGATATTTGGTCTGCCGGCCGAGCGCCGCGATTTGTTCTTCCAGCTCGCGCAGCTTGTTCACGATGAAGTCGGGCGAGTTCGGCCGCTCGGGCGGGTGGTTCGCAACCATCAGGCCCCCTATCCGGTGCGCACGGCTTGCAGCTGGTGGTCTACGCGGTCGCGCGGTGTGCTGCTGTTCTTCGAGATCCCGATGACGCGCCACCGGTAGTCGCCGTCAGGCAGCCAGTGGTGATCGGTCACCGAGTAGGTGACGAAATGCCCGGGGCTGTAGGTGTCCAGCCGCGGGTCCGCGTCGGCCAGCACGGTGGCTTGCCACTGCTCGGTCTGACCCGCGGAGAGCGCCACGTCTGCGGCCGCCCAGCTGTCGAGAGTGGACTGGACGGAGGCGTCGGTGTGGCCGCTGTCGATCAAATCCGTGAGCGGCCAGCCCGCGGCGATCAGCGCGTCGGCCGTCGCCGTGCCGTAGAGCTGGCCGGCCTCGTTCCCGGTGCCCTTGACGAACGCCCGCACGGCGCCCGGCTTGACGCCACCGGCGATGTCCAGGCTCGTGAGCGTGCGGCGGTAGAAGAACTTCAGGTCCACGCCCGGCTGTGTCAGGTACGGATCACCGACCAGCATGCGGTGCCGGATGAAGCGCTGGCCGCCGATCGTCGTGAGGTAGGGCTGGAACAGCACGTCCGGCCCGTCCTCGACCTGTGTGAGCTCGCGCAGCCGCTGCCCGCCGGGTGCAATGTCGAACCCATGGTAGTTCCGCACGTCGTCGCCACCAGCCGCGATCGTCGGCAGGTCGATCGGCAGGTTCGACCCGGGGATGAACGACATGTTGATCTGGTGGTTCACGATCTCGCGGGCGATATAGGGCAGCGTGCCCTGAAGGTTCACGTCCGCAGCAGGGTCGGTCAGCCGCTGGCCGGCCGAAGGGTTGAACGCCGCGTTGTGCAACGCGCGTCGGTCGAGAATGTCCCAGATCCCTTTGCCCGACACCGTGAACACGGTGCTGGCCGGGTCCGGCTTGTACGGCGTGATGGGCCCGGCCTGGCACACGTAGTCGTCGCCGAGCAGCACCGCCACCGAGAACTTGTCCGGCACGGCCCATTCCCGCACCTTCACCGTGCGCGGGCCCCCGTCGATCGGGACGGAGATCTTCCAGCCTCCCGCGTCGTTGACGACGCTCGACCACTCCGGCTCGTCGGCAAGCTCAAGGTCGTAGAGCACGCGGCCGGTCACGGTGTCGTACGCCATTGCCGCGTACGCGCGCTCGGCGCCCATCGACTACTCCTCCGGAATCACGTTGTAGGCAGCGAGAAAGTCCGCCTCGGTCTCGAACCAGTCGAACCCCGGCCCTTGGACCAACTCGACGATCACGTTGCCGACCGCGTAGGTCACCTGCGCGCCGCCGAACGCCGCGATGAACACGTTGCCGTCCTGGACGTACGCGCCCGGGAGGAATTGCGCGAAGTCGCCGAGGTTCGACCCGTCCCACGTGGCGTAGCGGAGCTTGCGGTAGGCGTTGCCGGTCATCAGGCCCTCCAGATTTCGAACTCCGCCGGCTTCTGCGTGGTGGGGTTGAGCGTGAACGCGGCCGCGTTGTTGTAGATCGCGGGCCGGATCACCGTCCCCGCGGCCAGCCACCGCGTGGCGGCCACGGACGAGTCGGTGGTGTTCGTCGAGAAGGTCGGGGCCGCCACGTAGGCCGTGCCCGCGCCCGGCGCGGCCGCGCCGACGATGCAGCACGAGTAGTTCGCACCGTTGATGAATCCGGTGCTGACACCGCAGTACATCGAGTACTTCCCGGCCGTCACGACGGTAGCCTGGTTGCTGCCGTTCCACGTGATCCCCGCCGCCGGACGGTACGCGGAGCCCACATTGAGGAACGAGAGGCCGCCGGCGGCAATGTTCTGCGTGGCGCTCGCGCGGGCGGCCAAGCCGATTTCCGGTCGCCCCAGCTCGTTCCAGTTGGTTCCATCCCAGTAGTCCAGGCCGTTGAACCAGCGCAGGTCGCCCGGCATGAACGACGGGTCCGACAGCGAGTCGCCCGGCAGCAGCACCCGCACCGCGCCGATCGGGGCGGTCCCGCGCCGGAGATCCGACAGCGTCACCACGCCGCCGGTCGAGACCTGCGCGCGCGCGAGCGGGATACCGACGCCCCCGCCGGACGCGGCGGCCGGCCACGTGGTGATCAGGCCGAGGCCATCCCAGGTGACCGGGTCGACCGGAGTCGCGCCCGGCGAGCCGGTGATGATCTCCAACCGCGCGGGAATGGCACCGCTCGCCGGGATGGTGTCACCCAGCGCCGTGTCGTAGGCGCGCAGCACCACGATGTCGTTGCGCGGGTTGGTGGCCGGCGGGCCGTCGCACGTGACGGTGCGCGCCGCCGGCAGCGCCCACGTCGGATACGCGCCCTGCCCGGACCGGCCGATGATCGCGCTACCCGGCTGCACGAGCAGCGTGCGGCCCGACTGTACGGTCACGCGCAAGTCGTAAGCCTGCGTGCCGTCCGAGGCCGTCGAGAGCACCCCGGAGCGCACCGCCGACAACGGCGCGTTGGTGGAGCCGCCGAGAAACAGCGACTGCATCAGCGCGCGCCCCTGCCGGGCGGTGTTGGCACGCGTGCCGTTGGGCATCGCCGACCAGAAACCGTCAGCGTCTGCGTTGGTGGGCATCACGTCCCCCTTTCAGTTGCTGGCGTCGCGCCAGGTGGCAACGGCGGTCCCCGCGCCGATGCCGGTGAACTGGATCGCCCGCGAAGCGCCGGGCGGGATCTCGATGAACTTCGCTGCGCCGAGCGCGCCCGTGCGGTCGATGCCGTCGAGCGTCACCGGCGACGGGTTGAACGGGTCGCAGTCGATGCGCAGCGTCTGCCCAGCGACGAGCGAACCCGTGTAGGACAGGACCCCGCCGGTGAGCGGGTCGGTGAAGGTGGGGTTCTGCAACCCCGACGGCGTGGTGATCGTCAGCAGGGGATACGCGGTCGCGGAACCGTCGTTGGCCAGCGCCAGCACACTGTTCGCGGAACTCGCACCCCAGTCCAGGCCACCGTTGGCCCAGTCCAGGCCGATGCCGGTAGCCGGGGCCAGCGCCACCACCGCGCCCGCGGAGATCGCCGACGAGCCACCGGTGATCGCGAACGCCCCGGCCGGCACATTGGCCGGCGTGGACTGGATCGCGTAGTCCCACACGTGCGCCGCGCCATCCCCAGTCGATACCGGGAAGTCGCCGATCTCCGCGGCGCCCGCGACCGTGGCCGCACCAGTCCAAACGGCTTGCTGCCACCCGAGATACAGCACGGTTGCTGCCTGGGCCAGATTCAGCGCCGGATACGCCACCGTGGCCGCCGCCGCATTCGGCTGCGCCGCCGCACCCAGCACCGTGAGCGACACCCCGCGAAACGCCACGATCTGCGCGAAGTTCGTCGCACCCGCGACACCGCCGGTGTAGGTCACCGTCGGCGCGGCCTCGGCACCGTCGTAGACCTTCCCGAACAGCCGCATATTGCCGCCGTCGACCAACGTCGTGTACCCGGCCGGTGCGTCCGGCGTCCCCGCGCCGGCGTTGCGGATCGCCGCGAAGATCAGCAGCACGTCTCCCGCCGCGACACCGGCGGGCATCCCCGGCGTGCGCGGGAAGTTGCTGCCCGTAGATGCCGTTCCCGCGCCCACGAACGCAGGTGGCCCACCGCCGATGCCCCAGTCGAGGCCATCGGCCGCAGCGGTCGACAGTGTGGCCTGCGCTCGACGCTCGCTGGTGGACAGGAACCGCCCATCGGCGGCGTACAGCGGGATCTGCCAGTCGAAGCCGCAGCCGTCCGCCCACACAGCGCAGCGCGGTGTGTCGGCGTCGAGCTCGGCCGTGATCTGCTGCGGATCGATCCCGTCATCGACGACGAGCAACGCCGTACCGCCCTCGGGAAAGATCCTCATCAGTCGTTTCCGCGCGGCCACACGGCCTTCTCGGCTGCCGGCATCGCACCAGCCCTGCAAGACACCGGAGCGGGCCGCCGGGTACGAACGCGAGCGATACGCGCCCGACCCGAACGGCCGCTCCAAGCTGTGCATCTTGCGGGCCACGCCATCGGTGACGAACGAGGCACCGCCGGGCTCGATCACCCAGCGGCACCCGAAATCGTCGTCCACATTGGCCGCCCACGAACTGATCGTGTAGGTCGGCAGGATCACCTGCGTCGGCATCTCAGATCCCCCTCACTGCCCAGCCGACCTCACCCGAGACCGACGCGGCGATCCGCCGCGGATCCGAATCGGCCGGCGGGTAGATGTGAAAGTGCTGCTCGACCGTCGCCCCGTCCGAGCCGCGGCCCGTGCCCCGCCCGAACGCCTGGTTGGTGCGATCGAGGATCGCGTTCGACCGCGCGGAGTTGATGTCCCAGGGGATGAACGACTCCGGAACCCGCTTGTTGTCCCCGATCAGCCGTTCCATACCCGGCTGCACCACCGTGGCGATGTTCGGGATGCGCGGGATCACCCCGCCTGTCGCCATCGGCACCACACCAGCGGGAACGTCGATCCCACCCGCAGCGCGCGGCCCGTAGGAACGGCTCGTCGAGGTTCCCGTGCCGTCCACGGTGTAGGTGTAGACACCGATGTTGATCCGCCGGCGGCTCTGGTCCGCGACGAACGCGCCGATCTGGCTGTTCGCCGGTCCTGTGTTCGCGCCGACCTGGATCCAGCCCTTCGAGCCGTTCGCCACCCGCACCGTGCCGTCGATCACAGACTTGGCGGCGCTGTTGAACGCGTCGATGGTCATCCAGCCGCGAGCGCCGTTCACGTCCTGCACCTGGATTTCCAGCTGCTTGGTCGCCGGGTCACGGCGGGCGTCGTAGGTCATCGTCGCGGTCGTACCATCGACGTTGGCGACCTGCACCTGCAGCTTGTTGTTCGCGGGCAGGGTGTTGCCGTCGATCTTCAGCGTGCCGACGACGCTGCCGACGTAGTCGATGAACAGCGACGACGCCACCTCCGCCGGGCCGGTGTCCGCGCCGACCGAGACCACCGACTTGGCGTCCTTGTTGTTCGCCAGGAAGTCGTTCATGCCCTGCTGGCCGGCGGCGGTGTTGGCGTACACCACGAAGTCGCCGTTGGGCAGCTGCACGATCTTGTAGCCGAGGTCCTGCAGGTTCTTCACCGCGTCCTGGGTCAGGCCGGTGACCTTGAACCCCTTCTCCGCCGGCAGGCCGAGCAGGGTCGTGATCACCTCCTGCACCTGGGCCTTGGCCTGCTCGCCGCCGGACACCTCGAGCACAGTCGTGATCTTGTCCGGGATGGCGGCGTAGTGGTCGAGGATCGTCTGGATCTGCTTGTCGTTGAGGCCCCACGCCCGCAGCTGGTCTTCCAGCTGCTTGCGCATCGGCTTCAGCTTCGCCGTGATCTCGTCCGCGCCCGCGCCGCCGTCCTTGAGCGCCTGCGCGTAGGACGCCATGTCCGTGGCGCCCTGCTCGACGAAGTTCTGCAAGTTCGACCCAGCCTCGCTGGCGGTGTTGATGGCGCCGGCGGTGCTGATGAAGTCCTTAGCGTGTACGGGAAGCTTCAGGTCCTTGAAGCTCTCCGACGCGCTGCGCAGGTGGTCGTTCCACGCCTGCAGCGCGTCCTCCTGCGACACCACGCCACCGGTGATCTGGTCCAGGATCGTCACGATCGCCGCGCCCTTGGCAGACCAGTCGCCGCCCGCGACAGCGAGCGTGTTGAACGCGGTGGTGGCGTTCGCCGCCCGTGCCGAGAACTTGTCGAACCCCTGCGCCGTGTCGTCGGTGGCCTCGGCGAGCTCCTTGTTCTTGGCGACCGCGTCACCGAAGGTGCTGTTGGCGCCGTCGATGATGTCGGCCGTCTCCCGCGCGGCCTTGCCCACCTGATCCTCGGTTGTCACCAGGCCGTGGCCGGTGTCGACGGTGTGCGTGTGCGCCTTCTGCGTTTCCCGCAGCTGCGCCACGACCCGCTTCTGTGCGTCGGTGTCGCCGAGGTAGGCCTTTTGCAGGTCCTCGGTGCCGCCGGTCAGGTTCTTCACGTCGCGCAGCAGGTTGCGCTTGCCGTCGCCGACCTCGAAGTCCTGCAGCGTGGCCGCCGCCGACGCGCGCACGTTCGAGTCGATCACGCCGTTCGACTCGGCCAGCGCCTGCGCCAGGTCGTTGACCCGGTCCTTGTGCGCCTGCGCCGCCGCCGCGGCCTGCTGCTGATGCTGCCCGAGCAGGTCCAAGCCGATCCCGAGCGCAGCGACCGCGAGGCCGGCCGGAGTGAACGCGCCCTCGATCAGGCCGCCCACAGCCGTGGTCAGCTTGTCGGTCGGCCCCTTGGCAGCCTTGATCTTCGCGCCGAGCCCCTCGAAGTTCTTGCCCGCGTCCACACCGAACTTCGAGAGGATCAGGTTCGACGCGGTCAGCGCACCACCGAGCTGCGTCACATCCGCCGGCAGCAGCGACACCGCGGACGCCAGCAGGCGGATCACGGTCAGCGCACCAGTGCCGGTGTTGGTGAAGCCCTGGAGGAACCCGAGCGCACCCGACCCCTGGGAGGTGAGCGATACCGCGGAGGCGGTCACATCGTCCACGGCCACGTGCAGCGACGCCAGCGGCCCCGTCGACGCGTTCGCGAGGTTCGCCAGCAACGTCCCGAACCGGGACTCCAACAGCTGCACCGTGCCACCGAGCTGCGAGAGGGCACGGTCGGTCGCGCCGGCGCCCTGCGACGCGTTCGCAGCGAACTCACCCAACCCGTCGCCGGTCTGCCCCAGCAGCGACCGGAAGCCGCTGAACACCGGGCCCGCATTGTGGACCGCGACCAGCAGACCGGGCATCGCGCCCTCGGCCAGGTCGGTCACGCCGCCCACGAGATCGTCGATGTAGCCACCCGACGCCTGCACGGCGGCCGCCACCTGAGGCTCCAGCCGCCCCCACGCCACGCCGACCTTGTCGACCGCGTCAACAAGCTGACCCTGCAGCGGAGCGGACATATCCTTCACGTCCGACTGGACCCGCGCCGACAGCGCCGACACCCGGCTCTGCACCTCGTCCGACGACGCAGCCGCGGACACACCCAGCGCGAGGAACCCCGCCGAGATCACGGCGAGCGACACGGCCACACCGGCTGCGCCGACCGCCGCGGCGGCGGGCAGCCCGACCGAGAGACCGGTGAACTTCAGCGCGTCAAACTGTGCGTTGGCGCGCTTCGCCATCCGAGAGATCTCGTCCTCGGCCGGCTTCGTCTTCGCCTGTACTTCGAGCTGCACCGTGCGACGGCGGGCCGCCAACGCAGCGAGCTCGGCTTCCGCCTTGCGGATATCCGCATCCACCTCAACCGAGGTGCCACGCTTTTGGTTCAGCTCTTCCAGCTTCGTGCGGAGCTTCGCGATATTCGCGTCGAGATCGATGACGGCAGAACGCCGCTTGGCGACGAACTCGTCGGCCTTCGCCTGGGCCAGTTTGTCGTCCAAGTCGGCGGAAATCTGGACCGGCTTGCCCGACGAAATCTTGCGCTTGACGATCTCGGCGTTCTTCGGGTCGTTGAGCGCGGTGTCGAGATTGACCGGCTTCTCGCCCTCGATGCGGGCGCGGATCTTCTTCTCGTCGCCGGTGGTGTTGTCGCGAAGGTTGACCTCGACGTACGCGCTGGCCAGCTTGAAATCTCCACCAGGTGCGGTCATCGCATCCCCCTCACCCCATGTCGAAGATCCCGACCGCTTGCCCGGCAGCGGGAAGCGGGCCGTACAGGCTTGATTGGTTGAGCGCCGCGAGCTCGGCGCGGCTGTGTGCCGTCACCGACGGGGCCTGCCGCGGTGCGGGCGCTGTACGGGCCGTAGGCGGCTGCTCGGCGTCACAGCGGAGCGCGTGCCGTACCGCCCCGTCATAGACCGGCAGGCGCACCATGCGGGGCAGGAACACCGCGGCCGGCAGCTGGTCGAGCTCGTCGACCCGGTGGAACACCGACATGTCCGACAGCACGTCCTCGAGGTGCTGGAAGAACCAGCCGACCGCCGATAATCGTGCGTGCCAGTCGTCGGTCACGCTTTTGGGGCCAGCACACCCTCGGGCAGGACCCGGTCCATCAGCGCCTTGAAGATGTTCTGCCACGCGCGCGGTGTGACGGTCTCGCACTCCTGCAGCGCCAGCCACGCCTCGGGCGTCAGCAGCTTCTCGGCGGCGTAGGCAAGGGCCGCCTGTTCGCCCCGCTCGGTGGCGATCGTGAAGGCCTTCACCGTCCATGACGGCGGCACCCGCTTCGGGATCGTGTACGTGGTGCCGCCGATGGTGAACAGCGGCTCACGGTCGGCCAGCAGCTTGTCCGTCTCGGCGCGAGCGTCGGCGTCGTCGAGCACGAGCCCGAGATCAGCCGGCGCCGTCGCTGCCGGACGCTTGCGCGGAGTGGTCTTGCGGGTGGTCGTCTTGCGGGGCGCGGATGCGGCCATGAGGTTCTCCTGACAGAACACTGGAAAGGGGGCAGCCCCGCGGCACGGAGGTCAGGCTCACGTACCGCGGGGCTGCGTTTGGAGGATGGATCAGGCAGCGACTTCGTCGATGACCCGAATGGGCGACTTCGTCTCGGCGACGAAGAACCCCTGGAACGTCGAGGCGAGGACCTGCTGGTCCGCCTTCGCCCACTGGAGCGCGGTGTCGCCGGTCGGCAGCGTCTTGCGCAGGATCGCGCGGCGCTTGAGCGAGCGGGAGCCGTCCACCGTGTCCGGGCCGAGGCCGTCGACAAGCAGCGTCCGGTACGGCGAACGGTTCGCGGTCTGGCCGGCGTCGAGGTCGTAGACCTTGTAGTTCGCGCCGGTCGGGCCGTCGGTCATGTTCCAGGCGTACTTGAGGTTCGGCCCGGTCATCTCCGCGAAGTTCAGCGTGCACGTGATGTCGCGGTCGGTGAGCCGGCCGCCGAGCTTGTCCGGCAGCTGGTCGCCGGTGAGCATCGTCCACGTCGGCGAGACGGTGACGCTGGAACCGCCGAGCGTGATGCCGGTGTCGTACCAGGCCGAAGCGGCCGGGGTGAGGTTTACGTCCGTCAGCGCGGGCTCGTAGGCCAGCGTCGGGTCGAAGGGCAGTTTGCAGATGTAGAGCCGGGCAGGCCCCATGACGAGGTTTTCCGGCTGAAGGCCAGCAGTATCGGCCATGATCACTCCAGAGAGGACTGTGGGCCGTGCGGCCCGAACGGTTGGTTGGTCAGTCCCCTCACGGGGTGCTCTTGGCGACCGGGACCCAGTTCAGGACCAGGTCCGCGGCGTAGACGGCGTAGTCGCCGAAGTCGCCGTACGCCCGCCTCGGCTTGCCGAGGACGTAGGCCGTCTTCACGACGGCGTTTTCACTGCACCCCGGCAGCTCGAGGAACCACGGCGTGAGCCGGTAGGTCCCTGCCTGTACCGAGGTGACGAGGTTGCGCGCCTTGTTCCAGGGCGGGTCGGGGGTGCCCGGCGTCATCGCCCAGCCGCGCACGTCCATCACCGGCGCCTCCAGCCGGTACTCCGGCACGGTGCTGCCGCCGGCCACCGCGACGGCGAGGAAACCCGTTGCGGCCCAGGTGCTCGCGTCGCGCGGCAGGACTTCACCGACCATCCCGGTCGTGAAACCGTCGAGCTGCGCGAGCCAGGCGCACGTGACTGCCTCGTCGGAGGCGTAGATGAACGGCGCCATCACGCACCCCGCTTGCGGTAGAGCGCTGGGCGCAGGTACGGCTGCGGTGGCACCACGTCGCCGGTGAACACCGTCTCGCCGTCCGGCCCCGCGAAGCCGACGCGGTGACCCTCTTCGACGTACAGTGCGTAGTTCAGGTCCGAACCGATCCGCGCGGTGTCGCCGTTGATCTCGCTCGACAGCGACTCGCGCAGGTGCCCGGTGTCGACCGGCACCAGGCGCTTCGCGTCGTCGAGGACTTCCCCGACGAGCCGGCCGAACAGGGCTTGCACGTCGGCGTTGATCTGGGCGCGCCAGTCGGGTGCTTCGCGGTAGTCAGCCATCGTCGGCCCCCACCCGCTTGAGCTCGAGGACGGTGTCCGGCGCGCGGCCCGCGGTGCGTGGCCGGGTGACGTTCTGCACCGTGTACAGGACGCCGTTCCAGTCGTCGCGGATCCGATCACCGGTGAGCACGTCCGTGGTGGACGGCACGGTGCCGGTGACGACGCGCACCACCCGTGGTGTCTGCGTCGCCTGGTCGAACACGCGCGAGTTGCGTTCGTCGACCGCGAGCGGCACGCCCGAGGCCGCGGGGGTGGTGTTGTTGGGCACGGGGTCGCCGTACTCGTCAGGCACGGTGCCGCGGAAGATCGACGCCCGGCACGTCGCGAGCGCCCACATCAGAGCCGCCGCCAGTAGCCGGGATCGGCGCCGTCGTCGCCGTACACCTCGCGTTGCGGGTCTCCCGCCTCGTTGGGTGGGCGGACGTGGAACGAGCCCGAGCCGAGCCATGAGACCCGCCGCAGCGCCTGCACCGCATGCGGGGCCAGAACCAGCCACGTCTCGGTGCCCTGCGTCGACTGGCTCCCACCCGTCGAGGTCACGTCGAGCCGCTCGAACTCGTCCGGCTGGCCGGCCTGCCACGCCGCCTGATAGGCCACGGCCAGCTTCAGCCAGTACTGATCGCGCGCGCCGATCCGCTCGGCGTCCGCGAAGATCCGGCCGGCGTGCGCGTCGATCGTGGCCTGTGCGCGCAGCACGGCGGCGTCGTCCACGGTGGCCTTGGCGTAGGTGAGCACGTCGGCCACGGTGGCCCAGGTGTCCGGCATGGTTGCCTCCCTCCCAGGAAGGGGCCGCGCAGCACTACGCCACGCGGCCCCATCACGCTGTGCGTCAGCCGATCACCAGCATCGAGAACGCGCCGGGCGCACCCACCGCGAAACCCTTGCGGGCGCGGAAGTACAGCACGTTCTCGTCGGTGTCGACGCCGATGCCGGTCTGGCTGTCCTGGAAGTTGACCGCGAGCGCGTCACGGTCGCCGACCTGGAGCAGCTGCCGGTTGCCGACGACCACGAACGGCTTGCCCGTCGGGGCGGCCGAGCCGGTCGCGCTCGTCTTGGCGCCCATGCTGAACTGCATGTCGTAGCCGAACAGCTTCGACGGGGTCGGCGCCTGGCCACCACCGGCGACACCGGCGGTGGACTCCTGGAAGATCGGGTCACCGTCGGCGTTCTTGATGCCGCGCAGCGCCTGCTTGAACGACGGGTGCGCGATCACGACCACTTCGGACTCGTCGAAGTAGTCCGACTGCTCGTGCTGGCCCACCAGGGCCGACAGCGCGTCGTACGTCGCCGCCGTGACACCCGTGGTCAGGTTGGCGTTCGCGGTGTAGCCGGTGGTCGCGTCGGCCTGCGTGAGCACGTAGTAGAGCGAGTCGAACAGCCAGCCACTCGTCGCCTTCGCCGCGGTGATGCCGAGGCACACGTTGTCGAACAGCTTCGCGTAGCTGGTGCCCGCGTCCACGCTCTTGGCGTCGACGATGTTGGCCAGCGAGTCGGCCCGGTCCTCCTCGGCGATGGTGACCTTGCCACCGATCTTGTCCGAGGCCAGCAGCACCGAGTCGTTCGCGCTGGAGTCGGCCGGCGCGCTGGTGGACCTGGCCCAGCGGCCGAGCACCACGCCACCAGAACGCGGCGTGTACTTGGTGTTCGAGCCCATCGGCACGTGGTGGCCGAAGCGCTCCACGGCCGAGGTCTGCTGGACCTTCTGGATGACATCGGGGTTGGTCTCGATCGGGATCCAGCCCGCCCCGGTGAAAGCGACAGCCATGATGGCTCTCCGTTTCTGTTGGGATTACAGGGAAAGTCACCGCTTCCCCGTCACGGGTGCGGTTGGACGCCCTCACGGGCTACTCGTGGAACGTGGGCGGTGTTGCTCAGCCGCCGTAGCGGGCGGCGATGAGCTCGCCCGCGGTCTTCGGGGCCTCGACGGTCTTGCCGCCAGGGGTGAGCTTCCCGGGCTTCGGCTTCTCGCCGTCGCCCTCGGCCTTGAAGAACTCGGGGTACTCGGCCTTGACGCGCTTCACCTCGGCGTCGAGGCCGGTGATCCCGCCCTTGTCGTCGATGTCCAGCTTGGACACGTCGAGCAGCCCGGCCAAGGCGGCCACGCGGTCCGTCTTGGCGTCGGCCTCCAGCAGCGCCGACTTCGCCGACGCCTTGATCGCTGTCGGCTTGTAGAGCGCCGTCGCGGCCTCCAGCGCCTCGCGCTTCGCCTTCTCGGCGTCGGTCTCGTTCTTCTGCTCGAGCTCCTTGAGCTTCACGCGACGCCCAGCGGACTCGGCGTTCACGCGGGACAGCTCGGCCTGGTGGGCTTCCCACTCGGCCTTCGTCGGCGGCTTCCACTCGGCCGGCGCCGGAGCGGGCGCGGGGGTCGGCGCCGGGGCAGGGGTGGGGGTGGGGGTGGGGGTGGGGGTGGGGTCGTCGGCCATCTCGGCTTCCTCCTCGGGTTCAGCCCGTCACGGGCTACTTGCGGCCGGTGGGTACCGACCGGGTGGAGAACGTGCCCTTCTTCAAGGCACGCTCGGCCCGCTTCTTCACCGAGGCCGGCACCTGCCAGCCAGACGGAGAGCGGGAGTTCTTGCCGGCGCCGATGCGCGCCAGCAGCCGGTCCGCGGCCTGCACTCGGATCCGTTCGGACTCCGAGGGCAGCGCGTAGCCGTTCAAGATGGATCGCTCAGCCTCGCGGCGGAGCGCCGCCGGCAGGTCGAACGCGGCAGAGTCGCGCGCGGCCGCGGCCGCTCGGCGAGCAGCGTCGGCGGCCACGGTGTCGCCCTTCGCGTCGGCTTCCTTGATCGCCTCGGCCCAGTCGTGCGTCACCGCCCGTGCGGCGGCCTCGTCGTGCCCGAGCCACGGTGACACCCGGCACCGGCAGTACGGATGCCGCGGCGGGCGCTCCAGCTCGATCTCGACCAGCTCGCCCGCGGCGTTGTAGTCCTTCGGCGGATACGCCTTCGCGCCGAACGTCAGCCGCCAGTCGAACGCGTCGCCCGGCTCGATCACGTGGCCCGAGAGCGCTAGGCACATCACGCACGCGTCCCGCTCGGCGATCCATACCAACCGCCCACCGACATGGTCGGCGGCAGCGGCCAGACCCTCGTTCAGCTCGTCGTTGGTGACCGTGCGCGCGGTGCGCTCGACGATGTTCCCGGCCTGGTCCGCAACGGCCAGCTGCCGGTTGATCGTCTTGAAGCTCCCGCGCTCCAGCCCCTCGACCAGATCGGCCGCCTCGGCGATCTTCGCCCGCGCGGTCCCGACCGCCTCGTCGATGTGCCGCCGTGTCTCCTCGCGCACGTCACTGCCGAGATCGATCCGCGGCGCGCCAGCCTCGATCAGCCCCTGATCCGCGCCGAGCACGCGCGCCCGCTGCGCGAAGTCGAGCAACACGGCGACCGGGTCGATCCCCACCGCACGGATACGGGCCGCCAGCTCGGCCGTGTAGGCGTCGAACTGCTCACCGGACCGCAGACCCGCGGGCTTGCCGAACCGCTTGGACCAGGCCACGTGAGCCCACGACAGCGCCGCCTTCAGCGCGTCCCGCACCGGACCGGCAGCCGCGGTCGCTGCCGCCTCCTCGAGCGAGATTGCCTCGCCGTCGTGCGCGAGGATCACCGCGGGCACCGCCGAGCTAGCCGGCGCCGTCATCGCCCGGCCCCGTCACATCGCCGATCAGCTTCGTGATGACCTGCTGTACCGCGGCCTGGTCCATCAGCCCAGCGGCGACCGCCGACGCGAAGTCACCGACCGCGCTGCCCAACTGGGCCAGCAGCTCGATCCGCTGCGGCAGGCCGCCGTCACCGTCGTCGAGCCACTGCGTCACGTCCTCGGGCTTGTAGCCGACCTCCGTGAGCGACTTCCCGACCGGGACGCCGATCTCCTGCTTCTGCTTGGCGTGGGTGAGCTTCGTGGTCTCGTCGGTGCTCTCGATCGGTGCCCACGCGATCGACACTGGCGCGTCGTCCTCGCCGAGCAGCTTGAACACGAACCGGTAGAAGTCGCGCCACGTCGCGTCGAACGAGGTCTTGCGGTACTCGCTCTTGGCGTCGAGCGGCTCGTTCGCCGTCTTCAGCGACTCCCCCGACGGGATCTGCCCGGTCCGGTCGAACGCGTGCAGCGGCGTCGAGGTGGCCACCGAGCCCTCGCGCAGATATGCCGCACGTGGGTCGAGGAACACCGCCGGGTTGCTCGGGTCGAGCTGCTTGATGTCCTTGTAGCCCTCCAGGTCCCACACGGAACCGGGCTCACTCGACAGCTTCGACTTGCGGTCGCCGATCGTGTTGTCGGTGCGCGCGCCGTCCGGCGAGGCCAGGAAGTCATCCTCGTCGAGGTCGTCGATAGACGAGGGACCGACCTTGCCCGCGTCGCGCAACCCGACGCGCTGCGGCAGTGAATGGAAGTCCACACCGGACATGTGCACGATCTCGAGCTTCAACAGCTTGTTCTGCGTGCCGTAGAAGCTTTTGTGCTCCGGGGTGCCGTACTCGCCCGGCAGGCCCGTTCCGTGGAAATGGAACACCGGGAAGCCGTACGGGTTGAGCTCGATCGCGTCGCGGCCCTCGGCGGCGTAGGCCGCGAAGTCGCCGGCCTTGCTCGAGCGCTGGCCGCGGGAGATGAAGTGCTCGATCCGGTCGGCGTAGATCAGGTCCACCCGGACCCGTTTGCCGGCAGGTGTCTTGACGGCCCACTTCTGAATCGCGAGCCGCGGCGTGCCGGGCTGGTCCTCGTCGTAGAGCACCCGCATCGACCGCGCGTCGTGCACGTCGACGCGCACCTGACCGGGCACCGGGTTGCCCTTGTCGTCGAGCACCGGCCACGCCGCAAGGTAGGAGTCGCCGAGCTGCAACGCGCGGCGCATCACCGCGGGACGCTTCTGCGCCATCGCGTTGGCCTCGTCCACGTCGGCGAGCATCTTGGTGCGCTCGTCGTTGTCGCTGCTGATGGCCGTGATCTTCAGCTTGTTCGCGACCGCGTCGATCACGACATCGCCGAGCAGGGTCTGGAAACTCACGCCCGAGTCGCGCAGTAGCCGGCGGATGCGGCGGGAGGTGAACACCTCGTCCACCGGGCCGTCGCTGTACGCCTTCGCCTTGCAGTAGTCGTCGTCGGCGCCGTGCATCGCGGTCAGGGCGTCATCCAAGTCGGTCATCAGGCTGCCCCCTCACGTGCGCTGGCCCGCGGTGGCGGGGTATCGGATTTCAGGAACACCTCGACGCCGGTGCCGATGGCGTCCACGATGTCGTCGTGCGCGGCGAGCGGGAACCCCATCATCTGGGCTTCGGCCTGGTGTAGCCGCTTCTCGTGGAACACGCGGCCGCGCTGGTACTTCGCCAGCAGCGAGCCCGCGCGGACTTCCTTCGGCCGGTCCTGGTGCACCGTGCGCACGGCCACCGGCAGGTCGTGCAGGATCGCCAGCCACGTGTCCCCGCCCTGGTTGGTCTCGACCACCACGCCGGTGATGTCCGGGTAGGTGTTGAGGATCTGGAGCACGTAGGTGCGCAGCTTCTCCCCGGGCGGGATCTTGACCTGTTTCGCGTGGCGGACCACGCACACCCGGTCCGGGCCCGGCATCGTCGCGCCGATCACGGCCAGCCCGGTGTAGTCGCTCTTCGCCTTCGTGGTCACCGCGGGGTCGATGGACAGCAGCTGCCGCACGATCGGCAGATCGTCGCGATAGACGAAGTCGTCGCCCGACCAGAACGGGGTGTCCGCGGCCATCGGGTCGTTGCGGTACTGCGACCGGAACGAGCGGGTGTGGCGATACCGGTTGATCCAGACCATCGAATAGCGCTCCGGCCACACGCTGCGCTCGGTGCCGTCGTCGTCGGTCTGGATGATGTCGTAGTAGCGCGGAACGAACTGCTCGTCCTCGACCCACTCAGGCGCCTGCTCGCCGCGCTGCTTCGCGGCGATGTCGTCGATGATCGCGCCCGGGATCGCGACGGTGCCGGCCATCGTCACCGACGCCCGGTTGTTCATCGGCAGGATGCCGGACGTGAGGGTCTTCAGCCGCGACTCTTTCATCGTCGGCGAGTAGTTGCCCTCGGTGCCCTCGATGTCGTCGAGCACGATGTGATCCGGCCGGCGCGTGCCGACCTTCATACCCAGCACCGACGAGTCGATACCGCGCGCGGCGAACACGAAGCCGCTGTGCGCGACGTACATGCTCTGCGAGTCCGACACCGTGGTACCCGACGGGCGACGGCCCGCCACGACGAGATCCGGGAAGTCCAGGCGCAGCAGCTCGTTGTTCTCCAGCTCGCGCTTGAACGTGCCGAGGTGGTCACTCGCCTGCGTCGCCGAGTTAGCGAACGCGGCAACGAACTTGCGGTGCCCGTGCGCGGCCAGCCACATCGGGATGATCGTGAACCACCACGTCGACTTACCGAGGCCGCGCGGCGCGATGATCGCGTCACGCATATCCCCGGGCTCACCGGCACTGATCGGCCGCACATACCGCTTCGCGAGGTCGCACCACTCCAGATGCGCCTCGGAGAACGAAGTCACGTCGCCGGTCTCGGCGCCGCGCAGGTGGTGCGGCAGGTAGACGAGCGCGAACAGCAGCGGGTCGAGCCGGGTCACGACTCGCCGGCCTTCCGGGTCCGCGATAAGCCGCGGGTCGATATTTGCAAGGTACGTAACGAGGTCGAACATTGCTCACCACCTGTAACGACCGACCCCGGATCGACGACGAACCGGCGCGAACTAACAGAGGGAGCCTGAATGGCTATCGAAGTCGTCAACGGCAGCGACAAGCACGTCTACGAGGCAGCGAACACGTTCAACATCAAGGACGGTCACCTGTTCGTCTACAAGCAGAACGGACCTCGCCTCGACCCACTCGCGGCCTTCTCGCCAGGGACTTGGACCACTGTCCACGAGGTCGGGAGCTACAACCAGGAGGCAGGAAGCCCTTCTGTCTACTGATGCGGATCAACCCCACATCTCGGCGAACAGCCGGACGTTGGGGTTCTCCCCTGACAAGTCGTGATGCTCGGTCGGGTGCCACAGCTGCACGAGCGCCGTGCCCGGGTAGGCCTGCGGCGCGGTGCGTGGCGCGTCGCGCTGCAGCCGGTACCAGAGGTCCACGTCCTCGTAGCCCCAGCCCTCGTAGCGTTCGTCGAACCCGTCGACGCGCTCGAAGGTGGCGCGGGTGAAAGCGATCGGGCCGACGCACGGCGAACCGAACAGCTCGGCGCCGTACAGCTCGACCTGCCCGCCCTGCAGCCAGTGTTCGGTGTCCTGTTCGGACAGGCCGCGCCCGCGGTCGAACAGCAGCGTCCAGGGCTGCTCGTCGAGCTGCTCGGCCGCCCACTGCACGGTGGCCGGGCAGGGCAGCATGTCCGCGCCGAAGCACACGAACCGGTCGTACTCGGCCGGCGCCAGGCGCACGGCGCGGTTGATCGCGCGGCCCACGGCGAACCGTCCGCGCTCGGCGAACAGCGGATCCGCAGCCACGATCAGGTCGCAGCCGGTCTGCTCCCACATCTGCCGCACACGGGCCCACACGCGTTCGCGCGGCCCGTTGTCGGTGCCCCACGGCACAATGACGGCCACCTTGGAGCGACACGCACAGCGGTGCGGTTGCGGGCACGCCGCCTTCCACTCGGTCATGATCTGTACGCCTCCTCCCAACGCCACGCGTTGCCCTCGATGGTTCGGCCGGCCGCCCACTCGCGCGCCTGCTTGCCGAGCTGCTCGCGTGCCTCGTCGTTGTCCACGAGGTAGCGCAGGTGGTCTGTCCAGTCGCTGGCCCGCGAGGCCAGGTGCGCCACCGGGTCCGCGTAGCCCTTGAGCACGCGGTACGGCGAGCCGTGGTAGCCGGACACGACGGCCGGGATTCCGAGCGCGGACATCTCCAGCAGCGCCAGGTCCGACTTGCAGTCGTTGAACGGCGACGGCCGCAGCGGGATCACCGCCAGGTCGAAGTCGACGGCGCGCAGGAAGTCGCCGACGGCCTCGTGCCAGCCGGTCCAGCGGGTGCGGCCGTGGTTGCTGGCGACGCGTGGCGTGTAGTCGGCACCCATGCAGTGCAGCTCGGCGCGGTCGCGGAAGTCGGGGTGCTGCAGGAACTGCCGCAGCGGCCGCGCCAGCTCGCCGAAGTCGCGCGCGTGGCTCGCTCCCCCGCGCCAGCCGATCGTCACCAGGTCGTTCGCCACCGGCCGCTCGTGCTCGAGCAGCCACGCCGGCACCTGGTTCGGCAGCACAACCACGTTCGGGTTGATCTCGGCGCACCGTTCGGCGAGCGCCTCTGTGGTCGTGGTGACCAGGTCGGCTACCGCCATGTTCGCGACGTACCGGCGGCGCATGTCCTCGTCGTAGAAGCGGTGCGCGGCCTTGTTGCTGGGGTCCACGCTCAGCAGATCGTCGTCGGTCTCGAACACGAGCTTCGTGCCACGGGCGGTGCGCGCCAGCTTCTGCCACGTGTGCGAGGCGCCTTCGGTGCACACCCGCTGGCCCACGATCACGTCGCACTCGCCGTTCTTCGCCTCGTCGGGCACCACGCGGCCGTCGGCCATCACGTCGTGTCCCCGCTTGGCGAGCTCGGAGCCGGGCAGCAAGCAGCGGTAATAGCCGCAGCCGGAGTAGTCGGCGACCCAGTAGAAGACCTTCACGCGCGTCCCTTCCCGTGCCTTGCGGCGATCTGCTCGCCGGCGCTCGGCGCGCCGTCGTGCTTGCCTGGCCAGCGGCCGAAGTGTTTGTGGTAGAGCCGCGCGGCGGCCCCGTGTACCTGGTTCGCGGGCACGCCCTCGTCGAGCAGCGCGGCGACGAGCGAGCGGTACGGCGTGGGTGTCGTCGCCCACCGGGCCAGCCCTTTGCCGAGCCAGTACGCCTGTAGGTGGGCGGGCATCGCACCGGCCATGGGAGCTACCCCCGATCGTGATCAGCGAGTCTGAAACGGCGAAGCGCGCGCGCACGATTACGAGGCATGGTCAACATCACTTACGCCGGCGTCGAGTACCGCCTGCACGACGCGATCAACCCGTCGCACGCCTTGAGCCACATCAAAGAGCAGCTGAGCAAGGGGCCGTTCTGGCTGTCGGCGGAGATCGTCGGTGAGCCGAACGGCCGGAACGAGGTAGAACTTCTGGTCTCACCGGGCGTGCCGCTGGTGGTCAAGCTGTTCTGATCACTCGCCCTGTGTCGCACCCGGTCATCACGCTGGCCCTTCGGTCAGCCGGGCCTCGTCTTCCTCCTGCTGCTGCTTCGCGCGGGTGATGAGGTCCAGCAGCTCGGCCGGTTTCGGCTCCACGCGGGCCTCGACCTCGGCGCGGGTCGGGGCGTCGAGGCCGAGCAGCTTGGCGATGCGCTCTTCGATCCTCAGTAGACGGTCGATAGCGGCCAGCTGCGGCGCGTCGTCCTCGATCGGCTGCCCGTCGAAGTCCTTGATGACTCGACCTTGCGACACGGTGTAGTGGAAGCGTTCCAGCACCAGCAGAGCGGACTGCCGCATTTCGCCGAGCCGTTCGAGCTGGACATTCCGGTACTCCGCGGCCAGCGGCAGCACCAGCTCGTCGGCTTCCTGCTTGGTCCAGTTCTGCACGGTCGTGTGGCTCACGCCGAGCTGGGCGGCCACGGCACGGTCGGAGAGGCCGCGGAGCTTGAGCCGGTACGCCTCGGCGCGGCGCTCGGCCTGCTGGGCGCGGTTGCCGTGGTTCTGGCCGGCGTCGGACACGACTGATCACCGCCTTCCGCGCGAGGGCCCGGGAGCGCGGCACCTGCGCGAGGTAGGGGCACGCGGCGCCGCACTCAACCGGAGAACGAGAGAACCCCACCGACCTCAGTGGTCTGGTGGGGTTCTGCGGAGATAGCTCCGCCCTCAAAGTGAAACGCCCGAACTTCTGGATGACGCTTCAGCCGTGAACTTTACGCAGCCGACAGGTGCCTGTCAAAACCCGACACGCGGTCGAGGACGGCCAGCACGTCGGCCAGTAGGTACCGCCCGTGCTCGTCGGCGGCGATCAGCCCACGGTGGCGCCACACCCGCACCCGGCCCGCGGTGACCGGCGCGCCCCACGTCGCGGTTTCCCGCTCGACCTCGGCAGCCGTCAGCCACGTCTCGGTCACGTAGCCCCGGGCCGCTGCCACAGCGTCCGCGACGTACACCCGGTCGCCGCACTCCCCGCACTCGACAGCCACCTGATCGAACTCGGCCGACACCGGCGTCGAGCACGTGGGGCACTCCCCGAGAGGCACACGTGGGAACCGCTCGACGAAGTGCGTCAGCGCAGTCTCCCGGGCGTCGGCGAGGTCGCTCCGCCGCCAAGTCATCGCTGCGACGAGCCGCTCCTGGGCCTCGAACGCGTTGAGGTCGATCGGCGGACGCGAGCCGAACCCTGATTTGGTGCCGATCGCGCCCGGCTTGCGCGTCACGGCCTCGCGCCGGACGACGTGGCCGAGCAGGTCAACAACCTCGGACGTGTGCACGCTGCCTCCCTACCGAAACAACCCTACGTCGATCACTTTACAGTGTAAGGAGTTGGCAAGGAGGCAGCGGCAAGCGATCAGGCGGCCTTGTCCATCAGCTTGACGACAGCCCGGTAGACGGCGACGGCGTGCTCGGGACAGATGCCGGCGGGTAGGCCGAGCTGTCCCGGTTTGCCGCAGGGCTGGCCGTTGCGGTCGAGCGAGGTGCACGGCACGGTGGCGGCTTCGACCTGGTTGCGGGTGAGTCTGGGCATGGTCTTCTCCGTTCAGCCGATCCGGCTGTAGTGGGGCCGCCACTGCAAGTCGAGCTCGTGGAGTGGCCCAAAGCGGTTCTTCGCGATGTTGATGTTGATGTAGCCGGTGGGTTCGCCCTTGTCGCTGAGCTCGCGGGCCAGCAGCACCACGAGGTCGGCGTCTTGTTCGATGCCGCCGGACTCGCGCAGGTCGGACAGCAGCGCCTTGCCGCGCGACACGGATTGGCGGTTGAGCTGGGCGGGCACGACGACGGCGATGTCCAGCTCGCGGGAAAGCTGCTTGAGGGAGCGGCTGATGTGCGCAACCTGCTGTTCACGGGGCACGTTGCGTTCGGACTTCAGCAACTGCAAGTAGTCGATCACGGCCACGTCGAGCCCAGTCTGGCGTTTGACGGCGCGGCAGGTGGCGGTGATGTAGCCGATCGTCAAGTCGGGCTTGTCGTTGATGGTCAGCGGATAGTCCTGTGCGCGGGCCCGGTACTCGTTGAACTTCGCCCACCCGTCGTCGGACAGGCGCCGGCGGGAGATCTCGCCCATTTCGATGGTGGCGCCGTTGGCGACGACGCGGCCGGCGACCTCGACGCCGCCCATCTCGACGGAGAACACGATCGCGGGGTGGCCGAGCTCGGCGGCGTGTTCAGCGATCTGGTGCCCGGCGATGGACTTGCCTTCACCAGGGCGGGCACCGATGACGGTCATGCGGCCAGGTTGCAGGCCGCCGGCGATCCGCTCGTTGATCTCGGGCCACGGGGACTCGAAGACACGGAACGTCTCCGGGTTGCGCAGTTGACCGTCCAAGGTGGTCAGCAGGTCGCGGAAGCGGTGGCTGTAGCGGTCCTGCTGGCCGGTGTCTGTGTCGAGCTTGGCGAGCTCGTCGTGGGCTGCGGCGAGCGCGTCGGCCTCGTCGCCAGCGGCCATGATGCGCTGCTGCATGGTGACGGTGGCGAGCACGATCCGGCGGAGCTTGCCGCAGCGGCGGACCTCGGCGAGCGAGTGCGGGAAGTCCACCGGGTCGGGAACCACGCCGGTGAAGCCGGCCAGGACCCGCTCGGCGTTCTCGCCGTGGGTTTCCGCGTTGGCGGCCAGCGAGCGGGCGTTGATGGCTTTGCCCGCGGCGTGCAGTCGCCGAGCGGTCTCCCACAGGCCGCCGAGCTCAGCGCTGGAGAAGTCGTCCGGCGCGATCTGGGCCAGTGCCTCGTCCCGCAACTGGCGGGCGGTCAGGGTGAGCAGCAGCGACACCAGGTAGTGCTCTTCGGCGATCGGCTCGAGCTTGCGGAGCGCCTCGGCCGCGAGGTTAGCGGGTCGGTGCTGGCGGTCGTCGGGGTCGGTCATGCGGCGTCCTTGGTGGCGATTCGCGCGAGGATCTCCTCGCGATGGGCAGTGATCCACTCGCGTTTGTGGTCACGGAAGAACTGGGCGACGGCGTCACGGTCGCTGATGTCGTCGGGCAAGTTGGGCCGCTGGTAGCGGATCCGGGTGGCCTTCTCGATCGGCTCCACGTCGGCGTCGTGCCAGAGGCGCCGCAGCCACTCGGCGGGATCACCGGTCGGCGGGCCGGTCACGCCGGCGTCGTCGAGTTCGTCGTCCCAGCAGCCCTGGTTGAGCCACGTGGTCGGAATCTTGATCTTCTCGCGTTCGCGACCGACTGCGGCGACGTAGGCCGCGTAGCGCTTCGCCGCGGCGACGATGATCTCGGCGGAGGTGCCGTCCTTGACGGCGCGGGAGAACTTGGCCCGAGAACCTTTCTTCGCCTCACGGCGTGGGTAGACGGCCCAAAAGGCATCGAATTCGGCGTCCAAAGCTGCCTTGTCCGACCCCTGGTTGGACAAGTCTTTTAAAGAAGGGACGGGACGGGACGGGGTTCGATTTTGCTTCGTTTCTGCTTGAGCACTTGCTGAAGCATTTGCTTCGCCAGTTGCTTGAACGGTTGCTTCGACCGCCCCGCGTCGTGCCTGGCCAGAGCGTTGGCCGCCCTTCCGGCCCGCCTCGGCGCGCTTCTGACGGCGATCCAGGACCTCGTCACGCGTCGGCTGCCGGTCGCACCATTCGTGGAACCACCAGCCGTCTTCACCGTTGTTGCTTCCGACATGCCACAAGCCAGCGTCAACCAAACGCGAAGCAAGTGCTTCAGCATTTGCTGCGAGCCGTTGGGCTGCGTACGTCGGCACCCACCCATCGGTCAGTTGGTCTGCCGCCCACGAGCCAGCGAGCACCCACAATCCCATCGCCTCGACACCGGCACGCATCGCCTTGACGTGGCTGTGCAAGTTGTCGTCGACCTTGAACCAGCTCACCGCCCCAGCCCCTCCATCGTCATGTTCGTCGCGCACCAGTGCGCCCACCGCTGCTGCTGGCTGAGCTCCATCAGCTTCTCCAGCTCGGCCAGCCGGTCGACCAGGGCACGGCACTCGCTTTCGTACTGCTGCACCACGCCAGGCGGCAGAGACGCCACCGTGGCCGAGGTGATGTGGCGGCCGGCATCCAGGACCTCGCCGAGCTCGACGTAGGTCGCCATCAACTCGCCATACACCGGATCGGACTCGCTCCAGCGCTCGCTCTCACGCTGGGCCTCGGTGACCGCGCCGGCGACCGAAGTCGCCAGCGCGGTCACCGTGTCCTGAGTGGACAGGTCAGGCACCGGCACCGCCGTCGGCACTGCCGTCGGCGGCACGCGCCTTGCGACGAGCGGCGCCCTCGGCACGAGCTCGGCGCACGAGGGCCGTGACAGCCACCCGGAAACGGCGCTCGGCGACCATCCGGCCGACCGCGTAGCCGCCGACGCCCCAATTGGCCGCGGTGACGACGACCAGGATCATCCAGTTCACGCTGTTCATGCCTGGTCCTCCTCGATGTTGTCGAGCGCGGGTCCACGCATCGCGCGACGGCCAAGCTCTTCGGGGGTCAGCCCGAGCGTGTCGCGCTCGAACATGTCGGCGAGGGTCCCGGCGGTCTGGCCGTCGCCGGTGTAGGCGGGAACCGCTTCGGCGCCGTCACTGTTGGTTTCGAGCATCGCCCGCGCCATCAACGGAATCGCGTTGTCCATGAACTCGCGCCCCCACTCCGGCGAGGACGACATCAGTGCCATGATCCGGCCGGTGTCGATGAGCCACAGGTCGCCCCACCACCGCATCTCCTCGCCGCGGCCCGAGCTGGGGCAGTCGTGTTCGCCGTGCCACGCCTGCACCTCCATCGGCAGGTGCGACAGGTAGTCCCAGCCGATGACGCCGGCCTCTTCGTCGGCGTCACGCTGCTGCGACAGGTCGAAGCCGCGCATCTTCGCCAGGTGCTCGGACAGGTTTCGCGGATCCCACCCGACCGACCGAGCGAAGTCGTGCGCCCAGAACCAGCCTGAGCGCCTGAACTCCTGCTGGTCGAGATCCCACTTGGTCAACGCGAGCGGGATCTCCTCTCCGAAGCCGAACACGTGCTGACGCGGGGCCACTTCGGGCGGCAGGGGAACGCTCAGGGTCCGCGTCGCGACCTTGATGATTCGCGCGGTCAGCTTGGCGGTGAACTCCTCATCGGTGTCGTCGCAGATCCCGCGCGGCGACCACAAGGCCGTCTGGCGCTGAGCCTCCCGCTCGGCGAACGATTCGATGGAGCGGACGAGTTCGTCTCGGGTAAACAGCTTGCTCACGGGCGTGGTCCTTCCGGGGCATCGCCATTAAGGACGGCGAGCAACAGGCGAGCGAGTTCGGGAGTCGGCGTGCGGTGACCCAACAGACTCTTAGCCAGCTGGGTGCGGCGCCACAGCTCCGCGCGGGATGGCACGCTGATCGGCATCACGTCGGCCACGGCCACGGACTCGGTCATGCGGCACCGCCCATCCGGCGCGTGTACCAGGCGTTCGCCTCGGCGGTCGGAAGCCAGATCGACCACTGCGAGCCCCTGTGCTGCCGGGTCCGACCGGAGTCGACGACGTAGCCGCCAGCCTGAAGCTCTGTCCTTCGTGGACGGAGACTGCTCGGCAACATCCTGAGATCACGCTCGGCCTCGAAGTCGGTGACGCCGGCGGGCGCGGTCACGATGTAGTCGAGCAGCCGAGCGCGTTGGGTGCCGGTGCGCGGCTCGACCAGTCGGGCTGCGCGAGCCGAGGTGATCGCCGGGTCGGCCATCACCTTGCCCTCGGCGTTCGCGGTCACCTGCGCGTCCCGTGCCGCGGCCATCCGGCCGGCGAAGCGGACGTACTCGATGACCTCGGACTCCACCTGCTGCAGGGCGTCGAGGGCGGCCAGCCGGCCGAGGCGCGCGGCCTCGGCGAAGTGCACGACCCGATTGTGCAGCTCGGCCGGGTGCATCGCGGGCTCAGTCATGAGACACCGCCAGGGCAGCCTCGGCGGCGTGCTGCTCGTTGAGGAACGCTCGCAACTGCTCGCAGGCCTCGCGGTGCAGGTCTTCGGGCGTCCGCCCGGCCCGCTCCGCCTCGGCCTGCAGCGTCACGCGGTACGACTGATCGGCGAGCTCGGCGGCGGCCGCCCACTCGCCCGCGTAGGCGAGGGCCTCGATCTCGCGGACCAGCGGGTCAGCGGAGACGCTCATCGTCGGCGCGCTCATCGGGCCGCCCCCTCGACCAGCTCGGCCGCCTCGATGAGGTTCGCCGCCAGCTGGCGTGCGCCAGCCGCCGAGAACCAGCCCTCGGACCCGTCGTCCGTGTCTTCGTCCGGCACCAGGTGCAGGCAGATCGACAAGCCGCCGTTTTCCTCGTTCGACCAAGCGACCGCCGAGATCCGCGGCACGGGGTCGCCGTCGGTGCGCGGGACGCCGTCGATATACGACTCGTCGCCGCCCACACAGTTGTGGGAGCCGTCGGTGTCGGGGTCGGCGCAGAACGGCGCGTGGCTGAACAGCTCGTCGAAGGCGGCGCTTGCCACCTCGTACTCGCGGCAGATGGCCGCGAGGTGCTGGCCCGTGACGTGCGCCGACTCGGGCGCGGCCTGCATGGCGCGCCATGCAGCGCCGAACAGGCTTGCCCTCTCTGACGCGGCCGAGCGCCGAGCAGTGATGGAGGGCACAGGTTGCGCTGGTGTGACACACTTCGGATTGGACACAGATACTCCTTGCAGGGTTTTCGTGTTCGCTGACGCCGTCCGGTGGCCGCCGGGCGGCGTCATTTCGTTGATCAAGTCAGGGCCTCTCACGGACGCCTCCCACGTGGTCGCGTTCCAGCGGACCCCGACGGGTGAGTGCTGGCACGGCCACCTGCCGGTGCCGGTGGGAGCAGCTGCCGCACGAGCGTGCGCGCCTCCCCCATCAGCGGCCCGGCGGCGGCCACGACCTCAGCGATGAAGAGGTCGATCGTTTTCACGACGCCTCCGGGATCGCCGCGGCGGCGGCGCCCGCCGGCCCTTCCTGGAGGAAGCGGGAGATCTCCTCTTCAGAAACCAGCAGGTACCGCCCGGCGCGTACGGCGCGCAGTTGGCCCCGGCTGATCAAGCCTCGGACGTTCCGCTTTCCGATCCCCAGCATCTGAGCTACGGCGTCCACGCGGTGAGCCCGTCTCACGGTGTCGGGCATAAGAGGCCCCCTTAGGGCAGCTGGTGCGTTACTGAATCGTAACCACACCTCTTCGATCCTGTCGGATCCGGTCAGGGCACGAGACTAGCTCACCGAGACACGTCGCGCCCGCACCGCATGCCTTCGGCGCGTCGCCGGATAGAGCAGTCACCCCAGCGGGTGATGGCTCTTCTACCAGGGGGTAAGCCTCCCCTTCGAACACATGAACACCCGACCATGGTGTGGACATCCTGTGGACAACCTGGGGACAGGCAACGGGGAGACGTGACAAACCTGTCGGCTCAATATTGCTACAGTTTAGTCCGTTAGTGCAGGTCAGAGCCCGTTAGTGTCCATTGCGTCCTGTCATGGTTGTTCAGATCTGTAGGTGCTGACACAATCGCGCTGTGGACAACGTGGATTACCTGTTGCGGCTCGGCGACGCCGTCCGCGACGCGCGGGGAACCCTCGGCCTCTCGCTCGAAGCGGCAGCCGAGGGCGCTGGCGTGTCGCACGTCACATGGCGCCGAGTTGAACGCGGGCACGGGACCTACCGGCCGACACACACGGCCCTCGAGCAGTACTTCGGCTTACCCGAGGGCTCCATCAAGCAGGCGCTGACAAGCGAACCCGCCATGCAGGAATTCGAGCGCAGACTCCAGTCGGCTGCAGAACGGATGGCCGAGCAGAATTCCGCGACGGAAGACGCTGTGCCTGACGGAATCGCACTGATGGAGAAACTATTTGAACGTATCGACACCACAAACGTTGCCGAAAATTTCGCCGACAATATAGCTACAATAAAACGCTCTTTCCCCAGCGAGGAAGTTAGCTTCACCGCGGAGATGACTGTGGCCCTGGTGGCGTCGCGCGAGAGCGCCAAGTATCGGGCCGCACTGGAAGCTGCGACAGACCGGGTATTCGCCGCAGAGGCAGCGTTGGCGAGCGCAATATCGAATTCGCCGGCACATGAAACCCTCGAACCACTTCTGACGGAACTTCGGAGCAGCCTTTGGGAACAGCGGACGGATATATCCGAGGTGGTCGCAACGATGGAATTCTTAAAAAGGGGATTCCTGATTCAATTTAATCGGCAAAGTCAACAGGATAAATTGGAGAAACAGCTAGGGCAGGACCCTGGTTGAGACATCCCCACACGGTCCCGTCCGACACTCGTCACCACGGTGGAAGTGGACGCGGTCGCGCAGGGGCGCCGCGACTCCCTTCACGGGGTTGCGGAGTACGCGCAGTTCGCCAAGCAGCTCGGGCACGAGCAGCGTTTGAACGAGCTCCCGCTTCGCTGACGGCGCCATGACACGCCAGCGCTTCACGATGTCCTCCCCCGGCTCCAGTAAGCCGGCCAGCGCAGGCGGCCGCTTCAGCCGCTCGACGGCTGCCGACGCACTGCTCTCTCGCTCGCGAATGCCCGGTTCAACATCGGCCGCGAAGTCGAGCGTCAGCGTGCCGGCGCGCACCTTGGCCTTCAGGTCGGCGAGGTCGGCCTTCGCCTTGGCCCACGCCAGCTCGGCCGCATCCAGTTCGACGGACCGGTCGGTGCCTGACTGCACCAGCTCGGCGTACGCGTCGCCGGACAGGTACGCGAGCAGCACACGCCGCACAAGGGCGTCCAACTGACCTTTGATCACCGACGCGTGGCCGCCTTGCTGGCACCGGTACCGCTCGGCCATGTTCTTGACCCGCTTGGGGTCGCTCTTCGGCGGAACCGGCTTCGTACGATGCATCGGTCCGCCGCACACGCCGCAGCGGGCGATGCCGCCGAGTAGGTGCCGCGCACGTCCCGGCCGGAACCGAGCTCGGCTCGGATCGGCTCGCCGCGCCTGCACCCGGTGCCATTCCTCACGGTCGATGATCGCTGGCCATGACGCTTCGTAGAGGTCTGGCGTGACAGACCGCCGGCCACCCTTCCCTCGCCCTGGCCGGTGCACGCGGAGTCCGGTGTAGGCGGGCGTGAGCAACCAGCAGCGCAGGTGTGACGGAGAGAAGGCGCCCCCTGACGGCTTCTCCACCCCGCGCTTGTCGAGGTCCCGGGCGATCGCCGCCATGTCCTCACCGGCCAGCCACCGCTTGAAGACCTCACGCACGATCTCGGCGGCAGGCTCGTCGATCACGCGCGCTTCGAACTTGCCGGTCCTCGCGTCGAACGTGTGCTTGTAGCCGAACGGCGCCTGCGCGAACGCGTCGCCGCGTAACGCCCCTGCCTCGACGGTGCGGAGGACACGGTCCGAGGTCTCGCGAGACGAGTACTCGTCGTGCACCGAGTCTTCCATCAAGGCGCGCCAGTCGCGCGCGATCCGCGGGTCGTAGAGGCGGTGGTGGGTGTGGACCCACACCAGCTTGCGTTGTGCGGCGAGCAGGTCGAGCAGGTGCGCCATCTCCCCCGCTTTGCGGGTGCCGCGCGAGGTCTCCCACAGCCCGAGGATGTCGGCGCCGAACGTCCCCGCTTCAAGATCGGCGAGCATCAACGGGAAGTCGTCGCGCGCCTTCGCGGCGTACCGGCTGGCCGAGACCAGGTCGGTGTAGTCCTCGCCGTAGTAGCGGAACGACTCGCGCTCGCAGTCGCCCTTCAAGTCGTCGCACTGCTCGCCGGGGCTGCGCTGCCGCCCGGAACGGTCGAAGCTCACCCGCAGGTAGAGCCGCATGGACAACGCCGAGTTGGACGAGGTCGAGACCATGCCTGCTACAGTACCAACTAGCGAAGTACCTGCGACGCGCTGCTCACCGTGCTGGGCAACGCCACCGGCGTCTACACGCAGGTGGTGGCCATCGCGTTCGGGCTGGGCGCGGTCGTCGCGACGTCCGCCACCGTCTTCACCGCGATCAAGCTCGCGGGCGCGCTCTACCTCGTCTACCTGGGCGTGCAGGCGATCCGCAAGCGCCGCAAACTCGCCGACGCCATGGCCGCGGCCGTGCGCACCACCCCGGGCCGCACGCTGACCGTGCTGCGCGACGGCTTCATCGTCGGCTTCGCGAACCCCAAGTCCATCGTCTTCCTGGCCGCGCTGCTGCCCCAGTTCGTCGACCCGGCCGCCGGCTCGGTGCCCGCGCAGATGCTGCTGCTCGGCCTCTGCCTCCCGGTGATCGCGCTCGCGTCGGACACCGCGTGGGCCCTGGTCGCCGGCACGGCCCGCACGTGGTTCGCCCGCTCGCCCCGCCGCCTCGAACTCGTCGGCGGCACCGGCGGCCTGGTGATGATCGGCCTCGGCGCGACGCTCGCGTTCACCGGCCGCAAGGACTGATTCCGCTTCGGCGCGGAACTGACGACGATCCGGTCGGCCGTTTCGAGGTTCGCCTGATGGCCCGGGAAACGCAAAGTCGCACCTGCCGCATCGGACAAGGAGAGTCGCCGCGGCGCAGGAGCCACCGGCCGAGATCGTGCGGCGCGACGGAGCCGGGCAAGGACACTGACGAACGCGACGATGTCCGGAGACTGTGCGTCCACCGGCCGCAAGGACTAACCGAGCGCGGCCACCAGGTCGCCGTGCCACGATTCGGGCAGGCCGTTCAGCGACACCACCACCTGGTCGGCACCCGCGGCCCGATACTCGCGCAGCCGGGTCACCACCGTGTCGAACGAGCCGTGGACGGTGACCCCGTCGACGAGGCGGTCGGACAGGTCGGCGAGGTCGGCGGGAGTGAAGCCCATGCGGCGGAAGTTGGCGGCGTAACCCGGGACGCCGGCGAGGAAACGCAGCGAGCCGCCGCGCACGAGGTCGCGGGCGCGGGCCGGGTCGGGCTCCGCGACGACGGTGACCAGCACCGCCAGGCGCGTGCCGGCGCCGAGCAGCTCGCGCGCGGAGGCGACGTAGTCGGGCGTCACGAGGAACGGGTACGCGGCCGAAGCGCGGTCGCGGGCCAGTTCGAGCATGCGGGGGCCCAGAGCGGACAGCACGCGCGCTGAAGCGGGGACCGCGGTGTCCAGCTCGTCGAGGTACGCCGTGAGCGTCGCGAGGGGACGGGGGCCGTGGGCGTCGCCGAGGCCGGGCAGCCAGCGGCCGGGGTGCGTGGCCGCCAGCGCCCGGTACACCGTCGCCACCTCGGCGGCCGGGGCCCGGTCCACGGAGAGAATCCCGTTGGCCACGGTGATCCGCCGCGTCGCGCGGACGAGGTCCGGGACGAGCGCCAGGTTGTCACCTTGGCCGCCCGGCATCCACAAGGTGGCGTAGCCGAGTTCCTCCAGCCGCACGGCCGCGGCGACCGCGGCTGCCGAGTCCGTGGTGTCGAACGCGGGTGTCGCCGCGCCCAGTGGGCCTAGTTCGCTCATGCCGGGGGCAACTCCCCCGGCCTCGGCGCTGTTCCGCGTCACGCGGGTTGTTCGTCCACAGCGGAATCCTCGGCCGGCTCGGGGACCGGCTCACTCACCTTCGCGAACATCCGCGTCGCCGAGAGCCGGGCCACCCCGTCCGGCTCGCCCAGGTCCTCCAGGGAGTTGCGGACGGTCGAGTCCACCGACAGGTACTTGCGCCCGGCGCGCAGGTCGGCGTCGTTGCGCAGGCGGACGATCAGCGGGAACTCCGCGAGCGCGCCGGCGTCGAACAGACCCGTCGTGTAGATCAGCTGCACGCCCAGCGCCTCCGCGACGGCACGCTGCAGCTCCAGCAGGTAGCCCGCCGACGCGCGGCCGATCGGGTTGTCCAGGAACAGCACGCCGGAGTGGCGGTTGCGGGCCTTGCCGCGGTTGTTGGCGCGCAGCGACGCGAGCGTGCAGTACAGGATGATCGCCGCGGTGAGCTGCTGGCCGCCGGAGAACACGTCGCGGATCTCCGACACGCGCTGGCGTTCGGTGCGCAGCACGGAGTCCGGCTTGAGCATGTCGACGCGGAACCCCTTGGGCGCGGCCACCTGCACGCCGCGCAGCACGAGCGAAAGGCCGTCGCGCTTCACGTCGCGGCCGTCGGCCGTCTTGCCCACCGCGGCTTCGTCCACGACCTCGCCGAGCTTCTCGGCCAGCACGTTGTCCTCGAGCTCCGTGAAGCGGATGCGCAGGAACTCCTGGCCCGACCAGTCGCCGAGGCCGTCGGGCAGCCGCGACACGCGCTGGGCCGAGCGCAGGGTGCGCAGCGCGCCGTCGACCATGCCCTGCAGGCGGGTGATGATGCCGCCGCGGTGCCGATCGATCTGGGCGAGGTCGTCGGTGAGCGTGCGCAGCCGCGGCCGCAGCGCCTCGGCCCACTCGGCCGCGTGGCCGGGCAACTGGTCGCGCTTCACCGCGATCACCTGCTGGCGCACGGGCGTGCTGAGCTTCTCGAAGCGCTTCTCCGTGGCGTACTGCGCCAGCTGGTCCGCGGCCGCGCGCACCCGGCGGTCGCCCGCGTCGGCGGCTTCCTGCGCTGTCGTCAGCACCGTGTTCAGCTGAGAATGCTTGGTGCGGGCCGATTCGACGTCACCGTCGTACGCCTCGGCCGGGTCCTCCGGCAGCAGGTGCGCGAGCGATTCGCCGAGCAGCCCGAAGCCGGACGCCGACGCCTTCGCCGCGTCCAGCGTCGCCTCCGCCGCCGCGCGCCGCTCCTGCAGCTCTTCCCACGTGCGCGCCGCCGTCGAAACCTCCAGCGAAGCGGCGTCGATCAGCTCCAGGCCGTGCTCGATGTCGCGGGGCCGCTCGGCGGGTGAGGCCGCGCCCGTCTGCAGCGGCAGCACGTCCAGCTCCGCCCGCCGCGTGGACACCTGCCCGATCGCCTCGGTGCGGTCCTCCTCGACGGAGTCGACGACGCGGCGCGCGCGGGCCAACGCGGCAGCGCGAGCCGAAGCGTCCGAGCCGTCCGGTGTCTCCAGCAGCTCCGCCGCCCGTGTGCGCACGGCTTCATCCAGCGCTTCGAGCGCCGAGCCCGCCGCGGCTTCCGTGGACTCGGCCTGCTCCAGTTCCGCGCGCAGGTCGCTCCCGACCTCCACCTTCGCGTAGGCCTCCGAGGCCGACGCGAACGTTCGCCGCAGCGCGTCCACGGGCTCGACCGGCGCCTCGGCGTCCTCGGTCACCTCGGCCGCCCCCGGGACCTCGGCCAGCTCCGACCGCGCGGTGGTCGCCGTGCGGCGGTGCCCGTCCGCGGTCCGCTGCTCCTCCCCCGCCTGCTCGCGCAGCCGCGCCGCGCGAGCCGCCGCGTCGGCCGCCGTGGCCTCGGCGCGCTCCGCGATCTCCGTGGCCCGCTCGACTTCCTCGGTCCACTCGGCAACGCGCGTGGCCCGGGTCGTGAGCTCACCCAGCCGGCGCGCCTTCTCCTCGCCGTCGGCCACAGCCAGCCGCAACGCCGGCACGCGTTCGCGCAGCGCCGCCGCCTTTTCACTCAGCCGCGCGAACTCCGCCTCCGCCTGGCCGAGCGCGATCTGCGCGGTTTCCCGTGCCACGCGGGCACTTTCGACCTGCTCCGCGAGCGTGGCGATCGCCCCGGCCGGGTAGTCCTCGCGCCAGGTCGTGAGCTTCCACGTGAGCGCGCCGTCGGTGGCGAGCGCGCCGGCGAGCTGCTCCAGCCGCCGCTGGCGTTCGGCGTTCCGCAGCGCCACGGCCTCGCGTTCGGTGTCGGCCGCTTCCTCGTCGTACATCGCCGGATTCGGCGGCACGAGGAACTCCACACCGGCCGCGGCCTCGCCGTCGTCGCTCTGGAACGCCTCCGTGGTGCCGACCGCGATCACCGCGCTGGGCAGCAGCCGCCCGGCGGCCAGCACCTCACGCGCCCGCGGCACCTGCGCGGCGTCGTTCAGCAGCACGCCCGCGACGAGCTGCGGCAGGCGCTCCAGCACGTCGGCGCGGCGGCCGGCGTCCAGTTTGGACAGATAGCGCCAGCCGGACCACGCCGTGATCCCGGCTTCTTCCAGGGCGTCCAGCGCGGCCTGCACGTCGTGCGGCGGCGGGAGCAGCCCGCCGGAGCCGAGCGCGGCCAGCGCACGCTCGTCGGCCGACTCCTCCATTCGCAGCGCCGTCTGCTCCTTCTCGACGGCCGCGCTCGCTTCCCGAAGCCGTTGCAGCAGAACGGGAAGGTCACTTTCGAGGCGCACGTCGTCGGCGCCGAGCAGCTCGACGAGCCGGGGTTCGACGGCGAGCGCGTCCGTCCGCCGGTGCGCTCGGTCGAGGTCTTCCGCCGCGCGCACCAGACGGTCCTGAGTGGACCCGGCGAGCTGATTGGCCTCGTTCACGGCCCGCTGCGCCGCCTGCAGATCCTCCGCCGCGCGGTCGAGCTCCTGTTCACGCCGGCCCAGCTCGGCCGCCGACTCGTCGGCTTGGACACGGGCCGCGCGCGAGGCTTCCGCGACGTCCGTGCCGGCCGTCAACAGTCCACTTCGGACCGACGTCGAGATTTCCTCGCGCAGCTCGGCGATCCGCGAAGACAGCCCACGCGCCTCAGCTCGCCGAGACGCCGCCAGGTTCGCGGCCTCGTCCCGATCGGTCTGCGCCTTCTCCGCCTCCGCACGCAAAGCGCCGGCGTGGGCCTCGGCCTTGTCCGCCTGGCGCTGCGCGTCGCGGGCCAGCGCCGTGAGGCCACGCGCCAGCGCCGACGCCGCGGAGTTGCGCGCCGCCAGCGCGGGCTTCGCCTTCTCCTCGCGGTTGCCGACGAGCTCGCGCAGGTCCTTCGCCTTGCGGGAGGCGTTCAGCTGGTTCAGCACGGTCGCGGTCTCGCGCCACGCCTCGACCGCCGTCTTCGCGTCGGCGAGCTCCGCGTCCACGCGCCGGCGGGCTTCCTGCGCCTCCTCCAGCCGCAGCACGGCGACGAGCCGCCGCAGCTCGGTGACACCCGCGGCCAGCCGGCGGTGGTCGCCCTCGGCCAGCTTCTCCGCCGACTTCACCTCGTCGACGTGTTCTTCGAGCCCGGACAGCCGCGCGTTCTCCAGCTCGTTGCGCGCGTGGATCCGGCCGGCGAGCTCGCGCAGGTCGGCGCGCGCCGACTCGGCGATCCGGCGCGACGCGGCCGCCACGCCCTCCTCCTCGGCGAGCGGGCCGAGCAGTTCGAGCGCGCCCTCCACGAAGTCCTTCTCCGCCAGCAGATCGCCACGCTGCGCAAGGTTGTGCGCATACGTCGACACGACCTCGGCGAGGTCCTTCGGCTCGTCCTCCGACAGCACGGCACGCAGCAGGAACTCCACGAACGCCTCGTCGGTGGAGAACTGGAACGCGTCGGCCGCCTCACCCTCGCCTGCGTTCATCGCGCGCTGGTAGCGGAACAGCTCCGTGTCGAGGCCGAGCGAGTCGAGCCGGCCGGTCCACTTGTGGTGACGCCGCGTCCACGACAGCTCCAGCTCCGGCTCGGCCATGGCGGCCGCGGCGATCCGGTCGTGGAAGCCCGACATGGTGAGCAGCCGGCCGTCCTCGGTCAGCGGCAGCGAGTCGAGACCCAGCTCCTGCGTCGGGCGGAAGGCGTACCAGGAGTCCACGAGGTTCTCCGAGTCCGCCGACGTCACGTGCCCGCGCCACTCCGAGACCTTGCCGGTGATCACGCGGTGCCCGGTCTCCACGTGCAGCCACTCCAGCGCCACGTGCGAGACGTCCTTGGCCGCCACGAACTTCTCCAGCACCTTCGTGCTCGTGGTCCCGACCACCTGGCGGCGGCCGGGCAGCATCACGGAGAAGATCAGCTTGATCAGCACCGACTTGCCGCCGCCGTTCTCCAGGAACAGCACGCTCGCGGGCGAGGGCCGGCGCACCGGTCCCCCGGCGTGGATGCCGGCGCTGAACAGCGCGTCCTGCTTCGGCGCGGTGATGGTTGCGCCGACGCCGCTGAAGTCCAGCACCACGTCCTGGTAGCGGGCGCCCGCGGGGCCCACCGAGTGCAGGCGGACCCGCGAAAGCTCGTACATCGAATCCCCTCTACTGCAACGTGTCCGAAGAGGCCGCGCGCAGCGTTCCCCCCGCGCTCGCGACCGCGACGACGTCGAGCGCGAGCAGATCGTCGAACGCCGCGTCGGCGGCCAGCTCGCGCACCTGGATCTGGTACCGCGGCGTGGTGCGGTAGGTGCCGCCCTGCTCGTCGCTCACCGGCACCAGGAAGCCCTGGTCGGCCAGGAACCGCAGGGCGCGCGCGACCATGCCCCGGGTGGTGTCGGCGGCCATGCGGCCGTCCTTCGTGGCCGCCGCGGCCGGGCGCCGGGCGTAGGCGCGCCACGCCTGCTCCAGCTCCGGCGCGTCGGCCAGCGGGTCGTTGTTGGCCTCGGCCTGCTGCGCGCGCTCGTCGAGCATGCGCGCGGCCTCGCGGACCATCGCGTCGACCTGCTCCACGCTCACGCGGCCGATGTAGGTGTCGTTGGCGAGGTCGTCGGGCCGCGGGTAGGCCAGCGCCGCGACGGCGAGGTGGATGAGGCCGTGGATGACCTTCTCCGTCTCGCGGCGTTCGCGGATCTTGGCCTGGCGCGCGTAGGTGTCCATCTTGATCTCGAAGATCGACTCGTCGACGGCGGCCAGCACGGCGCCCGCCTGCTGGTTGACCTGCAGCACCATCAGCCCCAGACCCGACGCGACGGCGTGCGTGAGTGCCTTGAACGCGTTGTCCTCGGCGTAGCGGCGCACCAGCTCGCCGTAGACGACGTCGCGGGCGGGCAACTGCTTCGGGCGCATGCCGAACGCGACCAGGCGCGCGGCGGCCTCGGCGTCGACGCTCGTGTGGGTCACGGGCATCAGGCGACCTCCTCGCTGTCTTCGGTGCTCTCTTCGGCGCGCTCGACCTCGGCGGTGGACAGCAGCAGGTCGGCGCCACCGAACTCGGGGTCGACGAGCAGCGTGCCGTCGTCGACGGCCAGCAGCACGTGGCGTTCCCCCTGGCGGCGCGCGGCGCCGACCTCGGGACTGTAGGCGTGCAGGGCGCGCAGCGCGACCAGGGTCGCCAGACCGGGTTGCTTCGTGCGGCGCGCGTCCTCCAGCAGGCCCGACAGGCGGCGCGGCACGTCGGGCAGGTCCAGCAGGTCGTCGGCGAGGCGCCACACGTCGTCGCCGAAGCGGTCGGTGTCCTCGGCCGGCATCAGCTCGGGCTCGGGGATCTCGCCGACGAGCTGGTCGCGCTCAGGCGCGGGGCGCAGCAGCAGCGAGACGAGCGAGGACAGCGCGGGCACCACGGGCGGCGTGATGCCCGCGACCGCGTGGAAGAAGTGCTCGGCGGGCGCGACGGCGTCGGCCAGCGGCAGGCCGAGCGTCGGGACGAGCAGCTGGCCGAACAGGTCGATCGTCGCGCGCTGCGGCGGACCGGAGAACTGCTGGCGGTCCTGCTCGGCGCGGAACACGGCGCCGGCGGCGGCCAGGCGCGACTGCAGGCGCGTGTGGCGGCGGATGCAGTCGGCGACGATGTCGACGAGCTCGGCCGCGCGCCTCTTGTGGTCGAGCTCCTCCGACTCGTCGCGCGCGGTGGTGATGTTCTTGAGGATCGCGTTCTCCGCGCGGAAGCGGGACTCGATGTGCCCGAGCGCGGAGTCGATCAGATCCGGCACCTCGAGCTCCCAGTCGACGGCGCGCACATCGCGGCGCGTGGCGTCGAGCTTGGCGCGCAGGGTCTCGCCGTACTGCACAGTGCGGTAGCGCGCCTGCTCGGCCGCGAGCTTCGCGTCGGCGAGCCGGCCGCGGTTGATCAGGTTCTCGAGCTTCACCTCGGCCGCGATCTGGGCCGACTCGACATCGGTGTCCAGCGCGCCGACGAGCACGTTGATCGCCTCGTCGGTCGCGCGCAGGTACACCTCGCCGTCGGGCGCGGCCAGCTCGACGAGCAGCTTGAAGTCGAACTGGCGGCGCTGGTACCCGCCCGGCCCCATCGAGCCGTAGACGCGCCGGAAGCCGCGGTCGGTGGTGCCGACGTTGATGAGGTTGTCCAGCACCCACTTCGCCACGCGCACGTGCTCGAACGGAGTGCGCGAGGGCGCCTGCTGCGAGATGAACGGAAGCAGCCGGTCGATGACCTGGTCGTGGCCGGCGCCGGTGTCGAAGTCCATGGCGATGGTGACCTGGTCGATCGTGTGCAGCGCGATCTCGGCCATCTGGTAGATCGTCGCGTCGGCCCAGTCGAGCTTGGCCTTGCGCGCGTCGAGGTCGTGCAGCGGCGCGGTGCACGCGAGCGCCTTCAGCCGGCGGGTCAGCCCCTCGTCAGCCAAGCCCGCGAACCCCATCTCGTCGTCTCGCACAGCAGGCCAGGCTAGTCGGACTGCTCAGGCGCCCGCACACGCGGACGGCTAGCGTGACCCACATGCGTGAGATGAGCAGGGCCGAGTGGTGGGCGTTCGCGACCGAAGGCACGCGGACGGGGATGCTGGGGATCGTTCGCGCCAACGGCGCCCCGATCGTCACGCCGATCTGGTTTCTGCTGAACGAGGGCCCCGACGGGGACGAAATCGTGTTCACCACGGGCACGGACACGCTGAAGGGCAAGGCGCTGCGCCGCGAGCCACGGCTGTCGCTGGCCGTCGACGACCAGAAGCCGCCGTATTCCTACGTGCAGTTCACGGCCGAGGCGACTCTGCACCACGACCTCGACGAGATGCTCGAATGGGCGACCCGGCTCGGCGGCCGCTACATGGGCGCGGACCAGGCCGAGGCGTACGGCAAGCGCAACGCCGTGCCGGAGGAATCGCTCGTCCGGGCGAAGATCACGAAGGTGATCGCGCGCGCGGACATCGCGGGCTGAAGTTCTCGTCTCGCTTCCTCGCGGGTCATGCCGGCGAAGAAGCGCAAACCGGTTGACCGGGCGGAGAAACTGGTCGGCGTGAGGGGTCGTTGGACGCTGGTCCTGCCCGAAAACCTCGACGGCTTCGCCTGGGCGGAGGCGGCGGACCGAGGTGTGCTGCTGCACGTCGCCCTCGACCACGCCGGGCGCCGGTTCCCGGCGATCGTCTACGACCCGTACCGGATCGTCCAGGACGCCGACCTCGTGAACGAGTCGGCGCCCTTCTACGAGCCGAACGTCGTCCTGGTGCCGGAAGTGACCAGGGAGCAGGTTGCGCGCGGCGGTGATCGCCTCGGGCGCAGCGGTGAGCGGGACTGGTTGCTGCGACTCGGCCCCGGGCCTGAGTCGGCCTGGTCGCTGGACGTGCCGGACGGCGCCGACTGGACGCGGATCGGCGAGCTCGGCACCCTGTCCGCCTCGCTGCGGTGCGGCGAACGGCGGTTCCCGGTCACCTTCCACGACCTGCGGCGGCTCGCCGAGGCGGTCGGGTGGGACGACCTCGACGACCTCGTCCACCGCCGCAAAGAGCCCCGCCCCGTCGAGTTCTTCGAGAAGAACTTCATCGTGATCCCCGCGTTGACGAAGGACGCCGCCGAGCAGGCGGTGGCGGAACTCGGCCGCCGTCGAGGGTTCGCCTGGCTGCTCGACTGATCCCCGTTGCGCGCAGGTCGATACTGGCGAGCGGTCGGTTGACGGACAGTGATCGAGCGGTCCGGTATTGACACCACCCCGTCCGGGATGGTGTCATTTCCTCCAATAGATAGGAAAGTTTCCTAACTATTAGTCTCGATCAGTCCTCGACCACACCCGGCACCTCCCCGCTCCGCCCTCCCGGCCGCACCGCCGCCGCCGGACCCCCTGCCCCACAGGGGTTCCCTCGGCGCGACGCCCCTCGGCGGCGCGCACTCGTGCCGGAACCCAGGACTGCGCCAGGGTTGACCGGAGCGGCGCCGGTCGTCCCGGCCGCGCCGGTGTCCGCGGGTGTCCACAGCGGACTGGTCACCAGCCGAAGAGCGCGGCCATCACGCGGGCGCAGCGGTCGGTCATCGCCGCGGCGGTCTCGGCGGGCCGGTCGATCCACCAGCTGATCAGCGAGTCCACGACACCGGTCCAGACGTGGGCGAGAGCCTCGACGTCCAGCGCGTCCGACGACCCGCGCGATCCCAGCAGCTGACCGGCGCCGAGGAGGGCGAACGCGTCGAGGCGTTCGCGGTAATCACCCGCCGCGGCGGCGATGTCGCCCGTCGCGGGCACCGTCGGGTCGCGCAGGAGCTTCCACGCGTAGCGGTCGTGGTCGAACGTCGCGAAGATCGCCGCCAGCACCGCGAGCGGCATGCGCTCCGGGTCGCCGCCGGCCGCCATGGTCTCGGCCACGCCTTCCGTCAGCCGGTCCCCCGCACGGTGCAGGCACGCGAGGTACAGCCCTTCCTTCGAGCCGAAGTACTGGTACAGCAGGGGTTTCGTGACGCCCACGCGGCGGGCGATCTCCACCATCGACGCGCCCGCGTACCCCGCCCGGCCGAACTCCTCGGTGCCCGCCACGAGGATCTGCGACTCGCGCTCGCCACGAGGCACACCCTTCGTCCCGACGGCCCTTGACCTTGTCACGCGGTTGAGCCTACCGTAAGTGACCCTGAGGTAAGTTACCTAAGAGTTAGTTCCGTTCGGGAGGAGACGACGTGGCCGACTTCCTGGCGCACCTGCGTGACCCGGTGCTGTACGCGATCCCGGTGTTCCTGCTGTTCGTGGCCGTCGAGGTCGTCGCGGTGCACGTGCTCGGCCACGACGACGACGTGGTCGGTTACAGCGCCGCCGACACTCGCACCAGCATGTTCATGGGCACGGTCGCGCTCGGCGTGAACGCGCTGTTCCGGCTCGTGATGCTGGTGGTCTTCGCCGTGCTCTTCGAGCTGGCGCCGGTGAAGTTCGACCCGCGCGACTGGTGGACGTGGGCGCTCATGCTGCTGGGCCAGGAGCTCGTGTTCTACGCCTACCACCGCGCGAGCCACCGCGTGCGGCTGCTGTGGGCCGGGCACCAGGTGCACCACTCCAGCGAGCACTACAACTTCTCGACGGCGCTGCGGCAGAAGTGGACCCCGTACTTCCAGCTGCCGTTCTGGTCCGTGCTGGCGCTGTGCGGGATCCCGCCGTGGATGATCCTCACCGGCCTGTCGATCGACCTCGTGTACCAGTTCTTCGTGCACACGGAGAAGGTGCGGAAGCTGCCGCGCTGGTTCGAGTACGTCTTCAACACCCCGTCGCACCACCGCGTCCACCACGGCAGCGACGCCGAGTACCTCGACGCGAACTACGGCGGGATCCTGATCGTCTGGGACCGGTTGTTCCGCAGCTTCGTCCCCGAGGGAAAGCGGCCGACGTACGGGCTGACCACGAACATCGGCACGCACAACCTGCTGAAAGTCGGGTTCCACGAGTACGGCTCGATCCTCCGCGACCTTCGTGGTGCGCAAGGTTGGCGGGACCGGGCGGGGTACGTGGTCGGCCCGCCGGGCTGGTCACCCCGCCACGAGCTTGCCGACGAGCCGGGCAAGCCCGGCCGCCGCGGCCGCGTCGTCCGCGCGGCGGCTGATCACGAACAGCGGACCGGTCCGGTCGAGGGTCACGCCGTCGCTCGTCAGTAGGTGGTACGCGGCGAGCATCGCCGCTCGGCCATTGCCGTCGGGAAACGGGTGGAAGAAGCAGACATCGAGGTACGCCCGCGCCACGCGCGCCGGCAACGGAGCCGTGCCGTGGGCGTCGGTGAGGTGCGCGTCGAACTCCGCGATGGTGGTGGGGCCGTAGCGTTCCCGGCCGCCCTTGGCGAACGCGGTGGTGGTGCGGAACGCGGCCGGTTCGCCGAGCACGAGCTCCTGCCAGCCGGCGAGGAGTTCGAACGTGAGGGGGCGGCCGGCGTCGGCCCGCACCTGAGCGAGCGCGGCCAGCAGCCGCTCGGCCCGCTGCTCGTCGCGACGGCGAACGATCGTGTCGACGAACTCGGCCACGCCATCACGGGTCCCGGTCCACGGCGTGACGTCGGGGACCTCGTCCCACGCGACGCCGGAGCGGACCGTGAGCCAGGTCCGCAGATCGTCACGCACACGGGTCGACGGCCGCGAACCGCCGCGCGAGGTCGGCGACCTCGGTGTCCTCGGGTGCAGTCCAGGACTGGAACCGGCCGCCGACGGCTTCTTCGACGAGCCTAACGTCGGCGATCCCGTGGTAGGCCAGGAACCACTGCAGCACCTGCGCACAGTGCCGGTACCACGCGTCACCCGCGCCGGTCCGGTCCACGACTTCTTCCACGAGCACCGGTACGGCCCGCTCCCACGCGGCCGGCCGCGCTTCGGGGGAACCGGCCGGGAGTGCGTGCGTGGCGAACAGCTCGGCGAGCCGCTCCAGCCAGCCGCGCCATTCGCGCAGCGCGGCGAGGGCCCGCGCCGACGTTTCGGCCGGCGTGGTCACGGAATGCGCGCCACAACACCACGAAGCGACCGGACCGCCGCCGAAATCGCCTTCGTCGCGGGCCCACGCCCAGCCACACGTCCACGGGCCGAGCTGCCGGTCGAGGGCAGCCAGCACGGCTTCGGTCCAGTCGTCGCCCGCCGCCCACGGAACCGACGCGATGATCCCGGCCGCTGTTACGGCGTCGAACGGGTGCTCGGCGGGGTCGACCTCGGCCCAGGTCAACCCCGCCGGATAGTAGTCGTACAGCGACACACGCGTGAGGATCCCGCAGTCCACTGTCGACTCGCAACCGGTTTTCGCGGGCGAATTCGGTTGCGCCGCATGATGTTCTGGAGGGGTGACCGAACCGAACCGCCCGCATCGCTGGGATCTCGTGCGCCCGGACCAGCTCGGAAGCCTGCCCGCCGGGGCGCCCGTGTTGTGGTTCCTGGACGAGCTCACGGCGTGTGCGGCGAAGGTGCTGGCGCGCAGCGAGGACGGGGATCTGTACTTCGTTGGGCGGTCCGGGGACAGCGTGTACGACCTGTTGAGTGGCGCGCTCACCGACCGGAGCCGGCTGCACCTGCTGCCGTTGTCGTTGGGGATGGTCGACAATCCCTTGCTCGGACCGATGCGGCGCGGTGAAACGGCCCAGTTGCGCGCCAACCTCGCCGAAGCCGGGCTCTCCCCCGCGGCGCTCGCGGGTGGCGGGCCGCCGGTGGTGCTCACGGACCTGGTCTCGTCCGGTGGCACGTTCGGGTCCCTGACCGGCATCCTCCGGCAATGGGCGGAAGACGAGGGAGCCGCGTGGCCGGAAGTCCGGCGGCGCCTGCGGTTCCTCGGCATCACGTTGCGCCGCGCGACGAGCCCCAAGAGCTGGCGCTGGCACCAGCACGCGGGCTGGACGGCCGGGGTGCCCGCCGGCGCCATCCGCAACGTCTCCCTCGACGCGAACACCTGGAGCTACTTCGGCAACTGGCAACCGAAACTCACGCGCTCGTTCACGCGCGAGCGCTGGGGCGCCGAGGCTGCCCGCGCGCCGCAGCACGACGACAAAGCGCGCGAAGCCCTGGCCGAAGCGCTGGCGGTCGTCGCGGCGGGACGGACGGCCGAGGTGCGGGACCGGATGGTGCGCGAGATCGTGAAGGAACCGGCGATCGCGCAGCCGTGGCTGCGCGCGCTGGTGACCGAACTCAAGCTGCCCCGGCCCCGACTCCGAACCCCGACGCCGCCGGGAACCGCCTAGGCTTCCTCGTCCTCCAGCATCTCCGGCGTCACCGCGGACTCCGTGTCCGGGATGTTCAGGTCCTTCGCCCGCTTGTCCGCCATCGCGAGCAAGCGCCGGATACGGCCGGCCACCGCGTCCTTCGTCATCTGCGGGTCGGACAGCTGGCCGAGCTCCTCCAGCGACGCCTGCCGGTTGGACAATCGCAGCTTGCCGGCCGCCAGGAGGTGGTCGGGGGCGGTGTCGCCGAGGATGTCGAGGGCGCGTTCGACACGGGCGGCCGCCGCGACGGCCGCGCGGGCCGAGCGGCGGAGGTTGGCGTCGTCGAAGTTGGCGAGGCGGTTGGCGGTGGCGCGAACCTCGCGGCGCATCCGCCGTTCCTCCCACTGCAGCACGCTCGCGTGGGCGCCGAGGCGCGTCAGCAGCGCACCGATGGCGTCCCCGTCGCGCACCACGACCCGGTCGGCGCCGCGGACCTCGCGCGACTTCGCCTGGATGCCCATGCGCCGGGCCGCGCCGACCAGAGCCAGCGCCGCTTCCGGGCCCGGGCACGTGACTTCCAGCGACGACGAGCGACCCGGTTCCGTGAGCGAACCGTGGGCGAGGAACGCGCCGCGCCACGCGGCTTCCGCGTCGGCGACCCCGCCGGACACCACGGCCGCGGGCAGTCCGCGCACCGGCCGCCCGCGCTGGTCGATCAGCCCAGTCTGGCGGGCGAGACCTTCGCCGTCCTTCACGACGCGCACGACGTACCGCGTGCCCTTGCGCAGGCCACCGCTGGCGGTGATCACGTGCACGTCGGACTGGTGGCCGTAGAGCTCGTGGATCTCCTTGCGCAGCCGCCGGGCCACCGAACCCGTGTCGAGTTCGGCCTCCACCACCACGCGGCCGGCCACGATGTGCAGCCCGCCGGCGAAGCGAAGCAGCGACGCGACCTCCGCCCGGCGTGGCCCGATCTTCGTGATCTCGAGCCTGCTCAGTTCGTCCTTCACCGCGGCGGTCATCGCCATGTACTGCCCCTCCTGCCTTCCGCTGCGCGCCCGCCGTCAGCCACGGTGCCCGCTGTGTCCCCCATCGAGGCCGAGAGCCTCTCGCATGCACCGGGCGAGCGCATCAGGATCATGCCGTCCCTCCACGACCGGGTCGGCCACCGCCCCCAAATGGGCGCGACCACCCAGCCGCTGCGCCGCCCGGCGCAGACTTGCCGGGTCCGGCACGGAATCGCGGTCCGCGATCACGGCGTCGACCCGCAGCGCGGGGGCGTGTTCGAAGAGTACGTCGAGATGCCGCTCCGGTGAGAACCCGGCAGTTTCCCCCGGCTGGGGGACAAGGTTGAGGACCACCACCTTGGTAGCCCGCGTGCGCACGAGCGCGTCGTACAGATCCGGCACGAGCACGTGCGGCAAGACGCTGGTGAACCACGAGCCCGGCCCGAGGAACACCACGTCGGCGCCGAGCACGGCCTCGATCGCCTGCGGGCAGCCCTGCGGCGGCCGCGCCTGACGCCCGACCGGGTGCAGGCTGATGCGGTGGACCTGCCCGGGTGTGCTCGCCACCGCGACCTGCCCGCGGATCCGGCGGACGGCCCCCGGATCCTCGCTGTCGAGGCCGCTCACCTCGGCCTCGATCTCCAGCGGCTCCGGCGACATCGGCAGCACGCGTCCGGAAATCCCCGTGAGGCGGCTCGCTTCGTCGAGCGCCGCCACGGGATCGCCGAGCACCTCGAACAGGCCGGCCAGCAGCAGGTTGCCCACCGCGTGGCCGGCCAGCGCGCCGTCGCCGCCGAAGCGGTGCTGGAACACCTCGGCCCACAGCGTGCCGCCGTCTTCGGCCGCGAACGCCGCGAAGGCCTGCCGCAGGTCGCCAGGCGGCAGGAGGCCCAGCTCACGCCGCAGGCGCCCGGACGAGCCCCCGTCGTCGGCGACGGTGACCACCGCCGTGACTTCCCGGGTGACCCGCCGCAACGCGGTGAGCGTCGCGTGCAGGCCGTGTCCGCCGCCGAGCGCGACCGCGCGTACGTCACTCACGGCCAAGGTCGCGGTGCACCACCTTCACAGCCATTCCGTCCTCCTTGGACAGTCGGTGCGCGAGCTCTTCCGAGATCGCGACGCTGCGATGCTTCCCGCCCGTGCAGCCGACGGCGAGCGTGAGGTACCGCTTGCCCTCGCGCTTGTAGCCGGCGCCGATCAGGCGCAGCAGCTGGTGGTAGCGGTCGAGGAACTCCTCCGCGCCTTCCTGCGACAGCACGTAGTTGCGGACCTCGCCGTCGAGCCCGGTGTGGTCGCGCAGCTCCGGGATCCAGAACGGGTTCGGCAGGAACCGCACGTCCATCACCAGGTCGGAATCCATCGGCAGGCCGTACTTGTAGCCGAACGACAGCACGGTCACGCGCGTCTGCGTGCTCGCCTCCGAGCCGAAGGCGTCCTCTATTTTCGCCCGCAGGTCGTGCACCGACAGCGCGGAGGTGTCGAGCACCAGGTCGGCTTCCTCGCGCAGCGGCGCGAGCAGCCTGCGCTCGGCGGTGATGCCGTCGGCGAGCCGGCCGTCGCCCTGCATCGGGTGGCCGCGGCGGACGGCCTCGAAGCGGCGCACCAGCACCGCGTCGGTGGCCTCCAAGAACAGCACGCGCGGCTTGTACCCGCGCGCGTCCAGGTCCTTGATCACCGAGGCCAGGTCGTCAGTGAACGCGCGCGAACGCACGTCCATCACCACAGCCACCTTGGTGATCGCGCCGCGCGCCTGCGCGCCGAGCTCGACCATGGTGGCGATCAGCTCCGGCGGCAGGTTGTCCACGACGAACCAGCCCAGGTCCTCCAGGCACTTCGCCGCGGTGGAGCGGCCCGCTCCCGAGAGGCCGCTGACGACGGCGACCTCCATCCCGGTTCCCCGGTTGTCCTCTTGCGCACTCACGATGGTTCCTTCTCCGATCACGACCCCTTGTCCCCTCCCGAGCCGGCACCGGTCTCCCCGGCCAATGCCGCCACCACGGCCTCCGCGGTGCGCCTGCCGAAGCCGGGCACCGCCTCGATCTCCTCGACCCTGGCTTGCTTGAGCTTCTTCACCGAGCCGAAGTGCTTGATCAGCGCGGTGCGCCGAGCCTGCCCCAGCCCGGGCACACTGTCCAATTCGGACGCCGACAGCCGCTTGGACCGCTTCTCCCGGTGGTAGCGGATGGCGAACCGGTGGGCCTCGTCACGCAGGCGCTGCAACAGGTACAGCGCTTCGGACGTGCGCGGCAGGATCACCGGGTCGGGGTCCGCGGGCAGCCAGACCTCCTCCAGCCGCTTCGCGAGCCCCACCACCGCGATGTCGGTGATCCCCAGCTCCGCCAGCACATCGGCCGCCGCCGTGGCCTGTGGGCCCGCGCCGTCGACCACGAGCAGGTTGGGCGGGTAGGCGAATTTGCGCGGGCGGCCCGTGTCCGGGTCGATGCCCGGGCGGGCGGGTTCGATCGCCTCGCCGTCAGCAGCGCTGTCGCCGTTCGTTTCGGCGCTGCTTTCGCCACTGATTTCGCCGGTCTCGGCCGGGCTGTCCTCGGCGGTTTCCTTGAGGTAGCGGTGGAACCGGCGGCGCACGACCTCCGCGATCGACGCGACGTCGCCCTCTTCCGCGGCCTCGCGCAACGCGAACCGGCGGTACTCGGACTTGCGCGCGAGACCGTCTTCGAAGACCACGAGCGACGCGACCACGTCGCTGCCCTGGATGTGGCTGATGTCGATGCACTCGATGCGCAGCGGCGCGCTGTCGAGCGCGAGGAAGTCCTGCAGCTCATGCAACGCCGCCGAGCGCGCGGTGAGGTCGCCGGCGCGACGCAGCTTGTGCTGGGTGAAGGCCTCCCCCGCGTTGCGCTCCACGGTTTCGGCCAGCGCCTTCTTGTCCCCGCGCTGCGCCACCCGCACGCGCACGCGCGAGCCGCGGATCGCCGAGAGCCACTCGCCGAGCGCCTCGGCGTCGGCCGGCAGCTCGGGCACGATCACCTCACGCGGCACGACCGGGCCCGCGTCGAGGCCGTCGCGCGCCGCGCGGTCGGACTCCTCGCCGTAGAACTGCGTGATGAATTGGTCGACCAGATCCGGCACGGCCATTTCCTCGGCCTTGTCGATGATCCAGCCGCGCTGCCCGCGCACGCGCCCGCCACGGACGTGGAACACCTGCACGGCCGCTTCCAGTTCGTCGTGGGCGAAGGCGACCACGTCGGCGTCGGTGCCGTCGCCGAACACCACGGCCTGCTTCTCCATCGCGCGCCGCAGGGCACCGAGGTCGTCGCGCAGCCGCGCGGCGCGTTCGAACTCGAGCTCGTCCGACGCGGCGGCCATCTCCCGTTCCAGGCGGCGGATCATCGCGTCGGTGCGGCCGGCAAGAAAATCACAGAAGTCCTCGACGATCCCGCGGTGCTCGTCGGCGCTGACCCGCCCGACGCAAGGCGCCGAGCACTTGTCGATGTAGCCGAGCAGGCAGGGCCGGCCGATCTGGCCGTGGCGCCGGAACACCCCCGCCGAGCAGGTGCGCGCCGGGAACACGCGCAGCAGCAGGTCGAGCGTCTCGCGGATGGCCCAGGCGTGGGAGTACGGGCCGAAGTAACGCACGCCCTTCTTGCGCGCGCCCCGGTACACGTGCAGGCGGGGGAACTCCTCGTTCAACGTGACCGCGAGCATCGGGTAGCTCTTGTCGTCGCGGTAGCGGACGTTGAACCGCGGGTCGAACTCCTTGATCCAGTTGTACTCGAGCTGCAGCGCCTCGACCTCGGTGGTGACCACGGTCCACTCGACGCTCGCGGCCGTGGTGACCATCTGGCGCGTGCGCGGGTGCAGGCCCATGAGGTCGGCGAAGTAGGAGTTGAGCCTGCTGCGCAGGCTCTTGGCCTTGCCGACGTAGATGACCCGCTTCGAGGCGTCGCGGAACTTGTACACGCCAGGGGCGTCCGGGATGCTCCCCGGCGAGGGACGGTAGGTGGTCGGGTCAGCCACCCACCCAGCCTATGGCGCGGCCCTGACAACTTTGCGAGCCCCCGGTGCACAGCGGCCGTCCGGTGACCGGCTAGCGGCCCGACCGCACCCTCGACCCGACGGAAGTCGGGTGATTCGGACACGCGCGACCTTCGTCGGTTCCCGGCCGGGTGACGCGCTGATTACCGTCCGTTCCAGCCGAGACCCGGCTATTCCGGTCCCCACCGAAAGGACTCCGCCTTGAGAAGCATCCGTTTCGCCGGCGCGGCCACGGCCGCAGTGGCCGCGCTGACCCTGGCCGGCGGCACCACCGCCACCGCGCAGACGAACATCGTGGGCGGCGGCACCGCGCCCGCCGTGAGCTGGGGCGCGCAGGTCTACGTCAACACCCCGGGCCGCGACTTCCAGGGCTTCAACTGCTCGGGCACGGTCGTCGCGTCGCGGTGGGTGATGACGGCCGTGCACTGCCTCGATGAAGACGGCAGCGGCATGTACGTGCGCGTGGGCACCAACACACTCTTCGGCGGCACCAAGATCGCCGTCGACCGCGAGGAGGAGTCGCCCAACGGCGACATCGCCCTCCTGCACCTCGCGCAGGCCACCTCCGCCACGCCGATCGCCCTCGGCAGCGCCGACCCGGCCACCGGCAGCACCAACCAGCTCTACGGCTGGGGCCGCACGACCCCGACCGGCCCGCCGGCTTCGGCGCTGAAGGTCACCAACGTGCAGGTCACCGGCCGCTCCACCGACGCGTACGGCGGCCGCGCGATCCAGAGCGTCGGAATCAACGGCGCCGCGTGGAAGGGCGACTCGGGCGGGCCCGAGGTGTCGAACGGCGTGCAGGTCGGCGTCGCGTCGACCGTGCAGAACCAGAGCGGCACGAACACCCGCGGCACCAACAACTACGCGAGCGTCGCCACCAGTCGCTCGTGGATCCGCAGCACTGCGGGCGTTTGAGTTAGGCCGATTCGACACAACCCGAGCGGGGGTGCGTGGCCGGGTGCCCCGGGCCACGCACCCCTATCCTGGCGGTCGTGAGGATCGCGACCTGGAACGTCAACTCGATCGTGCCGCGGCTGCCGCGCGTGCTCGACTGGCTCGAGCACTCGGGCCCCGACGTGCTGTGCCTGCAGGAGCTGAAGAACACCACCGAGGCCTTCCCGCTGGAGCCGGTTCGGGCGCTGGGCTACGAGGTCGCCGCCTACGGGCTCGGCCGCTGGAACGGCGTCGCGATCGTCTCGCGCGTCGGCATCACCGACGTCGTGCGCGGCCTCACGGGTGAGCCGCAGTTCGACGGCGCGTCGGAGGCCCGCGCCGTCGGCGCCACCTGCGGCGGCGTGCGCGTGTGGTCGGTGTACGTGCCCAACGGACGTGAGCCCGAGAACCCGCACTACGCGTACAAGCTGGAGTGGCTCGAAGCCCTGCGGACGACAGTCGCGACGGAGCTGTCGACGCTGTCCGACACGCCGTTCGCCGTGCTCGGCGACTTCAACGTCGCGCCCACCGACGCGGACGTGTGGGACCGGGCCGTGTTCGAAGGATCCACCCACGTCACCGAGCCCGAGCGCGCGGCGCTGGCCCGGCTGCGCGACCTCGGCCTTGTCGACGTCTTCCCGCGGCCGCTGAAGTACGACCACCCGTTCACTTACTGGGACTACCGCGCCGGGAACTTCCCCAACAACAAGGGGATGCGCATCGACCTCGTCTACGGCAGCAAGCCGTTCACGTCGGCCGTGCGGGATTCCTATGTGGACCGTGAGGCGCGCAAGGGCAAGGGCCCCTCGGACCACGCGCCGATCGTGGTCGACCTGGATCTCTGACGCACCAACGAAAAAAGCCGCCCGGACCACGAACGTCCGGGCGGCTCTCTCGTCTGAAGAGTCAGGAACCCGTGGCCGCCTTGTGCAGCTTGCGCAGCGCGCGCACGGCGGCGACCGCGCGATCACGGTCGACAGCCTGCACGGCCATCACGGAGAAGTACTCGTCGTCGGGCAGCTCCAGCCGGGCCCACGAAGCGCCGTCGGGGAAGCTGACCGACAGCACGTCGCTCCACAGGAACCGGCGGGTCGTGATCACGTTGCGGACCTCGATGCCGGTCGTGTCCGCGCGCACGCGGGCGTTGGCGAACAGCATCGTGCCCAGCGCCAGCAGCACGCCGATGCCGATCATCGCGACCTGGTCCGACTTCTCGAACACGACGCCGGTGTGGGAGTTGCGCAGCAGGATCGCCACGACGATGAACACGGCGAGCAGCAGCACGGCCAGCACGCTGCACATCACCAGCGCCCGCCGAGGGCGGATCACCAGCGTGGTCTCCTGCTGCTCACTCACGGCGGGGCTCACACGAATCCCCGCTCGGTCCACGGCTGGCGCAGACCGCGCAGCACGTGGGCGGAGTCGAGCGCCGCGACCGTGGCCTCGTAGCCCTTGTCTTCCTTCGAACCCGGCAGGCCGGAGCGGTCGAGCGCCTGCTGCTCGTCGTTGACCGTCAGCACGCCGTTGCCGACGGGCGTGCTCTCGTCGAGCGCCACGCGCGTGAGACCGGCGGTGACCGAGTCGCACACGTAGTCGAAGTGCGGGGTCTCGCCCCGGATCACCACGCCGAGCGCCACGACTGCGTCGTGGTGGCGGGCCAGCGCCTGCGCGACCACCGGCAGCTCGACGGCGCCGGCGACGTGCACGACGGTCGGCTCCTCCTCGAGCTCGGCCGCCTTCGCGGCCGCCAGCGCCCGCTCCAGGAGCTTTTCGGTGATGTTCGCGTTCCACCGCGTGGCCACGATGCCGAGCTTCAGCGCCTTGCAGTCGCTCAGGTCGAGCTCGAACTCGGGCCGTCCCTCACCGCTCATCGGGTGCTGTCCCCTTCTCCGCCTGGTCGGCGGCACCCACCTGTTCGTAGTGCTCCAGCTGCGCGAGGTCGTGCCCCATGCGGTCGCGCTTGGTGCGCAGGTACCGCAGGTTCTCGGGGTTGGGCGAGATGGGCAGCGGCACGCGGCCGGTGACCCGCAGGCCGTACCCCTCGAGACCGACGCGCTTGGCCGGGTTGTTCGTGAGCAGCCGCATCGACCGCACGCCGAGGTCGCACAAGATCTGCGCGCCGGTGCCGTAGTCGCGGGCGTCGGCCGGGACGCCGAGCGCGAGGTTCGCGTCGACGGTGTCCGCGCCGGCATCCTGCAGCTGGTAGGCCTGCAGCTTGTGCAGCAGCCCGATGCCGCGGCCCTCGTGGCCGCGGATGTAGAGCACGACGCCGCGGCCCTCGTCGGCCAC